>PUMD01000147.1 GCA_003551215.1 Clostridia bacterium | reverse complement strand
TCATGCGGCTTATGGGGGTGAAACCGGAAGTCTACCTGCGTGGACCGCCTGATTGACCATTACCTCAAAATGGATATCGGGTAATTGATTCTTGGATTAGACCGCACGTGCTGAAAACGGGTATTATGTCTTTTGCCTCTCCGCCGAGCTTCCGTCCAAAAGCGACCAGCAGCACCTGCCTGCTTCTGTCTTTTCCTGCGCCCTGCCTGGACGTGACAGCAAAACCCTGCTTCCGCAGGTGTGAGACCAGATAGAATTCTTCCCTCACTACCGCCATGAGCATCGAGTGCCTGAGGGCCAGTTTTTCCTCCCCAAACCGTACACCAATACGCACAGCGGCTGGTCGATATTGGTCCACCAGGGAAAGGGAATTGCATATGCTCATATTGACACTTCAAAAAGGCCAATGATCGTGGCCCAAAGGCGGTTTCCCCGCAGGAGTATGATCCAGCGGAGCGTCATGGTCATGGTCGAGGCGTAAATCCGATTTTCAGCGATTCACCAAACAGCAAAGATCAATTATCGATTGGTAATAACTGACTAGCTTCTCTCGTCCTATTTTGTGATGAGGATGGAGGGAAAAGCCATGCCCGTGGAGGTAGTTTCCGCAGGTTCAGCGCCGGTGATAGTGGAGGTGTGCCAGCGTATAGGACTGATAAAGACGATAGGCCTACCCGCCAGGCTGCAAATGGAACATCACCTTTTGGCACAATATCATCCTGAGACCGCATTTTGAGCTTGGCCGGTCTGTACTGAGTACAGCCGGAGGGGAAGCCGATCTCTGACCGCACCGCCCTGCGGGCCTTGCGAGGTGTGGCTACGTGCAGCTGAGCATTACACCACCGCCCCGAAACGGTTGTGTTCAGCCTCACCTGCGCCGGTTGAACACCCAGGTGCAAGATACGCGGAAAACTCAGCCCAAACAGAGTTCCGCTGACACACACCGAGCGCATAACCCCGAAAAGCGGCGGAAACCTCCCGCCGCTTGTCAGCATGATATCAGCGATTGGGAGCAACCAGTGCTTCAGTTACCAGCCCGGGGTCTCTTGGCCGAGCAGCTCACTCGATTACGTCTCCGTCCTCATCGTAGGCAGTAACCTCTCGCACGGTTATCTCGTCGAACGCAGTGTGGGGTCGACCCTCATCTACCGGGAAATCAAATGTCTCGTGGCTCAATACTCCCACGAAGTATTGATGTGTTTCCGCATTCAGGGTGGCAGACCTGCCGTCGCTGAACCGAATGGCAAATTCGCTGACTTCCGGGCGGTTTATCCAGCCGACCACGAGGCAGAAAATCTCCATTGTGAGGTATTCCGCCCCGGCCTCCGGACACTCCCAGAGTTCGCGGCCGAGAGGCTTGAGTTCGGTTAGTACCGTTGTCGGTTCGCCATCGGGATTTACCACCCGCGCTTGTTCGAATTCCCTGAATCCGCCGCCGGAATCCTCCTGCCGGTCCTTGCACCTGTTTTTTCGGACTATCCCTGCCTTCACCCGGAGATTGTCGTGCGTCTCCACTTCGTAGGTGGCCAGCGCCAGGTAGCTTACCTCAGTCCTCAGGTACTCCAACTCGCCTTCCACCACGTTGCCCTCGTCGTCTATTTCCTCCACGTACACATCAAAGTCACCCAGGTAGTGCGAGGTCCTGACCTGCCAGTCATCGCCTATAAACTGGGCCTCCTCACCCGCCGGTGTGCTACGGTCCAGCAGGGTCGAACGTTTCCACATTTCGGCGACGTCATCGGGGAGTTGATCGTCTATTGCCGCAGGACTGCCGTATATGCTCACTTCCTCCACCTCACCGGTCTCGGTGCACCCCACCGCCAGCAGCAATAATGCCGCTGCCACAGTCAGGCAAAGAGCTATGCGGCATGTGCGCTCCATAATAAGTCTCAACCTCCCTTCGAAGGCCCGCAGCTTGAGGACCTTTCGAGCAGATTTTCGTCCCATTCCCAATAATAACGGGGATGATCTTTCGTCTCACAGCGAACTACAGCAATAAATTCCCTTGGATGACGCTACATTTAAAGGGAGAATATAATATGGTATATTACCATAATTTTAACATATAGTATCGGGACTATCCAAGGGGAAAGAGAGTTGTGGTTCGCAGGCCAGAAAGCAAAAGCCCCAGCGCGTTGCCGGGGCTCGGAGCCTTTGGTCTTTTCGGTAACCTCGCTAAGTAAAGCCTCAAGGGGCTTTACTGGCTGCGAAAAGGTCTCATCTGAACAGCCAGCTTCTTATGCGGTTGCTGTGGTTGTGTCATGGTATCATGTCTTCGAACCTCTCCAGCGGTTCTGACAGGACGTAATGTCCGCCGAGGCTGACTCCCTCTTCTCCCTCTACCAGTATTACGACCTGATCGATATCGGGGAACTCAGAAAGGGTGTTGACTATCGCGGCGATGACCAGGGTTTCACCGGTGGAGCCTTCCGCGTAGGTCGCTATTTCGCTGCTGAAATCGACGGTGGCAGTTCCCTGCTCGACTTCCAGCCCCAGTATTTGAGTCTCCGGAGGAGCGACGGTAAACAGCGGACTGTCCTCGGCAGGTCCCTCTATCATCTGCTGAAGGGCAGCTTCTTTCAGGTTGTCAGTGTCGTTGGCGGGACGCAGTACCGGTATCGTGTATGCGTTCGTCCCGTCATCGTAGCCCAGGTAGGCGACGACCTTGGCGCGGCCGTCCGCCATGATCATCTGCGACGACTCGAGTTCTGTCAGCCGGTCTCCCAGCATTTGAACTTCCTGCTGCAGGCTGTCTACCTGCTGCTGCAGATGTTCTATTTCCTCATCGTTGCCCTCCGGTTCGGCGACCCGGCACGCTGCGGGCCACACGGCGGCCGCCAGGATGATCAAAAGCACCAGGGCAAGGCGGATATCTCTGATCCGTGTCATATCAGCTATACTCCTTTCGGTGGCGGATGGTTTTTACAGTTGTCACTTGTGATTAGCAATTCCAAGGTGAAGCGCATTTTACTCCATCATGCGCCCCACGAGGACCAACAAACAGATGCTGCCAAAGTTTAGCGCCCCTGCTTCCTGGCGAGTTGGGGAGTGATCGGTGGGGAGGCAGGGGCGCGCAATTTCTATATCAAACCGGCGTCAGCCGATCTGTAAACGAAGCCAAAATACACTACTTATTTTTTGATTCAACGTCACACTGCATAATCCTGCCTGTGGGCGAAATTCATCTTCACCTAGGCCTTCTGCAGTCCGATTTCTACCTTGTGTCCCTCAATTTCTGTGCAGAAGTAATGCTGATGCTGCCTGGGGTCGCCGGCCTGGAATGACCGCGCCAGCACCTCGTCGGCGATGACGTCGGAGAAATCTTCCATCGCCTGCTTCATTTCGCCCTCTGTCCTCCACAGCAAATGGATACGGTCGGAGACCTCCAGGCCGCATTCCTTCCGGCTTTGCTGTACGAAGCGTATGCAGTCCCGGGCCAGTCCCTCACGGCGGAGCTCCGGGGTCAGTTCTGTGTCCAGCGCTACCGTGTATCCCTCTTCTGTCGCCGCAGCGTAACCTTCCCGGTTGCGTGTCCTCACTTCCAGTTCGCCGGGCTGCAGGGTATAGCCGTCCAGTTCGAATTCCTCACCGGCCTCGATTTGCTCGATCATCCAGCGTGGATCAGCTGTTTCGATGGCTGCTGCCACCTGCGGCATGTCATCGGTGTACTTGGGTCCGAGTTTGGCGTAGTCTGGTTTTATCTCGTAGGTCAAAAACTCTCTTTCGTCGGAAACCCGTACGATTTCGCGGATGTTGACCTCGCTTTTGATCAGCCCGTTGAGGGAATGATCCCATTCGGGTCCGGCAACCAGGATCTTCCTAAGCGGCTGCCGAACCTTCAGGCCGACCTCGTTGCGGGCAGCCCTGCCCAGAGAAGCTATCTGGCGCGCCTTCTTCATTTCCCTTTGCAGTCGGTCATCTTTCCACTGCTTGTGCGGTCTGGGGAAATCGGTCAGGTGCACACTGGGTGGGTGCTCATCTCCCGGTCGGCCAGCGACCACAAGGTTTTGGTACATCTGCTCTGTAGTGAAGGGGATGAACGGAGCTAGCGTGCGAACAAGCACCTCCAGCGCCTCGTAAAGCGTCTGGTAGGCGGCAAGCTTTTCTTTCTGTGCCTGCTCGTCATCAAGATCGCCCTTCCGCCAGAAGCGCCGGCGCGAACGCCGCACGTACCAGTTTGACAGGTCATCGACGAATTCCTCAACGGCCCGGGTGGCAGAAGCGGCATCATAATCCTCCAGCCTCTGCTGCACCTCGCTGACCGTCGTAAACAGGCGGGAGTAGAGCCACCTGTCCAACACCGGACGCTCGTTTAATGGAACGGCGGGTTCTTCTCCCGGCACGAAGCCGTCCAGGCGGGCGTAAGTAACGAAAAATGAGTAGACGTTCCACAGGGGAATTATGAACTGCCGGCGCACGTCATCGGCGGTCCCGTAGCCGAAAAGCACATTACCAGACGGGTTAGCCCGCAGGTAAAGCCAGCGCATTACGTCGGCACCTATATCGTCGGTGGCATCTTCAAACCAGATGGCGTTACCGGCGCTTTTATGCATCTCCTCGCCGTGTTCGTCAAGTACAAGTCCGTGACCCAGCACGGTAAGGAATGGTGGTTCTCCGGTTATGGCAGCGCTCATGGCCAAAAGAGAGTAAAACCAGTTGCGAAACTGCCCGGGAAAGCTTTCAGTGATGAAATCTGCCGGGAACCATTTCCTCCAGTAATCCCGGTCCGTCAGGTAATGCAGGGTAGAATAAGCCACGATACCGGCATCCAGCCAGGGGTTGCCCACATCTTCAATGCGGCTCATGGTTGCACCGCAGTGGGAGCATGCGATCTTCACCTCATCCACCCAGGGCCGGTGAGGGGTGTGACCCTCAAATTCCTCCCAGCCCTCAACCGCACGCTCCTGCAGCTCATCACGGCCGCCTACCACCTCGAAACCTGAACAATCATCGCAGGTCCAGATGGGCAAAGCCAGGCCCCAGTACCGCTTCTTCGAGATCATCCAGTCATCCATGTTGCGGAGCCAGTCAAGCTCTCGTTCCTTGCCGAATTCGGGTATCCAACGTATGTCTTCGACTACATCCATTATCTCCTCGCGCCACTGATCCATGTCTATGAACCATTCGGACACCAGGCGGAAGACGAGTTCCTCACCGCAGCGCCAGCACACTGGATAACGGTGGGTAATGTCCTCGGTGCGGATGAGCAGGCCCTTTTCTCGCAGGTTTTCGATGATCTGTTCGCTTGTATCCCAGGCGCCCTGCTCGACCAGGAATCCATATCCCGAAAGGAAGTTGCCAAATTCATCCAGGGGCGCCAGCGTTGGAAGATCGAATTCGCCTCCCAGCTCGAAGTCCTCCTTACCGCATCCGGGGGCTATATGCACGCAGCCGGTTCCTTCCTCCGGGTCAGCCTCCTCCCACGGAATTATCACCGGTTTTACGTCCTGCTGCACCGGTAGCTCAGCAAAGGGGCCGCGGTAATTTTCCCCTACCAACCGGGAGCCGGGAAAGGTGCTGCGGACTTCGACGTCTTCTCCGAAAATTCGACGGGCCGCCTGCTTGGCCAGAATGAGCCTCTCGCCTTCCACTTCAACCTCGGCGTAGGTTTCCTCGGGGTTTACTGCCACAGCTACGTTGGCGGGCAGGGTCCAGGGAGTTGTTGTCCACACCACCAAAGATGCGTCCCTTTCGGCCATGGGCAGTCGAACGTAGAGGCTGGTGTGGGTCATTTCCTTGTATCCCTCGGTGACGATTTCGTGTTCGCTCAGTCCGGTGCCGCAGCGAGTGCACCACGGCATGCTGTCATGCCCGCGGTATATCAGTCCCCGCTGATGCATAATCTTCAGAAAGTGCCAGATAGTGTAGTTGTTCTCCTCTGACATGGTGTAATAGGAGTTTTCCCAGTTCATCCAGTAGCCGAGCCGCTTTGACTGTTCAGTCTGAATGGCTGAAAAACGGCGCACTCTTTCTTTGCATTTTTCCACAAATTCGGCAATTCCGTAATCTTCAATTTCGGTTTTGGAATTGAGGCCCAGCTCTTTTTCCACTTCAACCTCTACCCACAGGCCCTGGCAGTCAAAGCCGTTCTGGTAGCGCTGGGCGAACCCCTGCATGGTCTTGTATCGCTGGAACAGGTCCTTGTATGTGCGTCCCCACGCATGGTGGACGCCCATGGGGTTGTTCGCAGTGATGGGACCATCCAGGAAGGAAAACCGCTTGTCCGATTCGTCATTCTTTTTCAGGTAGGTATGACGCAGCCCGCTTTCCTCCCACCACTTCAGCAGTCTGGATTCCATTTCAGGGAAATCTACATCGTTGGATACCGGTTCGAACACTTGTCCAATCCCTCCTGACTCATTTACCGATATTGTGTCATACAGGATGTTCATAAAACACAAAAACCGCCCCACACCGGGACGGCATGTACCGCGTTACCACCCAGATTGGCCCCGCAGGGCCCTCTTGGCCAGGATACGGGGTTGCCCCTTATATCCCTCTGCGTTAACGGACAGCTCCGGCACAGCTTACTGGCCCCCTAAAGCGGGGATGTTCAGCCTGCGGCTCCGGAAGGATTTTCAGAACACCTCTCCGACCCGGCTCGCAGCGACCCAGGCTCTCTGAACGGAGGAGCCTCCCTACTCGTTTCCTTCACAGCCTTTATCTATTTGCTAACATCATAGCACAGACAGATCCGACCGCCAAGACGGACCGTGCGTCGAATTGTGGCAGCCGTGTGGTTCAACGTTACAGCGGCATCAGCTGCACCCCCGGGGTTTCATTATGCGCAGGTAGGCGTCATTTCTTTCGCAGCAGTCAAATAAACAAACCTTACCTCCTCGTCACCTTACTTCTCGACCGGCTGACACCCTCCTTTGTCGATCGGCGGGTGTGGTAGTCTGGCCGGGATGCAAACTCCGGACGCCGAATGCGATAATATAGATATACTCGGTGCCTGCTTTTGAGACGGCGGTGCCGCAGGATGTACGGTGGCTGGGCAGTCATCTAGTTTATGGGAGGCTTTATCATGGACGATGAGCGAAAGATACTCACCATAAATCCGGGAAATACGTCGACAAAGGTTGCCGTAGTATCAGCAGCCTCGGAGGATGGAGAGCAGACCTGCTGTACTCTGGCTGAGGAAACCTACCGACATGAAGACGGACAACTGGACAGATTCGAGCAGGTGGCCGACCAGCTGGAGTTCCGCATGGATCGGGTCTGGGATTTTCTGCGGGAGATCGATACCGATGCCGAAGATCTGGCGGCAGTAGCGGGTCGCGGGGGCCTTGCGCGGCCAGCTCCGGGGGGCACCTACCCCACCTGCCAGGCGCTGCTTGAGGACCTTCGCCGGGGAGCGCAGGGGCAGCATCCGGCCAACCTGGGCGGACTGATGGCTCACCGTGCTGGCGAACAGCTGGGGGTACCCTCTTACATAGTCGATCCGGTCTGCGTGGATGAGCTGACCGAGGAGGCCCGCATATCCGGGCTTCCCCAGATGTGCCGCCGTAGTCTGTGGCATGCCCTAAACTGCCGGGCGGTGGCGAGAAGGGCAGCTTCCATACTGGGGGGCCAATTCGAAGAGGCGAATCTCATTGTCGTGCACCTGGGCAGCGGAATAACGGTGGTTGCCCTGCAGGGGGGGCGGGCGGTGGACCTTACCGACCCCACCGCTGAAGGGCCCTTTGGCGCAGACCGGGCCGGAGGCCTACCCGCCACCGGAGTGGTGGATCTGGCCTTCTCGGGCGAGTACACTCACGCGCAGCTGCGCAAGATCATGATGGGGCAGGGGGGAATGTACGCCTATCTGGGAACCCGCGATATGCAGAAGGTGATCCGGCGGGCCCGCCGCGGAGAGGAAGAACCCCGTCTGCTGCTGGACGCCATGGTATATCAGATATCAAAGACGGTGGGAGCGATGGGCTCGGTCCTGACCGGAGATGTAGATGCCGTCGTGCTGACCGGCGGCATGGCTCATTCGGACTTTATAACCGGCGCGATTACCGACCGGGTTGCCTGGGTCGCGGAGGTGCTGGTCCTGCCGGGTGAGGATGAGCTGCACGCGCTGGCTGCTGGGGCATGGCGGGTGCTGACAGGACGGGAAGAACCTGTCAGCTATCCCTACGGCGGATGAGACCTCAAGCAGGCTGTTGAAAACTCCGGGTAGCCTGGCAGTGCAAAGCACCGGGGGCTGCAGGCTGCAGCCCCCGAAAGCCAGCCTGTGCTGTGGCGTATCAAAGGACTACCGAAAGCAGCAGGAACGTGGTTGCTGCCACAGCGGTCTCCACTCCCAGCCCGACCAGAATGGGTCTGTACCCTGCCTTCATGCGGCTCAGCTGAGACCTCAGCCCCACGCCAGCGAAAGCCAGCAGGCAGAACCAGCGGGACAGGCTGGTTAGCGATTCTATCTGCGGTCCGGTCAGCGCGTCGAGACTCACCCATCCGGAAAGCAGTGCGAATCCCAAAAGGAACTTCGGAAAGCACCTCCAGATGAATGCGGTCCGGTTTTGCACCGATGCGGTCAGTCCGCGCGGGCGTAGGCCAGCGACACGCCGAGGATGATTACGCCCATCAACGCATTCGTGTCATTTTGACACCTGTGGCTATTTCGCCCGCCGTCTCTGAATAGGCGAACCCGGCCCCCACGGCAGTGGCGGTGTTGTCTATGGCAGATCGCTGCACAGTCCGAAAAATTGATCTCCCAGCTGCAGCCACCTGCCCAGCAGGGGAAACAGTACCACCATTACCGCTCCGAACATCAGGATAGCGGCTATAGCGTAAGTGTGGTCTTCCCCTTCTGAACCTATGGCTCCAGTTGAGGCAGCCACTGCATCCCCACCCCTACTCCGATCAGACTGCCCAGATTTCCCGACGGGCCGAAGCAGCGGGCCAAAAGCGAGGCAGTGTACAGGGCTACTCCGATCTCGATCAGCACCAATAGCAGGCCCATTCTGCCGATGGCCACCACATCACCCAGTGCCAGCCTGACGCCCATCAGCACGATACCCGTTTTCAACCACAGACCGTAAGCCACCACGCCCGGGGCAAATACCTCACACAGTGCGACGGTGTTGCCGATGATCATGCCGAAGACGATGGTGAATAGAGCGTAGTTTATGTGGGGTGCCAGCGAGGCCGCCCACTTTCCCGCCAGCCCCACCACCAAAAGCAGGACAGTCCCCGGCAGGACACCTCCCGCCCGCAGCAATATGCCCGCCCGGAATTGCTGCCTGGATGGAGTCTCCTTTTGCGCCACTGTTGGGCTGGATTAATGTCTATCCGGCAATCTCTTGGCCTCCCTCGCTCAGCATCACCACGGCACCGCCCCTATGAAACCTATCCTTACCAAGACCGCCAGACTCAGACCAATGAAAACTGCTGTCCCTTCCTCAATTAAGCTCACCAGAACCACGCCCCTTCCGAAGAGTCTATGTACTAGTCACATAAAGGAGAGTGCGAAACCTCAGACGCGTCGGCTGTGGGGACAAAAAAGGGGCCTGGGGTCTTTTCGTAAGGTGCCGTGTTATGTCAAAATACACAGCAAGGGAACAGCATAGAGGAAAACGCCGTGAGGCCAAGGGGCCTGCTCAGCACAGCCGGGCAACCTTTTTTTCGGAGAAGTCACGTCACCGGCATGCAACACGAGCAAGCCAGAACCACCGTGAAGCCGTCGCTGGGTTCATAGTTCAGAGATACCGCAATAAGTGCAAAAATAACCCCCTATTTTGCCAACCACGCCAACCATAAGATACGAGGGAGATGCAAAGTGGACTATCAGGAAGCGGTAGATTACCTTTACGGGCTGGGCAAGTTCAGCAGCAAGCCCGGGCTGAGCAGGATGAAGTGGCTGTTGAAAAGGTTAGGAGAGCCGCACAGAGATACCCCCACCATTCACGTCGCCGGCACCAACGGAAAGGGTTCGACCTCCAGCTACATAAGCTGCTCTTTCAGGCAGGCGGGATACCGCGCAGTGCAGTATTCGTCTCCTCACCTGCAGACCATACGGGAGCGAATCTTGCTGAACGGAGATCTGATCGGCACTGAAGACTTTGCCCGCACAATAACCCGGGTCAGAGAGGCAGTGCAGTGGGGCCTGCAGCGCGGCTATGATCACCCGACTTTTTTCGAGATCATGACAACAGGTCTATTTGCCTACTGCAGTGAGGCGGACGTTGATGTCCTGGTGCTGGAGGTGGGCCTGGGGGGACGTTTTGATGCCACCAATGTGGTTGGCCCCCCCGAGGTTGCAGTCATCACCAACATAGGATTGGAACATACCGAGGTGCTGGGAGATACCGCCGCCGAGATCGCCTTTGAGAAGGCGGGAATAATCAAGACGGGTACGCTGGCTGTGGTCGGCTGTCAGGACTCAGAGGCCCTGGGGGTCATCGCTGATGTAGCCCGGCAGCGCAATGTGCCGCTTGTGCAGCTGGTCGGTCCGGATTCGGAGTCGGTCTTTGGCGATTCGTCAGCTGCCTACCGCCTGTTGAGGCTCGATGCCGAGGGAGGAGCACTCTCATATCGAGGCCCCCGTTGGGAGCTGCCCGAGGTCGAGATCAGCATGCTGGGTAGGCATCAGCTGCAGAATGCCGCGGTGGCTGTGGCTGCGTTGGAGCAGGCGGCAGGTGGCAGCTTTGACATATCCGCAGAAGATGTGCTCAACGGGATGCGCCAGGCACGATGGCCCGGAAGGGTAGAGAGAGTTGCTGAAGATCCACTAGTCATTCTGGATGGAGCCCACAACCCGACCGGGGCTTCGGTGCTGGCCGAGACCGTGCAGAACCTCTTTGCCGGCAGGCGGGTGCACAGTGTGGTGGGAATGCTGGATGATAAGGATTACCGCAGCATGCTTGGGCCCATGCAGGGTGTAGTCGATGGTACAGTGGTTGTTACCAGGGCACCCACTCCAAGGGGGCTTGACGCCTGCACTCTGCGGCAGGCGGCCGAGAAGGTGCTGGATGCCTCGGAGGTGCTGAGGTGCAACGATCCTAAAAGGGCGGTAGAAATGTGTCTGAAGCATGCAGATGAGGACGACGTTGTTGTTATATGGGGCAGCCTTTACCTTATTGGCGAGGTCCGCGGCAGGTGGCAAAAGACCCCCTGAGTGGGCAGCTGATCTGCGGAGCCGAGGGAGTATAATGGGCCACGTTCAGAGGCGACAATCGGCGACTTGGAGGGTATTTTATGCGTTCTTGGCAGGTGAGTGAACCGAAACCAATCGAACAGGATCCTCTCCTTTTGAAAAAGGTGCCCAAGCCCGAGCCCGGCGAGGGTGAACTGATGCTGGATGTGCATTACTGCGGAATATGCAGAACAGATCTGCACATCGTTGAGGGCGATATAGCCGCCGATTATCCGGTGGTACCCGGGCATCAGGTGGTCGGGACAGTCAGCAGGTGCGGGCCCGAGACCGACAGGGACCTGCTGGGCGAGCTCAGGGGGGCTTACTGGCTGCACAGCGCCTGCGGCGAATGCAGCTACTGCCTCCGCGATGAGGAGAACCTGTGCACTGATCCCCAGTTTACCGGCCTCGACGTACCGGGAGGATTCGCCCAGCGAATGGTGGTCAGGACAGATTACAGCGTGCCCATATCTGCTTCAATTTCGCCCGCGCATGCCGCGCCGCTTCTGTGCGCCGGCATCATAGGTTACCGGTCGCTGCGTTTGAGCGAAATCCAACCGGGCGAGAGGCTGGCGCTGTTTGGCTTTGGTTCCTGCGCCCACATAGTCATCCAGGTGGCCCACCACTGGGACTGCGAGGTGGTGGTGTACACCAGATCGGAGAACCACCAGCGCTTGGCCAGAGAAATGGGCGCAGTGTGGGTGGGAGAAGCCGGTGACGAACCCCAGCTGCGGGCGGACAGCGCCATCACTTTCGCGCCAGCCGGTCCTGTGGTGGTAGAGGCACTGCGGGCGGTCAGGCCGGGGGGAACGGTGGCGGTCAACGCCATCTCAATGAGCGATATCCCCCAGTTTCCGTACCGACTTATGTATCACGAGAGGACCCTCCGCAGCGTGGCTCACGTCACCCGGCGCGATGCCCGGGAGTTTATGCAGCTGGCCGCGGAGATACCGGTTGAAACGCAGGTGCAGGTGTTTGACTTCGAGAAGCTGCCCGCAGCACTGCAGCGGCTCAAAGACAGCGAGATAGACGGCTCTGCGGTATTGAAGGTAGAGTGTGGTCATCTGGACTGATGATAGGCTGCCGCAGTTAATATGCGTCCCGACTGATGCGGTGATGCTGCTGCCGGGCTGCGGATTCGAGTTTTCCGCCGTGCCCCGCGCACAGAGGTGCTATAACAGAAAGCGGACGGTACGAATACTGTGGTCATACCTGATCAGAAAGGGTGATCACATTGTTTGATTCCTGTCACGGGCCGGACATGTCTGACTACCAGCTAATGATCCCGCAGATGCCGATACTGGGACCTCACGACTTCGACCGCATTCTCAGCGATATACATCAGTCGGTCGTGGACGAGGCGACTGCCGCCGAATTCTATTCACGTCTGCTGCGCGAGGCGCCCGACGACCTGCACGAACGGTTTATAGATCATGCCATGAAAGATGAGCTGGAGCACCTGCAGGCCTTCGAGGAGCTGTATCTGCATTTCACCGGCACCGACCCGGAGTATGTCATCGAGCCGGTTGAGTACGAGACCTACCGCGAGGGCATACTCATCGCTTTGGAGGAAGAGCTGGAGGCGGCCGAATTCTACCGCGATGTTATCCTGTCCAGCACGGACAGGCTGGTCAGAGACACGTTCTTTTTGGCCATGGTCGACGAACTGGAGCACGCCACTCAATTCGGCGTGCTGTTCAACACACTGGATTAAGACCCAACAAAGCCCCACCTCAGATTCGGGCAGCCATCCTCCCGGGAGGTTACTGCTTGCCGACCGGCGGATGGCTTTTGCCTCGTCGGGGTGCCCCCTGGGCTGCTTGGCAGCTGCCGGCAGGAGGACGCCGGATTGAGGAGAATTAGTAAATTGCCGCCCCCGGGTAGGTCGGAAAAATTTATCCAACGGCTGCGAACCGTGTGCTTGCTTGCGGGCGGCGGTGTTGATGAACAGGGCCAGCCAAGCGAGGAGGTTAGTATGGGCCAAAGGGTAGATATTAATGCCGACCTTGGAGAGGGATACGGAGCATATACTTTCGGCATGGATGAAGAAATGATGCCGGTCATAACTTCCGCGAACGTAGCCTGCGGGGCGCACGCCGGAGACCCGGTGATAATGCGGGATACAGTGCGCCGGGCGCTTCAGTCTGACACGGCAGTGGGAGCTCACCTGGGGTACCCCGATCTGTGGGGGTTCGGCAGGAGACATGTAGATCTTTCCGCAGAACAGCTTTACAGCTTCTTGGTTTATCAGCTTGGTGCGCTGCAGGCGCTCGCCGGAAGCCTGGGAGCGTCACTGCAGCACGTAAAGCCGCACGGTGCCCTTTACAACGAGGCAGCCGGCAGCGCAGACTTGAGTGCGGTGGTGTGCGATGCCATCTGCGACTTTGATGATAATCTTGTGCTCTTTGCCCCCGCAGGGAGTACCACAGTCCGGGTGGCCAGAGACCGCCGGCTGCGGGTGGCGGAGGAGGGCTTTGCCGACCGTGCCTACACTGCACAGGGTACTTTGGTTCCGCGCGATCAGCCCGGGGCGGTTATACAGGACCCAGGCGAGGTAGCCAGCAGGGCGGTTATGCTGGCCAGGGGCGAAATCCCCACAGCTGAAGGCGGCACCCTGAAGTTGAACATAGACACAATCTGCCTGCACGGTGACACCCCGGGAGCGGTGCGTATCGCCCGGCGGGTCCGGCATGAGTTGGAGGAATCAGGCATCAAGGTGCAAACGGCCAGCAGCTTCCTCCGGAGTCAGCACAGTGGGTAAGTCAGAGGATGCAGGCCTGCCGCGGCCGGAAATCGCGCCGGTTGGTGATTCGGCGTTTTTGCTGCGGTTTGGCGAGGAAAAAAGCATAAAGCTGAATGCCGCTTTGCAGGGCCTGGCCGCAAGGATAAAAGGACAAGAGTTCGACGAAATCGACGACGTGATTGCTGCCTACAGCAGCCTGTTTGTCCGACTGCGGCCGGGCAGCGGCGGGCTGCTTGCGCTCGCGAGGGAGATTCGGTCGATGGCGGAAGAGCAATCCGGGCGGCAGCACCTGCGTGGGACCATGCTAAGAGTCCCCGTGACCTACGGGGGGCAGTACGGACCCGACCTTCCTGAAGTCGCCCGCAAGGCCCGCCTCAGTGAAGAGGAAGTGGTGAAACTCCACAGCTCAACTCCCTACTACGTTTACTGTCTGGGGTTTGCCCCCGGTTTTCCCTATCTGGGGGGGTTGAACCCGTTGCTTTACTGCCCCCGTCGGGAAGAACCACGGCAGTCGATACCCGGGGGGTCGGTGGGAATAGGAGGGACTCAGACCGGCGTTTATCCTCAACCCGGGCCGGGCGGGTGGCAGCTGATTGGACGAACGCCATGCCGTCTGTTTGCCCCCGGGCGGCGGCCACCGTCGGTAATCGCTCCGGGTAATCTGCTTCGCTTTGCCCCGGTGGGAGAAAACGAGTACCGGAGAATAAGGCGGAGAGTCGGGGAGTGTGGTCCTGATGTAGGTTTCTGTCGGACCGAGCTGGACTCCAGTCAGACTGTTGAACTTCTCGAGCAGATAGAAGAAATGGAGAGGCGTGAGGGGGATTTGGCGTGACGCTCACCGTGGTTGAACCCGGCATCTACACCACAGTGCAGGATCTCGGCCGTCCGGGCTTTGGTCATCTGGGAGTATCATCATCGGGTGCGATGGATGCTGACTCTCTGCGCGTGGCCAACCTGCTGGTGGGAAACCGTCCGTCGGCGGCTGCTTTGGAGATGACCGCTACCGGAGTGACGGTGAGGGCCAGTAAGAAGGTGGTTGTAGCGCTGGTTGGGCCGGGCTGGCAGGTGCACCGGCACAGCGGGCCGGTGGCAAGTCCCGCAGTCTGCCGCATGGAGACCGGGCAGACACTGCGGGTCGGGCCGGGCAAAGGCGGAGCCTTTCGGGCGTATCTCGCCGTACGTGGGGGAGTTGAAACCGACCCGGTCATGGGAAGCAGGTCCACCGACAGTCGGGCAGAGATAGGTGGGCTCGAGGGCAGGCAGCTTGTGGGCGGCGACAGACTCCCGTCCGGAACACGCGCCGTCGACGGCCCCGTCTTCCGGCAGAAAGCCGGTGTTGACGTACCCGCGCAGCTGCGGCAGCTGTTCGAGCGGAGTTTTCGCTCTGAATGCTGCCTTAGGACGGTTGTGGGGCCGCACGGTGCCTGCTTTACTGGTTCGCAGAAGGAGCGGTTCTTTTTGTCTGAATGGGAAATCACCACCAGCTCAAACCGGGTGGGATACCGCCTGCGGGGTCCGCGGATCAGGCAGGAAGCCGACACCCTCCTTTCCGAGGGAGTTGTGCCCGGGGCAGTGCAGGTGCCCGCGGGAGGCAGCCCGATTATGCTGATGTCCGACTGCCAGACCATGGGCGGATATCCCGTGCTGTGCACTGTGATCACCGCTGACCTGGCTTCTGCCGGGCGGTGTGCGCCGGGGGATAAGCTGCGTTTTACCGCAGTAGATCTACCCGAGGCAGAAAGGATCAACGCCGAGAAGAAGGCCGCCTTCAGCAGGCTGCGTTCTTCGCTGCTGGGGACGGATTGAGATCGTCGTGCAAAGTGCAGGTAAACTCACTGAAGATCAGTATGGTCCTCTGCCGGATATGACCCGTCTCACTCCCCCGCCCGGGTCGCTTCCCTCGCTGGAGTATCTCGGGATCAGGTGAATGTGCAGATGCATTATCGTCTGGCCGGCGAGCCGGCCGTCATTTATTCCAATGTTGTAGCCGTCCGGCTGATATTTTTCCTCCAGTAGTGCCTGACACTCGTCCAGCAGCGCCGCGAGGGCGGCGCGTTCCTCGTTGGTGGTTTCGAAAAAGGAACGAATATGGCGTCTGGTTATCACCAGCATGTGCCCCCGGTTGACGGGGTGTATATCGTAAATGGCGAAGGCCTCGTCGTTTTGCAGAACCGGGTCCTGATAGTCGCAGAAAACGCAATTCCGCACTGAAAATCACCTCACGTAGCATTTTGTGCTCCGACGGCTGGACTACTGCCCCCTGCCAGCAATCCGGGTGGATCGGGCGCGTCCGCATCCGTGCCTTACTCTTTGAGGGGTATGCGGGTGAACGCCATGCCGTCGGGGTGGATGCCGGCGGCGAAACGGTTCACTTCCTGCAGGGATTCTACGTCGATAACCGAAATGTCGTTGGTCTTGTTATTGGCCACGTAGGCCCGTGAGCCCTCGTTGTTGAACACTGTTCCACCGGGCCAGACTCCCGTGCGGATGCGCTTGATCTCTGCCATTGCGCCTGCGGCGATTATGGAAAGGTCGCCCGATTCGCGGTTGGGTACGAAGGCGTACTCACCATCGGGGCTGAAAACCAGGCGAATGGGGCAGCTTCCCAGGCGTATCTTTGCCTTGCGGGCGTAGTCATCGGCCAGGTCAAGGACGTGCAGTTCATCGTCGTGCTGACAGGCGACATACAAATACCGACCATCGGGATGGACTGCGGCGCCTTCGGGGCCGGATCCCACCGGTATGTGGGTGATGATCTTTCGGGTTTTGGCATCCATTACGGTAATGTTGTCCGAACCGATATTAGGGACGTAGATGTTATTTTTATCCGGGTCCATGTAGATCATATGTGTGGCCCGCTGGTGCGTGGCGATTACTTCGGTCACCTGCAGATCTTGGGTGTCTATTACCAGTATTCTGTCGGACCGGGTAGCTGCGATGAATAGTTCGCTCTCGTCGGCCGATAGACCTATCCCGTGGGGAAAGAGGAAATCTGGATGGGATATTCGCTTGACCTCTGCAAACTGCTGATTATCGATGACCGACACTGTGTTGCCGCCGGAGTTAGTCACATATGAGGTGGTTCCGTCTTCAGTGACGGCAACCTCGTGAGGATTGGTGTCAACTTCGACCTTTGCTGCAGTTTCCCCCGATTGCGAATCGATAAATGATACTGTTGCTTCATCCTTGTTCAACGCTATTAGGGCCCGCATTCAAAATCCCTCCCCTGCATCTGATAACTTCCGTACCGTATGGCAGTACTCCTGCACCCAAGAACAGAAGGCTTCATCTGAATGAAGCAGATGCTCAGTCAAGATGTCTTCCATAGGCGAGCCAGGAATACAACCTCATACCCGGTACCGCCAGCAGTATGATGCCGGCTATTGAGGGAATGTCAGAGGCCAGCACGGCCAGGGGAGCCAGAAGCAGAGAAAGCCCCGACATCACCCCCGACAGCGTGCTGTTTATGGGGTGGTTCCCCACTATCACTGCCTGACAGCCCTTCAGAGCGTGGGAGAAGCACCGGGTGTGATAGGGGACTACGGACCACAGGTACAGTGTGGTGATAAGATCATCGCGGCTTTGAATCCTGCGGCCGCAGTGTTGGCAGCAAATCAGCTTCTCCTGCATCGAAGGGATAGCTCCTTTCTGAACAGATAGATTAGACCGCCACCACCTTAAATCCTTCTACGGCCCAGTCAGCTTTCCTTCTGGGGTTGAATCCCACAGAAACCTCGCGTTTATCTCAACAGGTCGTCGGTCTGCAAAAAGATCTAGATATGGGGGTTGAACCGTCAGCTGCGCAAACGCACCGTCGGGTTGCACGGCCACTGGATACAGTGGGGAGGAGAGTGTTTCTGACCGACTGTCGGGACGTACCGTCTGATAAGAACATGGATTCCGGTGAACTGAGGGCGGCTGCAGAAACAGTCGGTACCCGGAGGGGAGGTCGCTTGCCCTCCGGGCAGATATGAAGCGTTGACACAACAGTGCAGCTGAGCTGGGGGTATTTCGGGCATCTGCACCAACAGCTGCGCTCAATATCCCAGCTGCTCGGGCACCAGCACCACCAGCAGTTCAGTCTGACCCGGTTGCTTATCGAGGATAGTGGTGATTCTGCATATGCTGGTGGGAGAATCACAGTCCACGCAGTAGCCAGTCTTTGCGCACGGACTAGCAGTCTGCAGCCGCAGTGCGTTGATGGGACCGGCTATCCGCTTGGTCCTTGCGAGGGCTTCATCGGTGTCATGGCAGATCTTGTTGGCTCCCGCCACCACCACGACCCGCGGTGGGCCAAATATCATGGCAGCAACCCGGTTCCCGGTGCCATCGATGTTGACCAGCTTGCCGTCTAAGGTAACGGCGTTGGTCCCGGTGACCAGAACATCGGAGTTCAGCTGGCGGAGACGAAGCTGGCGGATTTCCTCAGAGGTACCCTCCACCCAGTGTTCGACCACTTCGTTGCCCTGTTCTCTCAGTGCCCCTGGTAGACCGAGCTCTCTGGCGGTAACTGTGCCGGGTAGACCGACGACGTCCTCAGAGGATATGAAACCCAGCACGATACGAACTGCATCCTGTGTATCGGTGGCAACCTGCGCTTCAAATCCGTTTTCTGCCAGCGATTCGGCCGCTTTTTCGCAGCGCAGCCGGTAAAATTCCTTGCGTGCCTGCTGGTAATCTGTGGACAAGGCAGTCCCTCCTTGCTTTCGTGCTCTCGCTTTTTGTCGTCTCGACATTATTCCCTTCGCTACACTTTCTTTGTTGAGGGGCCAGCTCCCTGCTCGGAGTCGCCGCAGCTTTTCACCGAGTCGCTTGACGGCCGCGCATCTTAGCTTCTAGGGCACGAAAACTGCACATATCATGCCTGTACCCTGCTAGCACCTGCGGTATGCAGGTATATTTCGACGGGCCGGGATAAAGCCACCGCAACTGCGATGGGCATCTGTCGGGCGGCTGGAACATATGCTGGGTCCGGAGGGTGCTTCAAAGCGCGCTTTTGCCGGGTGAGGTGCGACAATCTGGTTGCTTTGCAGGGAAATCTTCCCTTGAAGTTATGGCCTGAGCTTGGTATAAAGATTGTTCGAAAGCCTAAACGTATTATCTGCTGAGTAAATTGTAGCAATCAGGCTAACGGACGCTGGAGGTGCCCTTGTTGATGCAGCGAAAAGATCGGTCAAAAGAGCAACAGGAAGAGGAATCAAAGTACAGTTATGGAGAGATACTCAAGAGGTTTCACAGCGAATACATTGCCCCGAGGATGCTGGAATTTTACACCATCCAGATGATGCACGTGATCTGTGCGGTGCTGGTGCTGGTACCTCCCATCATACTGAGGAACATTATTGATGATGCCATAGCGGTAGGAGACATGAACCGGCTGTGGGTGCTGGTGGGTTGGGCCGTCTTTGTCTTCGCAGCTGACGCCATACTGCGAGGTATTAAGACCTACTGGGGACATCAGGTCGCTCAGGTCATAGTACGTGATATGAGAAACCGGCTTTATCAAAAGTATCAGAGTCTTTCGATGAGTTTCCACGATAATCAAAAGACCGGCGAACTGATGGCCCGGGTTGTTGACGACCTCAATATGCTGCAGGAGTTCGTCCACCACGGTCCTGAGGGTGTGATCGGCTCCGTCGTTACCGTCGTGGGTACCATAGCGGTCATGATAAGCATGAGCCCGCGGCTTACCCTTCTGTCTTTGGTATTTGTGCCCTTCTTAGCACTGATAGGCTATTTCCTGCTGCAGAAAATGCACACCGCTTTCCGGAGAACCCGGAGGCGAATAGCTGCGGTCAGCGACAGGCTGGAGGATAATCTGTCCGGCATGAAGGTCATCAAGGTTTTCGCCAACGAAGACTTCGAATCCGGGCGGTTTGGAGAGAGAAATCAGCAGCACGTTGACGCCCGCCTGACCGCAATACGCTGGATGAGCATGCTGTTTCCCATTTCGCGCATCCTCAACGCCGTGGGAATCCTCACTGTTCTTGCATACGGCGGCTGGCTGGCCATGCATGATGTGCTGACAGTTGGAGTGCTGGTGGCCTTCAACCAGTACCTGCTTCAGTTTCGGGCTCCCCTGCTTCGTTTGATCCGGGTCAATGAGCAGCTGGGCATGTTTTTTGCCAGCACGGAGCGCTTTTACGACCACTGCGACCGGCGTCCGCGCATAACCGTGGTAGAAGATCCGGAGATTGAACCCATCAGACGCGGGGAGGTCAGATTTGAAGACGTTCATTTCAGCTACGCCGATGAGAAGGTGCTCAACGGTGTCAGCTTTGAGACGGAATCCGAAAAGAGCATTGCCCTGGTCGGACCCAGCGGTGCGGGCAAGACGACTGTCGTCCGTCTGATTCCCCGGCTTTATGATGTGGAAAGCGGCCGGGTGTTGGTCCACGGCAAGGACGTTCGCGAATGGGACCAGGACGCACTGCGGCAGACCATCGCCATGGTTATGCAGGACGATTATCTGTTTTCCGACTCCATTGCGGAGAATATCGCCTACGGTCGGCCGGATGCATCCTTTGAACAGATCGTTGAGGCGGCAAAGGATGCCAATGCCCACGAGTTCATAACCCAGATGCCCGACGGATATGACACCACCGTCGGTCAGAGGGGGCTGAAGCTGTCAGGAGGACAGCGTCAGCGAGTCTCCATAGCGCGGGCCTTTCTGAAAGACCCCGATATTCTCATCCTCGATGAGGCCACCTCATCGGTTGACCTGGAGACAGAGAAGCTGATCCAGGACGCCATTGACCGCGTAACGAAGGGGCGCACCACCTTCATGATCGCCCACCGCCTGGCGACCATAGTGGATGCCAACGAGATATTGTTCATAGAAGACGGCCAGGTGCAGGAGCGCGGTACTCACGCCGAGCTTATCTCAAGCGACAGCAAGTACAGGGACTTTTACAAAATGCAGTTTGAAGTCCGTGATGCAGAGGCATTCCAGGACGGCATAAGCAGCTGAAGTTGATGTGCAAAGCAATCGGGCCCACCTTCTTTACCGGGTGAGTCCGATTGCTGCGATGAAGTGAGAAGATCGGATTGACTGGTGCGGAACCTGCGTATACCGCCTGCGGCTGCGGAGAGACGATCAGGGGTGCGGCGGTGGGTTTCTGGCTCGCGCTTGCAGACGCAGCCTCAGCAGCTTTTGGCAACCAAGGGCGTGTATCTGTCCGAAACGGTTCTGACCGCCGGGGAATGCCGACCGTGTCTTGCTGCCGGGTGAGCCCCCTTCATTTGGCACATCTGGAGCATCGCCCTGGAATTCAGACTGAGCTGGCCCCGGTTGCATCCGGGGAACAACTGTAGCCTTCACAGACAGCAGGTGGCCAGTCGCATTCGGACAGGGGGTATGTTTCCGTGACAGATGAATCCTCCGGCAGGCTAGTCTGCATATGCGTGACCAGCCCCGCAGAGCTGAACAGGGTCTCGGCGATCGTTGCCGAAGTAACGGGGAAAAGGCTGCGCCGTCAGCAACAGAGATACAGCCCATCCAGCAGCCAGCTTCACCAGCTGCCCTGGCGCATCCACTGGCCTGATGCGGACGCCGGGCAGGTGAAGAAGGTGCGCCGGCGACTGGAGAATGAAGGAATAGGGTTTCACATTATATGGCCAGATTCCAGGGCTGAATAGCCCCGGAGTCAGGTGTAATTTTTGGCCTGGCGGCGGAGAAGGTATGTGGCCCGCTGACGAGAAGGGTTAGGTTGGTGGTCATCGAAAGAGAGGGAGGTTTACATATGAGCAGACTGACGGTAAGGGATCGTTTCAACCTGGTGAAAGTGGGAGACCCGCAGATCTCCCCTGATGGCAAATGGATCGCCTTTACCCATGAGACAAGTGATTTTGACCAGGACAGCACCGAAAGCAGCATCTGGGTGGTGCAAGCCGATGGTTCCGGGCAGCCCAGAAGATTGACTCCAACCGGCAGCAGCAGCCAGATGCCGCGCTGGTCGCCTGACGGAAAGCAAATAGCCTTTCTATCCGACCGGGACGGAGATGAAGGAAAGCCGAAACTCTACCTGCTTGACATCACCGAGGGGGGAGGGGAAGCACAGCCGATAGAGACAGAACATACTCCATCTTCGGCGCCGGTCTGGTCTCCCGACGGCGAGAAGATAGCCTTCTCCGCCTGGGTGGATGCTGAAGGTGAAGATGAGCTCACCTACCCCGGGGCCCCCTCCCGGTCTGATAAGGATTGCGACGATGATTCGGATAGTCAGGGGGATAAACCTGTCGTCATGACCACCCTGGCGGGACGTCTGGATGGGTTCGGTTTCTTCAACGGAAGGACGCAGCACATTTTCACCGTCGAGGCTGCAGCCGGTGGAGAGGCACAGGTCAATCGTGTGACGGACGGACCGTACTTTCACAGCAGCCCGGCCTGGTCACCGGACGGCAGATGGATAGCCTGCACCGCCTCCAGAGACAAGCCGCACAGCGATATGCCCTTTGACCGCAGACTGTGGATATTTTCAGCTGACGATGAGGACAGCTATCCTGTACTGGATGTCGATTATCCGGCCTATTCTCCTGCGTGGTCCCCCGACGGCAGCAGGATTGCATTTTACGGACAGCCCCAAGAGTTTAACTGGCTTTCGACTCCCAACCAGCTTTTTGTGATTGAACTGGATGGGCAGCGGCCGCAGGGCTGGGATGCGGTGAGCTGCCCAAGCGAGGAGCTGGACCGCAACGTGGGTATGGCCGCGGGTTCTGATACGCGAAAGGCCGGAGAGTCCTTTGCTCCGCCTCTGTGGCTGGATGGGGACAGCCTGGCTGCGCCGGTAGCCTCGGAAGGACAAAGCCACCTCTACCGCTTCTGCACCGCGGATGGGGAGCCCCGGCGGCTCACCGAGGCCGGGCGCAGGGCAGTTGCCGACCCCAGCTTCGCCGCAGGCCGGTTTGCCTTTGTCGCCTCGGAGCCCACCCGCCCTGATCAGATCTTCGTCATGCAGGATGACGGCGGTCAGCAGAGAGTCCTGACTGACTTCAACTGCGATGTGGTCAAGGACTGGACTCTGATTCAGCCGGAGGTGCTGAATTACACCTCATGCGACGGGTGGCAGGTGCAGGGCTGGATGCTCAGGGCGCACGGCAGCGAAGCCGGCGAAACCCGGCCAACCGTGCTTTTGGTGCACGGCGGTCCCAGCGGCATGTACGGTGAAGGATTCAGCTTCACCAATCAACTGCTGGCCAGCCGCGGGTATCACGTGCTGTTCACCAATCCGCGGGGAAGCAGCGGCTACGGAGCAGAGTTTCAGCAGGCAGTAGTCGGTGATTGGGGGGGCAGGGACTTTGCAGACATAATGGCCGGGGTGGACCTTCTGATAAGTCGGGGAGAGGCCGAAGAAGGCTCTATCGGCATAACCGGGTGGAGCTATGGCGGATTTATGACCAACTGGGCCGTGACCCAGACCGACCGCTTCTCCGCGGCGGTCAGCGGAGCGTCGGTCAGCAACCAGCGAAGCATGTTTGGCTGCTCTGATGTCGGATACAGCTTCACCAGCTATTCGGTGCAGTCCGTCCCGTGGGAAAGTGATGAAGCTATGGTGCGGCACTCGCCGATAAGGCATGTGCAGAATGTCGAGACTCCCGTTTTGTTTCTGCACGGGGAAAACGATCTTCGCTGTCCCATCGGTCAAAGCGACGAAATGTATACTTCCCTTCTGAAGCTGGGGCAGACGGCGGTTATGGTCCGTTATCCGAGTGAGCCGCACGGATTCAGTCGTCCGCACAACATTGAGGACCGGTGGCAGCGTACACTGGCCTGGTTCGACCACTACCTGAAATGAAGCCCGAGCATCCGCTGAAGCGATGGGGCTGGTATGCCGCCTGAAGCGGCCCAGTCCCTCGATTTGAATGAGGTGAATGAGGTGACAAGACAGAAGCAGGCGGTGTGGGCCATTTGGGCCTCCCGTCTGCGCGCGGTGATGTGTCCTGGGCAGGCAGGCTCTCGAGACATCCTGCAGTAAAGCTGGGCAAGCTCATCAGGTACCGGTGGGAGCCCGAATGCGCCAGGTTTGGGGATGAACCGACAAAAGAAGATCCTGCCTTCGGAGGAGAGGGAGAACCTGCGCGATGTCCTGGCGGGATGTAGTGGTCAGGAATGCCCGGGACCCGGGGTTCTGCGCGGATTGATGAAGTGCCGCTGCAATCTGCCGTACAGACAGCATCCAACCGGGATTTTTGGCGGCGAGGATGTCAGACTTGCTGAAGATAGAGTCCCAATAGGGTACGGTGGCGGGCTCGATTTCTGCTGCGGAGCCAGACACTGCGACGGTGCGCTGGATGGTGCAGCCGGATCCTCTGCTGCTGTGAGGTAAAGCGGTTCCCGACCGGGTTGCACATGACAGCTTCTTCCCGCTATATCATGAAAACGAGCTGTTTGTCTGCAGGGGCCGACCGGTGCAGGTGCCAGGGCCGGCCCCTGCTCTGTTTACTGGGTTTTGCTTTTGATGGTTATGTCGCGTTTGGCGTATTCATCGAGCATCTTTTCAAACAGGTCTCTTTCGGCGCCCAGTTTTTCCGGCATCACCACGCCCCTGTGTCCGATCTTTCCTTCGCAGACCAGGGGAGCCAGGATGGAACCGGTATATCCGGTGGTTCTTCCCATGCTCAGGATTCCCGAATCCAGGTCGCGGTAGTCGACCATGTCGTATATGTGGGACCTTGTTTTTCCGTCCTGTGTACCGCTTACGCGAACGCGAAGCACGGTCATGTCACGTTCCTCTTTGTCCAGCCTCAGCTTGTCGTCAAGCAGTGCGGTGAGCACAGCCCGCGGTGAAACCTCTTTTCCATCTACCGTTACCGGTTCCGTATCGAGCAGGCCGCAGTCTTTGAGCAGCATGACCTTATCATAATGACCGGGGTACCTGATGGTTTTTTCGAAGACCTCCTCGACTCCTTCAAAGACGGGATCTTTGTACATGTGCAGAAGAGTACCCAGCCCGTCGGTGAAGGCTGCCTCCAGCTCTCCTATGTCCTCGAACTGCAGCTTCTCCAGCCCGGAGCCGGCGTCGACGGTGGTAAATTCTCCGTCCTGAACGATGCGGCATTCCTCGAAAAACTGCGTCCATACGCCCTCGAGGCTCCAGACCGCCTTGTAATCGAGGGGAGGGGTGGGCTTTTCCGGAATTCCACCCACGTAGATATGTACCTTGTTCACCCGGTCCAGCTGGGCGGCACCGTATGCGGCCAGCATGTTGGTGAGCCCGGGCGCGACACCGCAGCTGGGTATTATCGTCACCTGCGCCTCTCTGGCCTTCTCATCGAATTCAGACAGTCGCTTATCGAATTCGCGGTTTTGATACAGGCCGTAGTCGATGAAGTGAACTCCGGCATCGATGGCCGCCTCAACAGGGGGCAGGGTTACGGTCCAGGGAACTGAACTGATTACCAGCTGGCAGTCTTGCTGTGTGATGAGTCGCGACAGTTGGGTTTTGTCCCGTGCGTCGACTACCCGGGTTGCAACCCTGCTGCTGCCGAGCCACCGGGCCTTCTTTTCCAAAGCCTCTTCGTCTGTGTCTGCCAGTATAATCTGTGCATCGGGCTGCATCTGGAGCAGGTCCCAGGCGGATGCTGAGCCCTGTATTCCAGAGCCTCCCAGAATCAGAATCTTCACGGACTATACCACCTTTCAAGAGTTTAGCGCACCCTGATCATAACATGCGAGGCCCAATATTACACCAGATTGGCGGCCAATACCTCGCCGGGACTGCTGCACCGGCAATCTGCTCACCCTCTTGACAGAGGTGGGCTATGCGGTCGTACAATACATAGTAACCACTACGGTAACCACTATTTCGCGTTGGGTTGCCGTCAGAGAGGGGTAGGCGAAATGGTAAGAAGGAGTTTTCGAGTCAGGATGAGCGACGGAATCGAGCTGGCCACCGATGTTTACCTGCCGTCGGCAGAGGGTAGATATCCGGTGCTTCTGATGATGACCCCTTACGGAAAAGGCAACCTGCAGGTTCTTGCCGACATACTGGTGCAAAGCGGCTACGCAGTTTTGGTGCAGGATGTGCGCGGCCGTTACGACTCCGCCGGCGAATACCATCCCATAAAGCAGGAACAAAGCGACGCGCCGGAGACTATCGACTGGGTATCCGGACAGCCTTGGTACGATCCGGATTGCGGTATGGGAGTAGTGGGAATTTCTTATCTGTCCACGGTGGGATTGATCTGTGCCGCCAAACGGCCCGGACACATCAGGGTTCTTTTGAATATCGGTGGTTTTGCCGATACCTACAGGATTTCTCACCGGGGCGGAGCACTGGTGCTGCACCACATGCTGCCGTGGTCGATTATAACCTCCTATTCACCTCAACCCAGCCTGCAGGATATTGACTGGGACGGGGTGTACCGCACGCTTCCGCTCTGTGAGGCCGCTGGGGCCGCGGGCTTTGACAATCAACTGTGGCGCGGCTGGATGGAGTCAGATCTTCGGCACGATAGATGGCAGCAGCATGATGTTTCGGATCTGCTGGACGACATCGACGTCCCCATACTGCATATAAGCGGCTGGTACGATCTCTGCCTGGGGGAGACTCTCGCGCTGTACCGTCATTTCGCCGAACGGGCGTGCAGCCCGCAGCATCTGATCATCGGCCCGTGGAGCCACAATGGAGTCCTGTCGGGCCCTGAAGAACTATCCGGTGTGAACTTCGGACCTGAGTCAAGGCCAGGTGTCCCCAAACGTATTATCAGCTGGTTTGACCGATGGCTCAAGGGAGCAGAGCCCTCAGCAGATCTGACCTGCGATCAGAAGCCGGTCGCCGTCTTCATTACCGGAGAAAACAGGTGGCTCAGCGACCGCAGCTGGCCTGTATCTGATGTCCAGCAGAAAGAGATCTATCTGGCTGATGGTTCGCTGAGCTGGGATATGCCCCCTGTTGGCGGCTGCGGCTCGTACACTTATGATCCACAAAATCCTCCTCCCACCCGGGGAGGAGCGGTATGGGAGTTTCCCGCAGCTGAGCTGAACCCCGGCCCGGCTGACCAGTCGGAGCTGCACGACCGCGATGACCTGTTGGTATTTGCATCGGACCCTGTGTCGGAGCCGATGACCATAGCCGGTCCGGTATCCTGCGAACTTTTTGCCTGCACGGACGCCGAGACCACCGACTTTGTCGTCAAGCTGCTCGACATTCATCCAGATGGCACAGCCCGCCTTATCTGCGATGGGATCGTCCGCGGGCACCTGAGGGAGGACCCCTCCATCAGTACTCCGCTGAAGCCCGGCCAGGTGCACCGCTTCTGCATCGACATGTGGTCAGCCGGTCATACCTTCAACTGTGGTCATCGCCTTGGGGTGGAGATCTCGGGCAGCAGCTTTCCGAAATGGGACCGCAACCTCAACAGCCTCAGCGCTGACCGGCCCACAAAAGCCAGGCAGAAGGTTTACTGGGGTCCGGGCGAGGCATCGCGGCTGCATCTGCGTGTGGTAAAATGATGTGGGAGGCATCCATATATGGCAGACTTACAGCCGATGATCGAGGACCTGATGCAACTGGGATACTCAGAGTATGAGGCGCGGGTTTATCTGGCCCTGCTGCGAAAACCTGAGGTATCAGGTTATGAAGTGAGCAAACAGTCGGGAGTGCCGCGTTCGAAAGTTTATGAGGTGCTGGAAGGACTGGAGGCGGAGGGGGTGGTGCTGGCCATGTCCGTCGACGAGACCACCCTGTATCGCCCCATACCTCACCAGGCCCTCATTCAGAGTCACCGTGAGGATACTTTATCCCGGCTGGACCGCCTTCAGCGCAGGCTGCAGGACCTGCCGGAAGGTGACGATGAGCACAGCTTCTTTGCGCTGACTGGCGGGGAGATGATAATGGCCAGAATCAGGGATCTGCTCGCATCAGCCCAGCATACGGTATTTCTGTCCGCATGGCCAGAAGAATTCTCCCAGCTGAGAAGCCTGGTTGATGAGGCCCGGGGGCGCGGCGTTACAGCTTTTTCTTTGGTATACGATGATGCCCGAGATGGATTCGGGAGACAGGACGATGAGGATATTTTCTACCACACTGTAACCCCCATGCAGCACCGGCAGGTGGAGACCATCGGGCGGTGGCTTCTTGTATCAGTGGACAACACCGAGGTAGTCCTGGGGCAGTTCAGGTCTGCGGGAGAGGTTGCGCTTTGTGCCCGCAACAGGGGTCTTGCCTTTCTTATCGCTCAGACGGTGGCTCACGATATTACGGCGATGGAGTTTCTTGCCGCTCTGGGTTCACAGGATGCGTGGAGCCTTCTTGATGAGGGTGCGCAGAAGGTGCTGCGCAGAGTCCAGCAGGCCGCGGCCTTCGGCGGCGAAGACACCCCAGGTGAGCCCAGATGAGCTCCTATAGGACCAGCAGACCTGTCTTCACCTGGCGATAAGTCGTCCCGTCGCAAAGTTCGGCTCTGTGGGCTCAGTTTTCTGACCCTTTTGCTCAGCAGCGGAGTGCCTGCAGGTGGGTTGGCGTCGGAGAGTTTTTGCTCACAATGACCGGCAGGGGCAGGGCTGGTAGTTTTCTGCAGACTGCAGCAGACGGGGAGATTGTCGGAAGCAGGCAGGTACCACTGCGCCAAGCGACGAAGAAAAATGGGTAAGTGTGAGCAGCGGAAGCTTTGCGATGCGATCTGAAAGGGAGGCAACCCATGAGTATAGACGTGCATAATCACTTCTATCCAGAGGCGTACCTGAAGGCCCTGCAGACGGGAAGATACACAGCCGGTCTTGATGTGAGCAGCGGCTCGGACCCCATCCTGCACTACGCAGGCGACTACAACATCCTGGTGCCCGGCCACCGGGATCTTGATGCACGCATCGAGGATATGCAGAAGGTGGGGATGGAATCTCAAATTCTTTCTCTGACCACGCCGGGAGTTCATATAGAAGAACCAGCGGCAGGAATAGAGCTGGCCCGGGCGGTGAACGAGGACTTCGCAGAGATCTGCGGCAGACACAAGCAGTTTTTCGCCTTCGCCGCTCTTCCACTGCAGAGTCCCGAGAAGGCAGCCGAGGAGCTGCGCTACGCTGTGGGACAGCTTGGGCTGCACGGAGGAGTACTGTTTACCAACGTGCAGGGCCGGGCGCTGGATCACCAGGCCTTTTCGCCGATATTTTCGACTGCAGAGCAGCTTGGTGCTCCCCTGTTCATTCATCCAACTTCACCCGACGATCACGGGGCACTGGCCGATTTCCGTCTGGTGCCGCTTTTGGGTTTTCTTTTCGATACCACTGCCACCATAGCCCGGCTGGTCTTCGCCGGGGTTTTGCAGCGGCACCCGCGGCTCAAGCTGATAGCGGCTCACCTTGGCGGCACTTTGCCCTATGTTGCCGAGCGAATGGACAGAGGTTACCGCGTGTATCCTGAGATAAGCGATATGATTCCGCAGCCCCCGTCCCATTACCTGTCGGGGCTGTACCTTGACACGGTGAACTTTGATCCTGATGCGCTCCGCTTTGCCCTGCAGTGGTCGGATGAGACAAGGCTCCTTCTCGGCTCAGATTACCCTCATCAGATAGGGGATATGAAGAAGGCGCTGCAGGTGATCGAGGAAATGGACCTCTTGCCGGGACAGAAGATCTCTATCCTGCGGGAAAATGCCGTGCAAATGCTGGACGGAATAGGCAGGCAGTGATGACTGCACCGGCGAAACAGGTCATCTTGAGGTGACCTTATGGCTGGCCCAACCGGCAGTGTATCTGGGCATTATCGCAAGTACCGGCCAGGTATGAGGGCTGACTTCTGACTTCATATTCGAATGCAGGTCAGCTGTCCTCACCTGGCGCCCCGCCGGAAGACATATCTGACAATTGGTGTTGCTTCAGGTAATCTTCTGCGAAAAACTCAATTACGGCTTGCCGGGTGACGATTCCTATGAATGTGCCCTGGTCGTCTACTACTGGAACGAAACTCTGCTGCAGCGCCAGTGACAGCAGAGCCTGCATGTCCTCGTATATGGACACGGACTCATGTTCGAAGTGTCTGTCGACGTCCTGCAGAGGAATTCTTTCCAGCTCTTTCAGCGAGTAAACATTCCTGCGCTTCATGGTCCAGAGCAGGTCTCCCTCGCTGAGAGTGCCTGCGTAAGAGCCATCATCATCCAGGAGAGGAACGGCTGTGTATGGGTGACGTTCCATCTTTTCCAGCGCCTGCCGCACGGTCGAGGCGCTGGCTATCCAGGCGACCTCTGATTTGGGGATCAGGAAAAACGCTATATTCATTGCTTGGGCAGCCCCTTTCTACGGGCCGGAAAGCCCGACTGTATTAACCTGTATGTCCTGTGCTTTGTCTCTATTTCGACTGACAACACGGGGTTTTTGGGACGGATGAATTTGCATAATATGCTTAGTCGGTGCCGACGACCATCTCTCATTATATATTACAGAACGAATCCGACAACATTCCATTAAGTCAGCACAAGAGGATATAGTTGTGGAAGGGAGGTCCTGCATCTTGCGGAAACTGAAGATGAGCCCGCCGCAGCAGTTGATGTTTTTGCTGATCTGGACCCTATTGGTGCTGTACCCTAACCCCCTCCGCCTGGTCGTAAGCGTGGTGCGGGTGGCAAACCCTCCGGTGTCGGCTGAGGCAGTGGAGCCTCTGGCGCAGGAGACTCCCGGTGACCCAGTGCGTATGGAGAGTTTTGTGCTGCGGGAATTTCCGTACCAGTATGACTGGGACACCTACGGTGTGCCCTGGTACTTCCCCACCGCGGAAGAGGCAGTGCGGAAGGGCACAGGAGATTGCAAGACAAGGTTTGTTGTACTGGCTTCGCTCTTTGAACTGCATGACATTCCCTATACGCAGACCGTCTCGTTGAGTCATTTCTGGGTAGACTACGAGGGGAAGCCCGAGGAGGGGATTGAAAAGAGTGAATATGCATGGCTTATCCGCGACGACACCGGAACCCGCGTGCAGATGCCCAGAGAGCAGCTGCGTGATGTGTGGGAGGCCTTCAGGGAAGCCTTCTGGGAGCACATGCCGCCCGGACGGAAGCTGCTTTTTGCTATGGGTCCATTTCTGAGCCTGCTTTTGGGTTCCGGCCGATGGTTCGGAAAGCAGAAGCGGGGAAAACGCCGGTCTGAGCAATAATACGGCGCCGCCTGCTCCGACATGGGAGAGCGTGCGGTCGGATCTCCGGGCTGCAGCGGTTGTGTACTGCAGCAGAAGCTGTGGTATTCTTATCATGGTTACTGGCCCTATGCTGGCAATCCAGCCTGTTTTGATGCTCCGGCACTATCTGCGCGGGGCAACACCGCTTTACGTCAAGCCAGAAGGGGAAGATAGTGAGCGATCTGTTGAAACACGTAATTGTTGGTGATCTGATCGGGGAGCAATGTCACCGGTTCCGTCTGTCGGATTCCGGAAGGCGGTGGCTTGCTTTTGGCGGTGGGTTTGCCTCTCATATAGTTTTGGACCTGATCGACGTTGACTACACCATCAACTGGTTCAATCCCATCCAACTGCGGGCCGCCTGTCCCTTTGTGATAGCCCAGGCGGCGGGAATCCTTCTGGTGCTCATTATTGCCCTGCGGGATACAAAGATCAGGCCCAGTAGGGGGCAGCTGAGGCTGTGGGCCATTGCCGGCTCTGTGGCGCCGGACGTCATTGACGGATTTTACTCTGTGTTGAATCCGCAGGTGTGGTACACCGGTCAGCTGCTTTTGCCTTTTCACCGGACCCGCGGTCCTATACAGCGAATGGGCATGTGGCCCACCCTGGGCATCACCCTTCTTATCATGCTGCTCCGGTACGGCACCATACCTTTTTACTTGCTTGTGAGAAGAAAGGTGCTGACCTTCGGGCGCGGAGTTCAGGTCGCCAAGCTGCATGATTTTGATGAGGATGCATCAGGTGCAGTCCAAAGTGCCGGTGATGATTACTCAGAACGGAAGTTTGGCTCAGCCACGCCAGCTGAGGAGGATGGTGATACTGATGCTTCTGACCCCGATGGCAGCTGAAGTTTCTCCAGCAGGTTGGATGCGTAGATGCAGGGTGCAGGTATTTGCGGCTTGAAGGTCTGCGGGCAGGCGGCGGCACCTGCGGAATCCAGGCAGTCCGGCTCAAGCGGACCGTCCTGCGGTGAACGGAGCAGGAATCCGAGGATTTCTTTGGAAATTGTCTGTAGTGACAGGGTAGCACTAACGTGCCACAATCCTGCCTCCGAGCGTGGTCAGTGCAGCATCAGGGGGCGTTGACATGTCCGCGACGTTGCTTGCCAGCTGTCAGGCAAAGTTAAACTGGATAGGAAGCGAGGTAGATCATGCGCATTGCACTGGGGGTCATTGGCGGCATCATTGCATTGACGGGCGTTTTCTTTTTCGATGGCATCGTCGGGATGGCAGTAGCCCTGACCGGCTGCCTGCTGGCGGCTGGTGCGGGAGGATATCTTTTCGACTGGTTTGATGAGTAACCGGATGACTTGGGGGGTCTGAATGCAGCTTATAAGCAGCACCAGCAACCGCACGATCAAAAAACTGCGTAAGCTGACCCGTAAGAAAGGAAGAAGGAGAACCGGATGGTGCCTGATCGAGGGCATCCAGCAGGTGCTGGGAGCGCTGGAGAACGATGCCGCGCTGCAGGTCATCGTGATATGCCCAGATCTGCTCACCAGCGATGCAGCCTATCGAGGGGCTGAAGAGGCCAAGCAGCGGGGAGTCAGGGTGCTGCGGGTGACCGAAGAGGTGTTTGAGTCGATCTCGCAGCGGGACAACCCTGTTGGCATGGCGGCAGCGGCTGAGATGCGTTATAGTGATCCGGAGAGTTTTCGACCCGGGCAGTACTCCATTGTGGCGGTTTTACACGGTACCAATGACCCGGGCAATCTGGGGACGGTTATCAGGACCGTTGATTCTATGGGCGGTGACGGAGTTGTCCTGCTGGGCAACACGACTGACCCGTATCATCCGCGCGCCATCAGGGCCAGCGTCGGCACTGTTTTCGGAATATCTCTCTTCCGCTTTGACCAAGCAGAGGCCTTTTTGCGTTTTGCCCGCAGCCGGGGTATCACTATCATTACCACGTCCGCGCGCGCCGAGCAGGCCCTGCCTGATGTCAAGTTTGAATACCCCTGCGCGCTTCTGTTCGGCAGCGAGGATGAGGGGCTTCCCTCCAGGCTGCTGGCAGAGGGTGATATGCAGGTGCGGATTCCCATCTTCGGGCAGGCATCTTCGCTGAACTTGGCCGTCGCCGCCGGCATCATCTTATATGAGGCGCGGCGGGATGCACCGGACATGTAGGGCGTCGTCCAGTGTTTTTGGCGGTTTGCCCCGGGAGTACGGACCAGTGGCTGCAGTTTTTTCTGCCTTTTTCCATGTCAGAAATAGATGGTCTGTCAATCTCAGATTGTCAAGGATTGAGAGCCTGCGTCAGGGAGAAAGCGGCGGCAGTACTGCTGCGGGTCTGACCATACTGAGGTGGCTGTTATTAAACGTCGGTGCTGCAAGGCTGAATTGAGCCTGAGGCACCGGGCCGTGTATCAGCCGCCCAGGAGAGGAGACGCTTGTGCTTGCCACCTTTGCCCAGCTCACACAAGCCCAAAGAAGGCGAATATACGAGTTCATAACATCGCTGCCGGTGGTTCGGCCTTTTGATGCATATGAGGATATGGCCAGGGAGTACGGGGGAGAGGTTTATGCCGGCGGGAAGCAGCATTTTTCCTTGTGGGATGACGGACAGGTGGTCGGAACCGCTGGAGTTATCACTCGTGAAATACCGGACCGCGCAGAAGCTTTCATAAACGCAGTGTACATCGCCCCCCAAAGGCCTGCGTCCATCTCTCGACTGCTGGCCAGGGTACTTCCCCACCTGCTGCCTTACCGGGTAGAAGCGGTCAACCTGGGCCTTCACAAAGGTTGCGAGCATATACTTCCCTACATCAAGGAAGTCGGATTCTCCGAAGCCTACAAATTTCTGCGGATGACTCTTTCGGAAGACGGCGCCAGCGCCCCTGCTGATGAAGGAAAGATTGAACTTCAACCCCTGCGTGAAGATAACTCCAACTCATTCCGTGAGATTCACAACGCGGCTTTCAGTAAATCGCCCAACGGTGCAACCTTGAGTAAGGAGCAGGTGCAAAAAATGCTTGACAGCTCCACCCGGGCGGGTCTGTGCGTTCACGCAGGCATCCCGGTGGGCGTGTTCCTGATAGCTCGGGAAAACCGCACCGGCAGAATAGAAGGCGTTGCAATTCATCCTGAATACCAGGGACGCGGAATTGGTGGTCTGCTTGTGGGGCAGCTGGTCGAATGCCTGTATGAGGATGGGGCGCGAGAGGTACAGCTGGAGGTTGCTGACAGCAATGAGGCTGCCGTTCATCTGTACAGAAAATGCGGGTTCGCGCAGGAGGAAGTGCTCAGCCGGTGGTTTACCCTCACACCCGAGAAATCCGCAGATGTTCATGATTGCTGAGATGTCCCCGAGTTTGCCTTCGCGTGCGCAGTTTGATTTTATGCAGCTTCTACACAACGACGGGAGATGCCTCCGTCTGCGCTGGCTGATGGGAACTCACCGTTTTTACGTCTCCTCAGACTATCTCCATATCGGCAGAACTACGGATTGACCTCATGTTTGCATATATTGCATCAGTGTTATCGGATTAAAATCATATATGGCCAATGAAGTTGAATATTTTTAACTCGTTATTAACAAATTTGATTATACCTCCTTGACACCCCTGAGCCTGTGGCATATATTTTTTATGCTGCAGCTTCAAGATTGCTGAGGGGAGACTTACAATGTTTAAACGCTTTTTTAACAGGCATTTCTTTCTCCTGTGGTTGGGACAGTCCGTTTCCCGCATAGGAGATGGGGCCGGGTTCATTGCGGTGATGTGGTGGGTGCAGGCGGAAACTGGTTCGGCGGTGGCTTTGGGAACACTGGCCATGAGCAAGGGTCTGGTGGCCACCTTGCTGAGCCCGCTGGCCGGGGTGCTGGTGGACCGGCTGGACCGTAAAAAGGTTATCGTGGGGACAGATGTTGCCCGGGGCATAATCTACTGCGTTTTGGCTTACATGGCCTGGACGCAGACTCTGACCCTCCCGGTACTGATAATCCTGTCCTGCGCAGCCGTTGCCTGCGGTCAGTTTTTTTACCCGGCCGTCAGCGCCTCAGTGCCTCTTTTGGTGCCCGACGACGGGCTGGAGCGGGCTAACGCGCTGAATCAAGTGACAGATCAGATAGTGAAGATCGCCGGATTTTCCGCCGGTGGCATCATGGTGGCCCTCTTCGGCGTCCCGGCGCTTTTGATGATAAACGGAGTCTCTTTTCTCCTCTCGGCTCTGTCTGAGACTTTCATCATCATACCGAAAGCGCAAAAGAAGATGCAGCGTCTCTCTGTGGGCCTCTTTACCGACGATATCGCAGATGCCCTGACCTACATTCGCGAAAACAGCATACTGGTGAAGATTATCGTAGTAGCCATGGCGCTGAATTTCTTCGCAGCACCTTTGTTTGTGCTGCTGCCCATGTTCGTCAGCGTTCACATGGGCGCCGGCAGCGATATCTACGGGTACCTGCTGAGTGCCATGATGCTGGGAGGACTTACCGGAAGCGTCATTCTCTCCAGCTCAGATGTGGTCAAGCAGAATATATGGGCTGTTAAATGGAGTATAGTGGTGCAGGGTTTTGCATTCTTCTTTCTGCCCTTCCTGCCTGTTGGGCTGTGGTGGGCTCACGCGTGCCTCCTGGCCTTTTTCGGCCTGATCAACACCGTGGTCAATGTCTCCTTCAACAGCGTGATGCAGCGGATAACCCGGCCCGATTACATGGGGAAGGTCTTCAGTCTGCTGGGTACCGCGACGGGAGCGTTGACACCGGTGTCGCAGGGCCTGGCGGGGGCGGTGGCCGAGATCATAACCGTACCGGCGATTTTCGTGGCCTGTTCGATTGGGTGTTCTGCCTCCGGCGCCGGCCTGGCCCTGATCCCCGACATAGAGAGCTTTTTGCTGGGTGAGTCCGAAGAGCCAGACTCTGCGGCTTCTGCGGTCAGCTCAGACTGACCCTCCAGCCCTCCCGGGACTTCGGCGAGGGCTGTCGGCATCACGTAAGCTGAAGGACGATTGAACCGTATATGTAAACGTAGCCCCAGAGGATGAGGGTCATGGGGAAACCAAAACCTATGACCGCCGCATCTTTGCCCCGCAGCTGGCGGATATCTATGCCTGCGCCAATCGCCACGAAGCAGGTCACGAAGAACCACGTGGACAGGGTACGCGCGGCTGCCGCACCTTCGGGGCTTATGAGTCCGGCGGTGGCCAAACACGCCGCCACCAGCAGGCCGACTATAAACTTGGGAAACTTGCTCCAAAGCAGGCTGGCCCGCACCTTCTCTCCCACCGGAAGACCCCGACGGGTGTAGACGTAGGTGATGACCAGAACCACAACCGGCATCAGTGCGTTCCGGGCAGATTTCACTATGGTAGCCACCGCCCCGGCGCCATCGGAATAAGCATGTCCTATGGCGATGCACTGGGCAGTGTTTGACGGAACAACTCCTGCGGTGAAACCGGCAAGCATATCTCCCCAGCCGAGCATGCCACCCACTGCCGGAAGGGCCAGAAGAACCATAACATCAGTCAGCAGGGCTGCCCCGATGGCGGTTACTATCTCCCTTTTTTTGGCCTTAATGGCGGGTGCCACTGCCATGATGGCCGAGACGCCGCATACCCCGATGCCAACTCCGACCAGATGGCCCCACCTCTCACCCTCACCCAGACGGCGGGCGAACCAACCGCATATCGCGATGCAGAAAGCCATGGATATGCTGACCATAATCAGCGCATTGGTTCCAATAGTGAAAATTTCCACAAGATCCAGACGGGCTCCCAGCAGGACGATACCCACGTAAAGACATATCTTGGCCGAGAAGTCTATCCCCTCGCCAAAGATCTCCTGCGGCAGGGGAAGACAATTGCGTACGAACATCCCCAGCAGTATGGCAATAAGGACGTAGTTGACCACAAAAAGCTGCTCCGGTATGAAGTTGGCGTCCAGCCAGCGGGCGGCCATTCCCAGGGCAAAACAAAGCAAAAGCCCCGGCATGACTGAAATTATATACGAGGACCAAGTTCTGTGTGTCTCCGGCGGGATTTGCGCCATCTATTCGCAAGCCTCCTTTCAGCCCAAGATCTGAGGCAGCACCCCGATGACCAGCAGAATGATCAGCCCGAGTATGCAGCCCAGCCAGTCATCGTCAATTCTAAAGATGTCTTTGCGCTGGTTATCCATAAGTAAGATTGCACCGTTCCTTTCTGATTAAATCAGCTATACAGTGAATACGGCCCCCGGCAGGTGCTGAGCGGGGCTAAACATCGCGGAATTTCCACCTCCCGCGGCGGAACAGGTAGAGGAAAACCAGGCCCCTGAACAGCCAGTCCACGCAGAGGGCGGCGAAGGCAAGCACCGGACCCAGGTCAAGGACAAACAGGATAAGTGCTGTGAGCCCCAGCCTTATTATCCACACCGACGAGGTGGTGACCAGCATCACCGAGGTGGTATCTCCCGCACCGCGCAGGCCACCTGCCAGCACGAAGCTCAGGGCCATGGGTATCTGAAACAGCCCCACTATGCGCAGAAGCTGCACGCCGAGTTTCAACAATTCTCCCTCGGCGCCGTATATAGCCAGGAAAACTCGCGGAATCAGGATGAATAAAAGACCCATGAAACCCATAAAACCCATGCCCAGGCAAGCGCTCTGCCAGCCTGACTGCTCAGCTGTATCTGGGTCCCCGGTCCCCAGCATCTGCCCCACCAGGGCGCTAGCCGACACAGACAGTCCTATGGCGGGGAGGAATGATATCTCCTCGATGTTCTGCGCCAAGGTGGTGGCCGCGACCACCGTCGTTCCCGCTGTGGCGAGCATGCGTATGTGGAAAATCATGGCCATGCTCTGCATGACTCGCTCGGCCATAGCTGGAAGTCCCACGCGCAGAATCCGCAGCACCAGCTGTGAGTCCCATTTGAACAGAGATCGCCAGGGGATCCTGAGCACCAGAGTTCCGCGCAGCAAAAGCAGGATCAAAAGCAGCCCACCCAGTCCCCGTGTCATTGAAGTGGCGATGGCGGCGCCCCGGACTCCCATGGCGGGGAAACCAAGATGCCCAAAAATAAGTATGTAATTCAGCGAAACGTTCAGAACATTCGCCACCGCGTTTACCTTAAGCGGTGTACGGGTGTCCCCTGCTCCCCGCAGCCCGGCAGTCGCTACCATCCCCAGGTAAGACAGCATGAGGCCCGGGCTCATGAAGCGAACGTAAATGGACCCCATGGGCAGCACGTCCGGCTCCGCTCCCATGAACTCAACCACTGACTGAGAAAAAACGCCCAGAAGCCCACACAGGACCACTGCCACCGGAGCGGCAAACAAAAGGGCCTGGTGAATGGTGCGGTCCGCCAATGGCTGGTCGTCGGCACCGATAAACCGAGCCACCATGGCGGTGGTACCCGCTCCTATTCCCAAAAAGACAGACATCACAAAAAACAGCGGACGAAAGCTGAGGCCCACGGCCGCAACCGCTTCCGGCCCAAGCCTGCCCACCATGGCCATGTCTGCCACCTGAGTGATCGTGTGCAGGGACATCTCCGCAGCCACCGGCCAGGCGAGCATCACTATTGTTCGCCTCAGCTCATATGCAGAACTTCTGGCCTTTTCCAGGGGTACTTCCCTCTTTGCTGCCCTTGCCAAAATATCACCTCAACATTGTCAAACACATGACTACACATATTTCTCCGGGAAAAGGAATTATTCCTTCCGCTATACGAAGGAAATTCCTGAAGATGCAGGCCACCTCACCCGGCACAGCGTTGGACTTCCCCCTAGCAGCATGAGGTTATTGTCCTGCTCAGCCGGGGTGCGGGTCAAGCAGTCGCGGTTTTCGGCGGAGTAGCAGGGGGATAGCTGCACCCGTCGCCAGCAGCAGGGCGGCAAGCAGCCATGCCACCGTCCATGAGCTGGTGAGCGTCACCACGTATCCGAACAGTATGGGCACGACAATAAACATGCTCCAGGTGGAAACCAGCAGGATTGACGAGATCTTGGCCGCGTCCTCTATACCTGCTCCTTCTATAGCGAAGGTGCTGACCATCGGGCGGGCACTGATGATGCTGCCCCCTCCCAGTACTGCCACAAGGAAGGCCACCCACTGAGGTATACCCGGGGGCAAAACAGCCAAAGCAGAAAAGGCGGCGGTCCCGCACCCCCCCATAATCGCCAGCGGCAGCTCTCTGCGCCCTCCGAAGAGGCGGTCGCTAAAAACTCCCCAGGCCGGTCTTCCCGCCACTGCGAACATCTGAGCAGTGGCCAGACACAGTCCGGCTACCACCGGCGAAAGGGCAAGCACCTCGGTGAGGTAAAGAACGAAAAACGTAAGGATTATTATGTGCCCACCCTGAAAGCAGGCGCATATGGCCGCCGGGAACAGAAAGCGCCTTTGCTTCAGCATGCCGATGATGCTCACCTGCTTTTGATTCTGCTTTGGCTGACCGGCCCCGCTGTCTTCTTCTTCAAGCGGCAGCCTCATCAGCATGCTCCTCAGCCAGAAAAACAGGGGAACCAAAAACAGCGCTACGCTGGCCACGCCCATGCGCCAGGTCAGTGCCACCGCCAGTGCAGGTACGGCTGCCGAGATGAGCGACCCGGCCAGGGGGGGACCGCTGTGTACCGCGCCCATGATCATGGCCCGGTTCTCCTCTGAGATGAGTTGTGCCACTCCTTTTTCCGTCGCCGGCAGGATCAGGGTGCGAGGCAGCCCGGAGAACAGAAAGACTGCGAGAATTGCCCACAATCCCGTCGCCCGGGAAAGCAGCAGTAGCAGAAGCGGAATCATGGCTGTTCCGGCAATAAGCGGATTCCTGGTTCCCCTCCGGTCGATGACTTTGCCCATGGGCAAAGCAAGCACGATGGCTCCTACATAGATAGCTGAGCTGGCCAGTCCGATTTCTGATTCGCTGAGGCCGAACTCCCCCACCAAAAATGGGCTTATAGGTCCAAAGACTCCAGTGAAGAACATGGCAAAAGCCCTTCCCAACATGAGCGGAAGGGCTACCTTCCAGGCCTTGTTAGCAAGCTGCAAGCGCTACACCTCCGGCTATGATCCCAACTGTTCGACGCCGGCGCAGTGCTGAGACATCAGGGCCGACCGTAAAACAATTCACCGCCGGCGTGATTATTCCTCCCTGCCTGCGACACAGTTGGACACCTGCTGCAGGGTGGAATAGTCCAGACTGCTGGCCGGAATGTCCAGCTGGCGGCCGTTTACGTACAGCCAGTGCCAGTTCCAGCTGGGGGCGCGGCTGGCCAGAACCTGCTTTTTGGTATCAGTCAGCACCAGGTTCAGCGAGACCTGCTCGGGGGAAAAACGCCGGCACAGCCCGGCGATGCGGTTGCTGTGGTGAATCTCGTAGGGACACCGGTGGCTGTAACCCAGGTCAATTGCCACCCGCCCCTCCGCGGACAGATCGCGGGGCCGGAAAGTCTGCGGCGGGATCTCCGGGGGGACGGCATCTGCCGCGAAAGGCAACCACATCAGGGCGGATTCGGGGTTTCTATCAACGGTTTCAAACCCCAGTTCTTCTAAGAAGTCCACGGGATAGTGAACCGGGTGGTACCATCCAATGGCCGCCAGGCCGCTGAACCCTGCCCGGCGGGCGTCGTCGGCCGCTTTCTGCACCAGCTGGCTTTCCCGCCGAAGATGTTCAGCTTCGGCTGCCTCGGGCGGGGGGTTGTAGTGAAAACACAAAAGCACAGCGGCTCCGGGGGCGAGCACCGGCAGGGGTGCGGTCTCCTGCGGCATGTACTGCACGAATCCCCGCACGACATCTCCGCAGCGCAGGGCGAAGCCGGTCATTCCGCAATCGAGCATGTCCCTGTGCCAGGCGACCGTCCGGGTCAGCTCGCCCCCCATCTTTTTGTCTGCGATCTCCAGCCCACCGGGGCAGCAGTTCAGCCTGGCGACGTTGTCATGATCCAGACGAACGGATTCTTTCAATGGATGCGCCTCCTTGACAAGCTGATGTTCTCGCTGTCCAACACTGGCGTGGATGGCTCACTGCCCGGCATCACCATCTAGAGGATCAGCTGCCCGTCCTGCAGGACGGGTACCCCATCCACTCGCAGCGTGGGGGCCAGCATTATCAGGTCGTAGTGACAGGCTGCCTTAACCCGGCCTCCTAAGGTGATGCTCGTCCCTATGCCGATGTGAACGCTGCCGTAGACGCCCTCATCTTCCAACATTAGCCCCTTGAGCCGGCAGCAGGGATTCAGTCCGACTCCGACTTCGGCGATGTTGTATACTGCGGGGTCGTTCATGCCCGCCAGCGCACCCCTGAGCTGGTCTGCCTGTTTGCCCCCAGAAATTCCAGTGATCTCGCCCCGTTCGACCCGACAGGTTACGGGATCGGATATAATGCCTATATCTGCGTAAGGGATGCTGCCGTCGAATACCAGCCGGCCTTCGGCTGTTCCCTCAACGGGAGAAACGTTTGCCTCTACATTGGGCAGCGGCGAAAACTCACCCGGCTGCACCATGCAGGTCAGAGCATTGCCCGGTCGACCACCGATATCGGCACTGAAATCAGTTCCCGCCGAACTGGTCACCGTCAGGCTGCTGCCCTGCTGCAGCGTCTCTGCCATCTTCTCGGCGGCTGGTGCCAAAGAAGAAAAGTCTGCGTCGATGCCCCCTTCCATCAGCATATCGGGAGTAAATTGGGTGAGCATCAGACCGCGGCTTCCCCCCTGCACAGCATTCTTGACTGCACTGGTGTGGGTTATGCTCTTGCTCACCAGACAGATGAATAAATCGGCCCTCTTCATTGCCGCTGCCACCGGCTCCGGCGGTTGCAGGCCATCTGTCTTACGCGGCGGCATAACCGCCATGACCGGCTCTGCCTTTGCGTTGTGTATGGCGCTCAACAGGGGCATTCCCATTTCTGTGGTGTCATAGTCGGCTACTATCAGCACCTGTTCTGACGGCTGAGCTCCTCCGCAAACTTCCACCACTTTTCTGGCTCCCTCGAGCATCAGCAGATGTTTGGTTTCCATCTCGCTGTTCCCCTTTCCTTCACCGGTTGCCCCATGCAGCCGGACACTGACAATACGACAACTACTCTGCCCCCGGCTTGCGAGCCTTCCAGCTGTTTGCCTTCGGCTGCCGTGCATGGTGGACTGTTTATGAGTACGCTATGGGGCAGATGAGACCCGCTGGGGAGATTGGTGTTTGCTGCCGATTTGTCTCCCGTGGTGTGGTCTGCCCGACACCATCGGCGTCGCGGCCCACAAGCAGGATGTCTATCGATTCTCGAGACCCCATTACCTCTGCTTTGGCAGCTGACTCAACAGCGTCTGAGCCTGCTGCAATGATGCTATATCATGATTATCTCGCAAGGGCTTGTGTGCTTCAACAATGATATTAAAGGGGCGGTCGTCCCGTACGGCCCGTACGGTCTGTAAAGCGGCAGGTGAGATGTCCGCGGTATTGCGGAGGCCGGGGCAGAAGAGCAGCTGTTGAGTCTCCTTACCCGTTTCGATGCGTGAAACGGGCAAGTCTGGGGAGCTGCGCCCGCGTTCGTCAGGCCCGACCTGCTGGTGCAGTTTCCTTTTGAGTCAGAGGGGTTTCCGGACAGCCGGGAAGGTGAAAAAGGACTCCCGGGTCGGTGCTTCATTCAGCCCTGCACCGGCTTCAGCGACCCGGTCTCCGGCACATTTGGACTGCATAAGCTGTGGGTGGGGCCTGCCGGGGCAGCTGCCGCCGCCACCTGGAGGCTCGTCGTAACCCGAGCATGTGGTAACTTGTGGATTGGCGGCTTTGTGCGTACAATCAGTGGCGTAGGGAAAGCGCGTGTTCTTCGCAACAAGTTCGCCTGTTTTTCGGGAGGGGAAAACGTGGAAACCAATTTCCATGACGACCGCGGTTTCACGCTTGTAGAGTTGATGGTAGTCTTCGCGATTTTGTTTGTTCTGGTTACCATAGCAGTTCCGACTTATGCGGGGGTGGTCCGGCGGGCGGAGAGGCGAGCCTGTCACGCCAACCAAAAAATTGCCGAGAATGCCGCCTCTTTATACCAGGTGATGACCGGACGGTGGCCGCAAGATCTCAGCATTCTGGTGGACGGTTCGGGGGATGTCGGGCAGCTGCTGGGCCATTACCCTGAATGCCCCGCCGGAGGTACATACCGCATTGACCCCGAAACCGGCCGGGTCAGCTGCAAAAAGCACGATCATTTCACAGACGCCGACCCCGGTGGATGAGGAGGAAAAGTTCAGCGGGGACGGATGAAGGAGGGGTTTTGGGTGATACTGCAGGGAGATTGCCTGACCACTGCCATGGGGATCATGCCGCACAAAAGTGTGCAGAAGGCGCTGGATCTGGCCTTTTTGCTTGACATACCCTTCTGGCCGCAGCTTCCCCGGCGCAGCTTCTACGAGGACATGTACGTGCAGATTTCGGAGAATTTCCCCGGTGTGACAGTCGATTTCGAACAGCAGGATATCCATTTCTGTTCGGAGGATTTTCAGGGCCAGCTGCCTGAGCTGGTTGCCCACTGGGATGATCTGGATTACTTTCGGCTTTCTGAGCAGTACAGTGACACCTTCTCTGCCTTCCTGCGGCGAGATCTCGGCTTTCATCCACACGTGCGCGGTCAGGTCATCGGGCCGGTGAGCTTTGGGCTAAGGGTCATCGATGAAGAAGGCCGGCCCATTATATATAGGCCGGAGGTAAAGGAGTTTTTGTTTCCTTTCATTCGCAAAAAGCTTATGGCCCAAAGACACGAGCTGGCCAGCAGGCATCCCAGCCCGGTGGTCTGGATCGATGAGCCGGGTCTGGAATCGCTCTTCAGCGCCTTCACCGGCTACACCGATGCCGAGGCCCTGGAGGACTATGGGGAGTTTCTGGACGGTATTGAACCGCCCAGGGGCCTGCACCTGTGTGGAAATCCGGACTGGTCCTTCCTTTTCGGGCTGGATGTGGAGGTTCTCTCAGTTGACGCGCTGGCCAACGGGCATGTTATGGTTCGCTACTTCGACCAGATACGGGATTTCATCCGGCGGGGAGGCGTGATGTGCTGGGGGATAACCCCTACCCTGCAGGAGGAAATGCAGGGTGCCGATGCACATGATCTGCTGCAGCAGCTGGTGAGTCTGTGGCAGTACCTGGATGAACGCGGCCTTCCGGAATCACAGATTGCCCGGCAAAGCTGGCTTGCACCTGCCCGCTGCTGTCTTTTGAATCCGCAGGGAGATGATTCAGTGGATCAGTCCATTGAGATGGTGCGGCGTATTGCCCATCTTTTGCGCGAGAAGTACGGCATAGGCTGAGAAATGAAGGTTGCCAGGCGAATTTTGAACACGTACCGCCTTCGCTGATTTGCGCGATCTGCCCCATCCTGCTGCAGGATCGGCCATCCGGGCTCTGCGTCGGATTCGTATTATCCCTGCAGATGGCAGCGGCCATCGGGCTGTGTCCCGGCCATCACCAAAGCCCCGCCGTACCCGTTGACCAGCGATAACAGCCCGGGGTTATTAATCTCGCAGTCGCATAAACTGCTGGGCCGGGCCAGCTCACCGCGGGTGACCTGGTGACCGCTGCGCTGACTGCGTGTTACAAAAGCGCGTTGACCACCATGTGTACTCCATAGCCGAAAAGAAGCAGTGCCCCGAGGAACCTGGTTATCCGGGCGAGCCGCCGGGAGGCAGCGCGGCCTTTGATAAATCCAAGTAGCGGTCCCAAAAGCAGCACCGGTGATATTACTGAACCAGCCGCAAAGGTGAATCCGCTCAGCAGTCCGTAAAGGGTGCTTGCTGAGGCGGCCGCCGAGGACAAAAGCCCCAAAAGCAGTGGACAGGGGGTAAGGGCGGTGAGGGCTCCGGCGAGAAACATGGCTCGACCGGGGCCGCTGTTCAGCCTTTCATGCAGCAGCCTGCAGGCCCCGCTGTCGGCAGAAAACAAGACCACCAGCGCAAGCGTCATCATCAGCCCGCCGAAGGCCGCTTCAGCAGCGATTGAAAAGACAGGGGAGGCCACCGCACGCAGCGTCCGTCCGGTGAGTCCGGCGGCGGCTCCCAGGACGGCATAGCTGCCGCCGCGCCCCAGGGAAAAGGAAACCACTTCCCAAAGAGCCTTCACTGTGCCCTCGCGGCTCATGCCGATGTACGGCAGCAGTACCAACAGGCTGTGGCCGAAACACGGCCCGAGCCCGGCTGATATTCCCAGCAGAAACCACCCGGTGAGGCTGAGATGCTGCGGTGTCACCGCACTTCACCTCCCCGGGAAGCGGTCAGAATCAGCAGGCTTATCACCTTATGAGCGAACAAAAACCCTATGGTATGTTGGAGCCCCAACACCGGAAAGAGGACCAGGGCTACCGCCATGCCGCAAAACCAGCCGCCCAGCAGATCAGCCGAGTACAGAATGCCGGCCGTTGCCGCCTTTGCTGATTCTCGGGACTCCGCGGAGAAAACCGCAGCAGCAAGAGGAAATTGCCCTCCGGCGGTGAACCCGCAGCCGCAGGAAAAAAGTGCCAGGGTGGTGAGAATGAGTGAGTGGGGGACTGCCCCCACCAGCCGCTGAAGCAGCACGGCGAGCCCATAGAGGACCGGAAGCAGAAAGGCAACTGCAGCATCAAACCTGAAAAATAGCGAGGACGACTCCTCCGAACGGCTCCGGCTGAGGCCCCATGTACCTCCCAAAAATATGCCGCCCATAAAAGAGGCCACAAGAAGCCCGGCCATCTGGTACACATAGCCGTACAGGCACTGAAACATCAGCAGTACAAGCAGGTCGAAAGCCATTGCCGCCATTCCGGTGCTGGCCACAGCGTAGACGACTGCAGCCTGCCTGCCGCGGCTGCTCTTTGTCACCAATAGCAGCAGGATTGCCAACAGTACTGCGGCAGGGGCAAAGTACAGGCCGGCGGGCTGCCTGCGGATGCCGTCGAGAAGGCGGCTCATCCGGGGGGAAAACAGTTCCCCCCAGTGAGCCAGAGCATAAAGCAGGCCGGCGGGGTGGAAGTCGCGGTTTATCTGCACTTCAGCCCGTTCAATACTGTCCATTGCCCACTGCCTCCGTTGGGTATCAAACCGGTACCGCAGATAATCAGCGGACATAAACTCCGGTTTTTGCAGCCGGCGCTGCTTCAGACGGTCGGCAAATGCAGAGGATTCCTCCGGCAGCTTCTGCTGTGAGGCCAGGAATATGTTTTTCTCTCCCGGGATCAGGGTGATATAAGGGAAGGTCTCGCGCGCCGTCTGATAGATGCTGCTGTTCAGGTTGACCATCAAGTCGCTCATGTAGGTGGGAGAACCCGGGAGGGAGAAGGCCATTACTCCTCCTGAGCGCAGGTTCCTCTGTACCGAGGTGAAAAATTCATCCGTAAACAGGCGGTTGGTCTGCAGGGTTGCCGGTCGGATGAACCCCAGGACCACCAGGTCGTAGGCACCTTCGACCCCCCGAAGCAGAAGGCGGGCATCGGTGTGCTTCACAGCAACGCGAGGATCAGTCAGCTCTCTTTCGGTGACGGGGGAGGAAAACTGGCGGACGACCTGCGGCAGGGTCGGGTCAAGCTCCACGTAGGTCAGCCTGCGGACCGGATGCTGCAGCAGCTCATCGACAATTCCCCCCAGGCCCCCTCCTATCACTAGCACTCTTTCGGGCCGGGGATGGGAGGCTGCTGCTATGTGAGCGAAATCGGCGCTCGTTGCCGTATCCGGATTGGGGGTTGTCAGCACCGGTTCTCCGTCGTAGAAGAAGGTGTTTTCGCCTTCCCTCTGGATTACGGCGATGCTGCCGTAGGGAGACTCCTGACGCATCACCACCTGCTGGTTGGGCCATTGCCAGCTGAGCGAGGCCTGATGCAGCCGCTCGGCGGCCGCAGGTGCGAGCGCTACCAGCAGCACTGCCCCCACGACGGCTGCTGTCTTGCTGCCGGCGCGGAGCTGATCAGTATAGATCCCGGTCAGGAGAGCCAAAGAGACCAGAATATGAACCAAGGCAATGCCGGCGGCGAGCTTCACCGGTGCAACGAGTCCCACCAGTATGAGGGTAAGCAGAATTCCCCCCAGCAGTGTGCCCAGGTTTTCCCACACGTAGGTGGCCCCTATGGAAGTGTGCTCACCGTTTTCGGGACCGTCCTGGGGCATGATGCGACAGGCCACGGGAAACATTGCCCCGTGGGCGGTGCTTGCCGGGCCGACCAGCACGAGCGATGACACCAAAAGGGGCAGCATACCCACGCCCTCGCCGGGCAGGATCCCGAAGAGCCATCGCGGTACGGCTCCCACTGATGCCAGGATCACCGGCAGGGCCAGGCCGTAGCCTGCCAGGAGTCCGGCATAGGCCACTGCGGGCCTGCGGAGGGAGTCGGTCCGGCTGCCGGCTGCCCAGGCACCCGCTGCCTCGAAGATCAACCAGTTGGCCAGAACAACTCCCATGGTCAGCTCGTTGCCGCCAGCCGCGGTCATAAATTCCCTGAGTAGCAGAATCTGGCCCATCATTCCACCGGCCCCGGCGACCATTACAGCCGGCTTGAGCCAGGTGGTCCGCGATGGCAGGTTCATTCCCATACACCCGGTATTGGATAGCCGCAGCTTTGGCAGTTTCCTTCCTCATCGAGGTTTATCTCCAGCACGGTGAAATGATGCCTGCGCAGCACCACGGCATCGCATTCGGGACAGTAAGTGGAGTTGTGCTGGTGTCCCGGAACGTTGCCCACAGAAACGAAATTCAGGCCCTCCTGCTGCGCGATGGAATGGGCCTTCTCTAAGGTGCTTATGGGTGTTGGGGAAAGATCAGTGAGGCGGTACGCGGGGAAAAAGCGGCTGAAGTGCAGCGGTACGTCTCCCCCCAGGTTCTCCTTGATCCACTGGCACATCTGGCGGATAGTCTGGGGG
>PUMD01000095.1 GCA_003551215.1 Clostridia bacterium | reverse complement strand
GACTCTTTCAAACATTTCTACCTCCTATGTGGCATTGCCCACGTGGTCTTGGACCACTGTCATGCCGCTCATCACAGGAAGATGGTAGCAGAGAGTCGTGACAACTTACTGTCGCAACTGTGGTACTGCAATAAGGGGGAATGCCTGCCTTCTTGCCTGACCTATGCTGGCCATTGTGTTTATCGTTTGGGGGCAGGAACCACGAAGAGGGAGTAAACGGTACGGGACCCGTTCGTGTGACCTGCCTCAACTGTCACTAATCGCCGGCAAAACTTTACCGAGGTACTCCTGCCAGTAGTCTTTGTCTCCTTCGATATCGTGCAGCCAGTAATACATCAGCAGTACTTCGAATTCCTGCTTCTTCCCTCTCGTAAAGGACTTCTTCGGCATCTTCGCATACAGGGAATTCAGGTTGAACAGGTTGCTCTTCTGCCTATAATCGTACTCGTACTTTCTCCATTCCTCCTGGCTCTTGATTCGATGAGTAACTGGCCACAAATCCTCGTTATCGAAGAAGAACACCACCCAATCTTCGGCAAACGCAAGTAGATTAACCTGATACTTTGTCCACGTATTGTCAATCCAGTTGTTAATAGATTCAGTTATAAATGGCGTCCCCCATCTAGGCCGTCCCTGGCTGATTATTCGGTGGTGGTCCTTTATGAACATGAACAACAGCTCGGTCTGGTCTTTGAGGAAGGGGTGCTTCTTGATCAGCTTGGCATAGCAGTCATAAGAGAGGCTTCTGAATTCCTGATCGGTGTTGAAGAGAAAGAAGAACTCATTCTGTTTCAAGACATTGCGGATGATCCGATTCATGGCATTGCCATGATCTGCGTAGATATTCACAAGCCAGTCCCTGACTTCGGGGTCGTATTCTTCCAGTTGTTTCCGGTACTTGTCGATCTTTTCATTCAGTAGGGCGGTCCTGTCTTCGGCCTCAGTAATGCTCAAGTAGTTGTTGAAGTACTCGAAGACGTAGTTGACGCATATCCTGATGTTCTCATTCCGGCTGTCGAGGTCGAATTCATTCAGCCGGTCTTCTTTCTTGCGACGGGACACGTATTCTTCAAAGCGTAGCATCGTTCTGTGCCCGGATTCTTGCACACTCGGCTATCGACTGGCAATCTTCTTGTGGGACTTCCGCAAGGCGCGGCACCGGCACCATCAGCCAACTCAGCGACCAATGCCAATTACCACATGGGTATGAACAAGAGGTTCCTGGCCATCCAGAGTACAGCCACCGCCTTTCCAAATAGCCGTCATTGAACCGGGAGACAACAGCGGCGGCCGGATCGACTTGACTCATAACTGGAAAACAGCTACACTGAATATCAGTGGATTCTAGTAAGTTTCAGCAGTGAATCAGGGTTTACATAGATCAGTGGCCTTGTGGCGGATGAAAGGAGCGTCCAGATGACGGGAGTATTCTGTCAGGTTCATCGCAAAGACTATCGCGGGAAATACAGTGCATCTTGGAAGAAGCCTGCGCAAACACCCAATTCTGCCATTCGTTGCTGTAGGAACGGGTGTCCCGAGTTGGGTTTAGTAGGTTTAAGCGAGGAAGAAGACAAAGAGTACCAAGGTGGTAATCGCGTGTTCACTTGTGGCCGTTTTATCCGAATTGAAGTCGAGTGAATCGGTTGATGCAGGCTTCATGGAATGCTGGAAATCGACGCAGAATACGCAGGTGAGTTCCCAGCTAAGCTCATACACCGCACGGAGCGGTTTATCCGTCGATCGGCCCAAACCGGCAGTCACCAACTGCTATTCGGTGGACCCACCAAAGGAAGGTCAGTGTGCCAAAAATACGAATATCGGACCAACTTTACAACCGCTTAGCGGGCTTTGCTTTGCCCTTCGAGTCCCCCGAGAATGTGATCAGTCGCCTGCTTGATCAGGCTGAGGGCAAAGAATCTGTCGGGGTATCGTCGTCTTTGATCCCAGCTTCCTCCCATGGGAAGTCCCGAGTGAACACGCTCAGAGGATCTGTCATCGACAAATGGAATTCCTCGGGACGTCCAAATTGGGATATCGAGGCGACGAGCGCTGCCTGTATTGAGGTCGATAAGCAGTTTGAGCATCTAGGACAGAATCCAGCCCCTAAGTTCAGAGAGGCTCGTCTCAGGAATGACGAGTACTATATGCGCACCTACGTGTTCGGATGCCACTATCCATGGCTCAATCCGCGATAGATTCTTCTCCATATGTAAGGTAAGAGGTCATGATTCCAGCGTGGGTAATGCCCGGCAATGGAATCAGAAGGAGGGAGATACATGACTTGTCACGATATCACCGAAGGCATATCCGGCATGGTGATTCGCCGTTGGGAAGAGGCGGGACAACCTGACTGGACCTTGGAGCACACCATGCGGGAGGTGAAGCTTGCAGATTCTGAGCTTGAAAGGGATGGTCTGGGTAAGGTGAATAAGCGCGTACTGCGCGCTGCCATACAGCGTGGGGATGAGATTTATGTCGAAACATGGACGTAGAATAGCGGTTTCTGTTGGATATACCCTAGGGTTACTCCGTGCCCAGTATGCGGCAGACGGAGAAGGACCAAGAGGCGTGAAAAGCGGCTACAGTAAACACGGTGAAGTGCACAATCTGCCTTTGCTGATAGCCCAATAGTAACCCCGAAAGCTACTCGGCATCACCAGGGGTCCACCTGCTGATTGATTCTCAATGACTCCTGTGCCCCCAGGGTCTTAAGATACCTCAACGTCATCCTGGCCGAGGAGTGCCGGAGCTGGTCTTGCACCGCCTTGGGATTACCCGTCAGCCTGAGCCTCTCCAGTGCTCCTGAGTGCCTCCACACATGCACAGACCCTACATGCTCCGGTTTACGTATCCCCGCCTCCTTCATGGCTGCCCCGACGATCTGATGCGCCCGCTGCCGGGTGAATGGGAATATCCTGTCCCGGACTGTGACCCGGTACCTGAAACAGTAGTCGTGGATGTAGTTCATCACATTGCGGGAGATGGCTGCTACCCCGGCCTTGTGCCCCTTGCCCTGTGGGATTTCCACCATCCACCCATACTGCGTCTCCTTCAGGTGATCACGGCGCAGGTTGATGACCTCAGAGACTCGCATACAGGTATCGAACAGCACGTAGACGAGTAACCGGTTGCGGTCGGCGTAGCGTCCCCTGGCTGCGGCTTCAGCCACCTTCAGGCAGTCCTCCTTGGTCAGGTGGGGCACGTAATCTGCCGCCAACTCCATGCCCCGGCGGACTGCGAGTGCTCGACTTACCGATTGCACTACCCCCAATGGGCGTTGAGACTCTGACACATCGCCTCCTTTCATACTCGTCCTCCCGTCTGCAAATGGAATTCGAACGGTACAAAAAGGGGTCTATTGTGTCCAGTCCACCCTACGCCCCACGCCACCCCAACGACCGCAACCGTTATGCGGGCCGCGCACCCGTAGGGTGGGTTAGTCCCGATACCGACGAAGACGCCCGCCCCGGAGAACCGGGCAGGGACGTAACCCACCAGTACGTCTCTCACAGGCAGACGATCATAGCAGAAGTAGTCTACGTCTCTCACAGGCAAACGCCTCGTATTCGGGTGAGCTTAACCTGCACGAGTGCCGCCTTTGCATCACGCACAAGCCAAACGCCTCTTACCCGGGCAATCGTTGACGGTGGGTTTCGCCCCGGCGTTGTCCGTGGTCATATCGTCTCCCAAACACCCGGGGCTCTACACCACCCTACGCCCCACGCCACCCCAACGACCGCAACCGTTATGCGGGCCGCGCACCCGTAGGGTGGGTTAGTCCCGATAATGATGAAGACGCCAACCCCG
>PUMD01000168.1 GCA_003551215.1 Clostridia bacterium | reverse complement strand
GATGAGGTGGCGGGGGCCCCCGTGGTTGTCGGCCACAAACAGGTAAAGGAAACCCTCCTGCGCCAGGCTGCCCGCGTAAGCGTACAGAACCTGCTCCAGGGTACGCGGCGCCAGCCCCACCGAACCAGGGCGGTCCAGTACGTCCGCACCCAGAGTAAGCGCAGGCAGCTCGACGGGCAAGTAGCCCGGATTTATCTGTCGTATCAGGCGGGCAAACCTGCGCACCATCTCCTTCGCCACCATCACATCAGTGCCCACGGGGAGGTGTGGACCGTGCGCCTCCAGCGGACTCAGCGGGAGCAGAAGTACCGTCATGTTGCGGTCCAACTGAGCGATCTCACGCTCGGTCATCTGAGCATATTGAGGTATATCCGGCACCGCCATTCCCCCCATCGTCACCCTTCTGACCCCGGCGTGCTGCGTTACCCTATCCTCCGGACGATCCAGGAGGCGCTGCTTTATCCAGTCAACCCGATGAATGGATGACCATGTCGACCAGCCTGCCCAGATAGGTGCTGTCCTGTTCATCAAACCTGCTGCATATGGGGCTGTCGATATCTAAAACCCCCAGGAGACTGTCGTCTTCGATCATCGGAACAACTATCTCCGACCGGGACGCCGGGTCGCAGGCAATGTGACCCGGAAATTCCTGCACGTCATCGACCAGCTGAGTTTCTCTGGTCTCCGCGGCAGTGCCGCAGACCCCGTCGCCAATACCTATGCGCGTACAGGCCGGTTTGCCCTGAAAGGGTCCCACGACCAGTTCCTTGCCGTCGTAAAGATAGAATCCCGCCCAGTTTACGTCTTCAAGCTGGTAATACAGAAGTGAAGAAATGTTGGCCAGATTGGCGATCCAGTTTTGCTCTTCGGTCAGCAGACTGTCTGCGTGCTGCAGAAGCTGGCAGTAGAACTCTTCCTTGTCGTCAGCCCGGATTCGGTCTCCCCGGTACATAACCTCCTCCTTTCCGTCTGCTTCATCTGCTTCATCTGCAACCTGAGGCACAAAGCGAACCCCGCAGGCTGCAGTCTCTAGTCGACCGCATCTGAATTGCTGCCGCTTTTGTGTCTTCCGCCGGCAAAATAACAACTTCTCAGTTGCCACCCTAGCTTCCTGCTGAGGGAGCAGATCAATGCAACCCACCGGGCTGACGGCAGGGCGTGGCAGTACGAGCTGCACATCCGGGCTGCCTTCGGCCGCCATACAGGACTCCACCGGAGGGATCTACTTGGGGGGTCGGACCCAGCCCCGGCGGCTGTGTCGGTGGATCAATCCACGCGGTCTGAGGGGGCCTCATCGCCTACTGCAAAAATCCCTTATTTTCCGCCTGGCCCGGTCGGTGCAGGCCTCCTCGAGGGCAATCTCCTCCAGTGGGCACAGGCCGGTCCTGGTCCGATTCTGGATGAATGACACCTCGCTTTGAGCCACCACCGCTACCTGCCTTCGCATCAGATGCCGGCGGGCCGGAATGCTTATAGTACCGGCATAGACCGCGTCCGCCGCCTCCGATAAGAACAAGGCAGCAGCCATACCAACCACCCGGTCGGCCACCCTTGCTGGATAAATCTCCCCGGGCAGCTCATCCAGCACCTGCAAAAGCGGCCCAAGACCGCGTCCCTCTGCCCGGGCCGCTACCTTCCCGCCCGCCACAACCACCACCGAGCAATCATCAGAAATTAACAGCTCACGGGCCATCCTCAGGTCGGAGGACTGCTCCTCATCATTCCTCATCTCCTCATCCCACTGCTCCAATCATATCACCACCTGCACTGCAGTATTGTGCCAAACTTGGCCGTCCTGAAACTTGCCAGCCTCGCTGTCTCTTTTCGCCATCCGGCTTCTCAGCAGGTCCCTATCCTGATTTCGTTGTGCCCGGGGAAGTCTCCTGCTGACAGCCCAGTTGTTGCACCAGCGCGCAGGCGTTATTGACATATGTCCGTTACTTTGAGATGATTGCCATAGGTGAAGACAAAACCCGTGAAAAGAGGTGGCATATATGAAAGTAGCATTCACCGCACAGGGCGATTCGGAACAGGCACGCATGGACGACAGGTTCGGGCGAGCTTCCTATTTCGTCATTGTCGATACTGAAACCCAAGCCAGCGAAGGAGTATCCAACCCCAGCCTCAGTGCAGGGAGCGGTGCCGGAGTTCAGTCGGCAGATTTTTTGTCCCGGCGCGGGGTGCAGGCGGTGGTGACAGGCAACGTTGGACCCAACGGAGCGCATGCACTTGGTGCCGCGGGTATTGACATTTACCAGTCGGACTACGCTACCGTCGCCGAGAACCTACGGGCCCTCAAGAAAGGTTCCCTGCAGAAGGTGGATCAACCTACCACCGGCTCGGGCCGGGGAAAGCGCAGAAACCGCAGGTTCTGAAAGGAGAGATGACCACAATGCGAAGAATTGCGGTGGCAGCCAGTGACGGTGCGGTGGCCGCCCACTTTGGGCGCTGCCAGCAGTATTTGCTGGTGACAGCAGATCAAGGGCAGGTGCAGGACAAAACCACAATCGACAACCCGGGGCACAGGCCCGGCTTTCTTCCGCAGTTTCTGGCCGAACGAGACGTTGACTGCATCATCGCCGGGGGAATGGGACCCAGGGCGCAGCAGATGTTTCAAAATATGGATATAGAGGTGGTGGTTGGGGCCGTGGGTCCCGTGGATGATGTGATCGAGCAGTACCTCAGTGCAGAGCTGGAAACGGGAGAAGATCTCTGTGACCACTGAAGGCAATGATACTGCGGAGGAGGTGGACAGATGAATCCCGAGTCCGGCCGCCGGAGAGGGGCAGATTCTGCAGGCGATGCGACAAAATCCGGCACCCCAGACAGGGCCGAAGTTATAGGCCACCTGCTTATCGCCCTGGGAACTTTCATTCTCTACTACTGGGGAGGAAATGACGCAGAACGGAAGGACTGACCACCATGCTCACCCTGGCGTGTGCAAGCGGCAAGGGCGGTACCGGCAAAACCACCGTCGCCACCAGTCTGGCGTTCGTAGCCGCAGCACACCACAAAACCACACTGCTTGACTGCGACGCCGAAGCCCCCAACAGCCACCTGTTTTTTCAGCTGCAGAACCTCAGAGAATCCGAAGTCAGTGTACCTGTGCCGCGCGTCTCCGAAGAGCTGTGCAGCCTGTGCGGAAAGTGCGCAGATCTGTGTCAGTTCAACGCCATTTCGCTTCTGGGCGATACGGTCCTGGTTTTCGACGAGCTGTGCCACAGCTGCGGCGTGTGCTCATACGTCTGCCCCGAAGGCGCAATAACCGAAAAGCAGCGCAGCATCGGCGTCTTACGGGAGGCCGAGACAGACGGTTTGAAGCTCATATCGGGAGAGCTGAACACCAGCGAACCGCTGGCGCCCCCGGTAATCTCGGCGGTCAAGGCAAAAAAAGGCGACCCCGAGCTGCTGATCGTGGATGCGGCTCCCGGCTCCTCCTGCCCGACTGTTGAGGCGGTACGCGACGCCGACCTGTGCCTGCTGGTAACCGAGCCAACCCCGTTTGGCCTAAGCGATCTACAGATGGCCGTCGGAATGTGCAGGCGAATGCGCATTCCCGCCGCGGTTATAATTAACCGGTGCGATATCGGCGACGACCGGGTGCGGCGCCACTGCGCAGAGGAGGGACTTGCTGTCCTGGCGGAGATCCCCTGGGACCGTCAGCTGGCACAGGCGCACTCGCGCGGACAGCTTATGGTAAGCCAATCAGACGAATGGTACAGCAGAATGAATGATCTTCTGCGCGCAGCCTTTCGACAGGCGGGAAGGGAGGTCGCATCGTGAAAGAACTGGTGCTAGTAAGCGGAAAGGGAGGAACCGGCAAGACCTCAGTGACGGCGGCCTTCACCGTAGCCGCGGAAGAAAGGGTCGTGATAGCCGATTGCGATGTGGATGCTCCCGACCTGCACTACCTTCTGCAGCCGGAGGTGCTGGAGGAGCACCCCTTCACAGCCTCCAAGCAGGCTTTTTTGGACCCTGAGGCCTGCATTCAGTGCGGGCTCTGCGCAGAGATGTGTAGATTTGGAGCGATCGGCCGCGATCTTGTCGTGGATGAACTGGCCTGCGAGGGATGCGGCCTGTGCAGCCTGATATGCCCCGAGAAAGCGGTGCACATGGATGACGTGGTATCCGGATACTGGTTCAACTCGAAGACCCAGTGGGGTCCGATGATCCACGCCCGGCTCAATTATGCCGAGGGAAACTCTGGAAAGCTGGTCAGCGAGGTAAAGGAGCAGGCCCGTAAGACCGCGCGGGATCAGGATGCGGACCTTGTGCTCGTTGACGGTCCTCCCGGTACGGGTTGCCCGGTGATAGCTTCGCTGGCGGGCGCCTCACAGGTACTTGCCATGGCCGAGGCTTCCGTAGCCGGCCTGCACGACCTGAAGAGGATATACCGGATGTGCAGCCACTTTGAGATCCCCACCGCAGTGTGCATCAATCAGTGGGATCTGGCCGAAAACCAGGCAGACCAGATAGAATCCTTCTGTGCGGAGGAATCCATTCCGGTTCTGGGCAGGATTCCCCACGATCCCGAAGTTACCGCAGCCATGCTGCGGGGAGAGACAGTGATGCACGGAGCCCGCAGCAGCCCGGCCGCCGAGAGCATAGCAAGACTGTGGCACGCACTACGGCGTATGCTGCAGGAAAACGCGAAACCGCATAAAAGGCAGCAAAGGGCTTGACACCGCCTTCGGAATCAGTATCATTATAGGTGAAGATTATGGACATATGTTCATAATCGACCAGAAAGGACACCTACTGCCCTGTTGAGACACCATCAAAGGCGACTCATCAGTTTGAGGAGGTGAGATTCATGCCAAAAGGAGACGGAACTGGCCCCACGGGAGCAGGCCCCCTGACTGGACGAGCCGCAGGCTACTGCGATGGCTTCGATCGACCGGGTTTTACCGGTCATCGTCCGGGACTCGGGCGGGGCCGCGGGCGCGGGCGGGGTTATCGCCACATCTATCATCAGACTGGTCTGACCCGCTGGCAGCGCGCAGAAGGACCCGCCCCAGAGGACCGAGCACAGGCTCTCAGGGAGCGTGCCAGAGTACTGCGTGAAAATGCAGAGGCCATGGAAAAAAGGGCCGAACAGCTGCGGGAAGCCGAAGGTGAGAAGAAAGCAGACCGCGACGGATGAGTAGAATGCGGAAATGCCCAACGGCAGGGGCTGCTGCCCGGCAGTCCCTGCCTCCGCCGCGGCCTGCTTTGTCTTTATTCTATCAGCAAAAAACATATGCAGCACAGCTGGCGTCTGATGACGCCTTTTGCCTGTGCAGGTGCCTGGCCAGGCTGATCCCCTCACCCGCGGTCCCTCTCCAGGTCGTGCAGCATCTTCTCCATATACCATCGTTCGGAACGGCCGGGGTACCTCTGTTTCAGCCTGCGGAGCATATCATCGATAATCTGATCCCCATCACGGCCTGCCACTCCCAGCTTCTGCTTGTATTCCCTGCGCAGCTGTTCTACTGGTCGTCCTCCCGCCTGTCTGTGATGCCACCACCGCCGTAAGTAAAACACCACCACCGATAGCAAAACTACCAGCGGTAGTATCAGGCGAAGGATGTTCATGGCTACCTCCTCATCCTGTCTGCTCGTGCAGTTGGGACAATTACCTGCGTCAACGGATAGATATTATCCCGCTTGAAATCATTTCTTCTCAGTGCGGTCGGCCAGCAGCCTGCCGCCTACCCCCACCTCGTCGCGGCTGGTGCTCTGCAGGTAGACGACAAACGCAGAACGGTCAATGCCGGTAAGCTGTGATGCAGTCTCAGTAAAGGACTCAATCATTTTCCGTTTCTTATCATTATCCATTTCTGGGCCATAAAAGAAAATGGTGGGCACAGGTCTCACCTCCCCGGAGGCATACCGAAAGCCTGGGCTTTGAGAGCTGAGGCGCTTCATACAGGCACAATATGAAAACTGCAGGTGCGGATAAAATCAGAAGTCCAGTCGGCTCCGCACCGCCCCGGTACATCTGTCCTGCCGCAGACAGACTACCGGAAGCACTCAGGCTGGAGCCGACATTCGAAATACTCAACCAATTTGTCTGCTTACTGAGGGTGAAAATCCAGCCGAGACCCGTTCATAATCCCGCATGCCACCCTCCCGGGCAGCCCGTCACAAGGCCGTCGTCAATCTCCAGCCACGTTTATGGGGTTGCCGTCGTAAGCCGCCTGCCTGGGTAGATAGAGCATGCCTGAATCGCCGGGCTCCCCTTGGCCTATTTCGCCTTCCTCCTCAGCACCCCACTCGATGCTGAGACTGTTGGGGTGAGCCAACACACTCCCAGACAGTGATAAAACGATAACAAAAGCCAAAATCAAAGCTATTGACCTCCTGGGCATCATTCTTCCTCGTGCCTCCCTGCAGTTTTCTGTGTCGATATGTACACCGCCACATAAGTTTGACTCAACCCACCACACTGCCTGCCTGAACAACAATCCCCCTTGTCAGACTACGCAAAGCACGGTTGTGTTTTCTGCATTCTCTGTGCGACCGCCGTTTTCCTGCCTGCAAAGGCCCAACCGCTCAGCAACACGGCAGGCTGAGCTTACCCCGCATCACCGTTACTGCCTGTCCGCCAAGGATAACTCTCTGCCCCTCCGGGCGCACGCTCACCGTACCGCCGCGCTCCGATGCTTGATATCCGGTCAAACTGCTCCGTTTCAGCTTCCTGCTCCAGTAAGGGCCCAAGAAACAGTGTGCAGAGCCGGTGACGGGGTCTTCATCAACCCCCACTGCCGGCGCGAAGAAACGCGAGATAAAATCCCAGTCCTCCCGATCCGATTCGGCAGTAACTATAACACCCCGCATCTTCAGAGTCTCCAGCAGGGCAAAATCGGGTTCCATATCCCTCAGCGTGCTGGCTGACTGGACCTCAACAAGGTAATCAAAGCGATTTTTCCCCACATAGACCGGGTCCACTGCCAGAGCCTGCAGCAGCTGAGCCGGCGGCTCAGCCTCCCGCCCGGATTCAGCGGGAAAGTCCAGTTCGACCAGATCCCCGTTCAGCCGCGCGGACAGCTTCCCACTTCTGGTGTTGAATTCCAGCACCTCATCTGCCGAAGCATGTCCTTCCTTCCACAACACATGCGCGGCAGCCAGGGTAGCATGCCCGCACAGCTGCACCTCGGTGGTCGGCGTGAACCAGCGAAGACTAAAATCGCCATTGCCCGGCGAAACAAAAGCCGTCTCGGACAGATTCATCTCGGCAGCAATATCCTGCATGAGACTGTCAGCCAGTTCTTCGTTGACGATGCACACCGCAGCCGGATTGCCGCCAAAGGGTCTGTCGGTAAAGGCGTCCACCTGATAGATTGCCAGATTCAAACCAATCCCTCCCTCATTGTGACAGGTTATCACACCGCAGAGGCGTGCCCCCGCTATTCAACATCCTATCTGACCTTACCCCTGGCGAATACCTGCCGACGTCCGCCTTTTTGGGTTGACATTGACAAAGAAGGCACTCTGACTTATAATCCAAACTGCAGAAGGGTGAAAAAGGTTCAGATTGCTGCAGCAGGCACAGGTTCACCAGGAGGTGATACCGTGCTTGAGGAGCTGATCTGGACCAGACGGTTGGTGTCTCCAGACTAGTACCCCATAGCCTGAATAACGACACTCGACATACACGCCCTCCGGGAGGTGGTGTTATGCTCGAGCAACTGGCTTGGATCAGGAAGCTGGTGTCACCAGTCTCACGGGGGTTCTGCCCCCGCCCTTCTTTTTTTGCTGTCCAACGCTGCTGCAGGTTTCCCAACAGCAAACTGCCACCTACTGCTGAACCTCCTCATCCTGAACGGGGGTACCCTCCGGCCCAACACCGGGTGTGCCGGTCTTCCGGGAGATGGTCCTGACATTCTCCGCTATGCTGAAGACCACCATGATTATCTCCAGCACGACCCGCGCGTAGATGACCATCAGCAAAAAGGCAATGGGGCCGATGATCAGCAGGGTGGCAAGCCCCAAACCGGCTGAAGCCTGAAAAGCTCCAACTACCATCACAAGATACATGAGGCACGCCCCGGCTACAGACAGGATGTAAAGCAGTCGGATTATTTTGGACGTGATAAAGGATTCAAAGGAAAAGTCAAACAGTGAAGCGAAAAACCCCTTCGCATCTTCAGTTTCCATTGTGTACTCTCCTCCTTTTAGTAAGAGTATTTGCCTCCGAGGTCACGTGCTTTTTATTGACCGGGACCCGCAGTCAAAGGCCTTTGTCATCTCGGCGCGCAGATCCGCGTCAGACAGCAGCTCCATTGCGGTCATCGCCATCGCCTTGGCTCCCAAAACCATGCCCTTCTTTCCTTCTTCACTGGCGGCGGCCTCCGCCATCTCCGTGCTGTGTCCCCCCACCCATTCCGGCGCTATCTTCACGTATGGGTGGATCGAAGGTACCTGCTGACTTACATTACCCATATCAGTTGAGCCGCTGCCGCGCCTGAACTCGTCATCTATCGACTCACCGAGCAGGCGGAAATTGTCGGCGTAGGCATCGGCAAGCACCTCATTGACCACAAGATTGGCGTAGCGTTTGGCCGTGGGGCGAAAGTCGACTTCGCAGGCAGCAGCATCAGCTGCCCCGCGTGCGCAGTCCTTTACCCGTTTGACCACATCATCGAGATAGTCCACTTCCTCGGCCCGCACGTACATCCGAATCTGCGCGAAGTCGGGTATAATATTGGGGGCCTTTCCCCCCTCGGTTATTATCCCGTGGATGCGGACATCATCCCTAAGCTGCTGGCGAAGGGCGTTCCAGTTGTTGAAGGTGAGAATGGCAGCATCCAGCGCATTACGCCCCTTTTCGGGGCTGGCCGCCGCGTGCGAGGACTTGCCATAATAGGAAATCTCCAGAGCCTCGCGGGCAAGACTGCTGCTGCGGGATGCATTTGCCGTGGACGGATGAACCATCATGGCGCAATCAACGCCATCAAAGTATCCCTCCTCCACCAGCTTCACCTTGCCTCCTGCTCCGTCCACTGCTCCTTCTTCAGCCGGACAGCCCATAACCATCAGAGTACCACAAAGCCCGGTATCGCCTTCCGCCAGGACTCTCTTTGCAGCGATCCCGGCGGCGGCGGCAGAGGCGGCGATAATATTGTGACCGCAGGCGTGCCCCATGCCGGGTAGCGCATCATATTCCGCCAGTATGGCGACGGTAGGTCCGGCGCCCTCTCCAAAGGAGACCTCGGCGGAGCAGCTGGGTTCCATGTCTGCGATTTGCCGCTTAACTGAGAAGCCCTCCCCCTCCAGGGTGGAGCTGAGAAGCTCACAGGCCCGGTGTTCCTGATGACCCAGCTCTGGGTTTTTGTGTATCTGGCGGGCAATATCCCAGGCTGCCTCCGCAACTTCATCCACTTTTGTCTGCACCGTTTGCTTCACTGTCAACTCGTCTCCCTCCCGCTGTATCAATCTGCTTTGCTGTGCCGCGAATGACGCTTCACAGCTTATCCATACCGCTTGTAATCACTGCAGTCGCCAGTGTTCGGCTCATTTGCTGCTGTCAGCAGTGAGGTATTTTTCAAACCACTCGATAATTTTGTCCAGGCGGAACACCCGGTGCCACGGCTTCCCTCCCCGGCTCAGGCCGTGACTTTCTCCGCTGAAACGGACGAACTCAGTATCCACACCCAGCCTTTTGAGGCAGACGTAAAGCTGTTCTGCCTGCTCTACCGGGCAGCGTAGGTCCATGTCAGAATGTATTATCATGGTGGGAGTGGTGCACCTGTCGACGTGATATATGGGGGAAGCCTTCAGGTAGTCGACCGGAACCTCCCAGGGGAAACCCCCCATCTCCTCGTCGGAGAGGTAACCGATGTCGCCGGTTGCAAATTCGCTGTGACGGTTAACTAATGAGCGCATGGTCACCGCAGCAGCAAACCTGTCTGTGTGGGTTATTACCCAGTTGGTCAGAAAACCTCCGTAGCTGCCGCCCGCCACACCTAGGCGGTCGGGGTCTATGAAGCCATACATCTCAACGGCCTCATCCACGCAGCTGATAACATCGCTGTAATCGAGTTTGCCCCAATCGCCCTCGATGGCCGCGCAGAAGTCCTCCCCGTACCCCTGGCTTCCTCTGGGATTGCAGTATACGACGGCGAACCCACGGCTCGTCAGCAGCTGAAACTCGTGAAAGAAACCGTCGCCGTACATGACCATCGGGCCGCCGTGTATCTGCAGCACGGTGGGGTATTTCTCCCCCGGTCGGCAGCCAACCGGGCGCATCACCCAGGCATCAATTTCAACGTCCCCATCCGTCACGAAAGAAAAACGCTCCGGTTGACTCAGCTTCATCTCCCGGATTATCTCCTCGTTGGGGTCCGCAGCCACCCGCAGCTGGCTGCCGGTAATCTCACCGAGCGCAAGACAGCTGGGAGAAAGCGGCCTGGCCACTATTGCAGCCGCCCGTCCTGCGGATACAGCAAATCCGGAGATGTTCTGTGGACCAGAAGTCACCGCCCGCAGACAGCTTTGCTGCAGTTCGAGGCAGTAAATCTGCGATTCCCCCCTCACGCTGGCGATGAAGTAAACCCGCCTTCCGTCCCCGCTGAATATCGGCTTCTGAGAGCCCGAACCCCTCACATCCCCCAACGAAAGGTCTCCTACCGGATGATCCCACTCGGCAGTCAGTGACCTGGGGTCACTTCCATCAGCCGCAACTGCCCACAGGCGGTCGGTGGAGTAATCGCCGCTTGGACGGTCGTGCCCCACAAATACAACAGTCCCCCCGTCTGGTGACCACACCGGGTGGTCAGCCGGCCCTTCCGAACAGGTGAGGTTGACTGCCTCGCCGGCGTCTCTGGATATCACATAGATATCGGTGCGCCGCTGCGCATCACTGTCGGGATGCATATTGGTCGAAAAGGCCAGCGACTTTCCATCGGGAGACCAGCTAGGTGAAGAGACGTCAAAAGGTCCCTCCGTCAGAAATTCCGGTGTCTCGGGGTTCATGCTGGTTTCGAAAAATTCCACCACGGCAAGATGGTTCCGGATCCCGTCAAAATATCCCCGGCCGTCCCACCTGTACTGCAAGCGGGTTATGACGCGGGTATCGCGGTTGTATTTTTTGTAAAGGTCGGTGCAGCCCCTGTTGCCCTGCGCCCGGAGATTCAACGGGGCAACCAGAGCCAGTGCGTCGCCTGCCGGTGACCAGGCAAATTCGACTACTCCTTCATCTGCGGCGGTGACGCGGCGCGGCTCACCGCCATCTGAAGGCATAATCCAGACCTGTCGTACATCAGAGGCTCCGCGGTCGGACAAAAAGGCCAAATAGCGTCCGTCCGGCGACCAGCGCGGGTGTTCATCGCAGCAGTCGGAAAATGTGATCCGGCGTGGTTTTGTCCTCCAGCCAGATGCCCACAGATCGCTGCGGTATGAATTGGTCTCTCGGTCTGCTTTCCTGACCGCCCAGCAGAGCCGCTCCCCATCCCGCGACAGGTCCAGCCCCTCTATGGTCCTCAGATTGAGCACGTCGCGTGAGGTCACTTCACGTCTTGCAAGCTGCATCATCCAGCCTCCTTAATGCTGTCGCCACCTTAAGGAGTTCACCAACAATCTGCCAGCTCCTGCATAGACAGCAAACAACGCACCCAAAGACGGGCGGGGGCTGCCAAAGGAAGGTGACGCCACCGTCGGAGTCTGACGGTGCGGAGAAAGCGGCAGGCCTTCGTATCCACAATGCAGCGAGGAGGGGGAGCAAAACCCCTCCCCCTCCTCCGCGAGCAGCAAACTCTACTGCGACCTCTCAATGTGCGGGCTTCAACCCGGTCGTGACTTGATGCTGTAGCCTGGCGGCTTCGTTCCGTGCAGATGCTGAACGAAGTAATCCCAAAGACGGCGAGTGAAGTACGGATCAAAAGTCCACTGCGGGTCAGCATCCTGGTCCTTACCGTGCGTCAGGTCTTGCAGCCGGTGATTTCTGCCCGGGAGGATGAGCATATCAAAATCCCGGTCGGCCTCCATCAGCGCGTAGGCCATCTGCAGCGTCAGGGCCGGATGCACGTTGTCATCGAGGTCACCGTGCACCAAAAGCAGCTTTCCCTGCAGATTGTCAGCCAGCTGTATATTGGACTGCTGGCTGTACAGCTCAGGCCCCTTGGGAAACCCTATCCAGTACTCTCCCCACCGTGCCTGATATCCGCGCTGATCATGATTGCCGGCAGATGAAACGGCAACGTCAAAAAAGTCGGGAAACTTAAGCAGAGCGCGGGTGGAGGCATATCCACCGCCCGAATGCCCGTATATCCCGACCTTTTCGGCATCCATGTAGCTGTGTCGGCGGGCCAGCTGCTTTATCGCGGTTACGTGGTCCTCAAGCCCACCGGCCTCACCGAAGTCCTGCCCAAAGGCCCGCTGGTGGAACCTTCGCGACCGGAACGGCGTGCCCATGCCATCCACCGTGATCACTACGAAACCAAGCTCCGCCAGCGCCTGCGGTTGCCAGAACTTGCGGGCCATCTGCGGGTCCTGCGGGAAACGCTTGGGGGTTCTGATGACCTGTGGACCGGGATATATGGAATCGATGACCGGGTACGTCTCATCCGGGTCAAAATCGGTGGGATAATACACCACCCCGTAAAGGTCGGTAACTCCGTCTCTCGCCTTGACAGAAAACCTTCTCGGCGGAGTCCACCCCATCTCCTGCAGCCCCTCTGCATCGGCTTTTTCCAGGTGAACGGGATTTCTGCCGTCACTGCGCCGCACAATAGCCGCCGGAGGAAGGTCAACACGTGAGTATACATCAGCAAAATAGCCCCCGTCAGGGGAGAAAACGATAAAGTGGTCGGCATCTTCCGGAGTCAGGAGCTCCGGCTCGGGGTCATCGTCATCCATATTGAGGCGGTACAGGTGCCGAAAGTAAGGATCTCGATCGGCCTCGCGACCCCCCGCCAGAAAATAAACCTTGCCCTCTTCCTCATTTACATGAACTATCTGCCGAACAGCCCATGAGCCCCGGGTAAGCTGCCGCAGAGGCTGTCCACCGTCGCGGTCTATCAGGTACAGCTGACCCCACCCGTCCTGCTGGGAGAACCACAGAATCTCCCCCCTGTCAGACAGTACCTTTACCATGGGAGAGTCTGAGTGGGTGAAAAAGGGCCCCATGCATCCCTGTCCGCTTTCGCTGTACAGCTTCCGCACACGACCGCTTTTTGCATCGAGCACCTGCAGTGACACCTCGGTAAAGCCCCGGTCGAACCGTAAGAAATAGGCCTCTTCTCCGTCCTCGGACCACCAGGCCAGACCGCTTTGCACGGGAGGCCGGACCATGGCCTGCAGGGGCTTGCTGTCTATGATATCAGCTGTCTTGCTTTCCACGTCAGCTACTACCAGCCGGGCTGTCGGAATCCTGTCTTCGCCGGGAAGGGGGTAACGATATGAGTGGACCTCGGGACGAAAACCCTCGGCGGGCTGCGACTGCAGCAGGTGTATGGTTTCAACTCCGCGCTGATCCAAAAGGTGAGTTAAAATGCGCTCTGAGTCAGGTGACCAGCTGACCGCAGCCTCTGGGGTCCGGCCCTTCAACCTGTCGGTAACCGAGCTGAGACAGCTGTCGGGATATCCTGCATAGGCAAGATCCCTTTCTCCGTCTTCAGTAAGCGGGAATTCCTCGCCCGTGTCCAGCCGACGTATCCACAGGTTATGGTCGCGAGAGAAAGCGACCCATTTCCGGTCCGGCGACAGAACCTCTCCCTCTCTGACTTCCCCTAAACGACAGCACTCGTAGCTGTGCAGACAGCAGCGCCACAGATTCTCATCATGCACGAACTCTACCGCCCGTGCTGCGTCAGCAAAATACACCCGGTCAAAAGGCAAGGCCCCCGCCTCATAAACCTCATCACCGAGCCTGGATAAAGATGATGCCAGCCTCTGGTGGTCAAAAGCGGGACTGATATCACCGGAGGCAGGATCGACCAGCTTGAACTCCTTCCCCTTCCGGTCCTTTACCATATACCAAAGCAGATTCTGGTCCTCTTCACCGCTGGCTTCCTCGGTCCAGTGTATCTCGTTTACCACGCCGTAGACATTTTTTTGCGCGTTGTGCGGCAGAAATTCCTCCGCCCGCGCGTAATCCTCCCGGTTTACCTTGCAACCCATACAGCATTACCCCTCTCCACATGACATTCAAGCAGAATTACCATTGCATCCGGCAGGCGGATGCAGCCGTCTTACGCCTCATCCTCCTGCCAGGGAAGAGACCTGGGTTTATGCCTTCGGATGTGCAGACGACCGTCGGCGACCACCAGGCGGCCGTCCCGGAAAACTCTGTCCACCTCACCGAGATCATCTAGGTCTTCATCCGGGCGGCCGTCAACTACCAGAATATCGGCCAGCTTGCCCTCCTGGATGGAACCAAGGCGGTGGTCCATATCCAGAATCTCCGCCGCTCGAAGGGTGGCGGCTTCCAGGACCTCCAATATGGTGAATCCTGCATCGATGAACCCGCGCATCTCTTCCAGATAAGCATCAGGGAGGTAGCGGAACCAGTCTGCCACAAGGTCGGTCCCTATGCCCATGGTGATGCCGGATGTGCGCATGGACCGCACGACCTCCAGGTTGTCTTCATGCGAGAAAGAAAACCTTCTGGAAGTCGAGTGGAAATAGCCTCCCTCCTGGGCGAATATTATCTGGTACGGCACCAGCGTGGGAACAGCCTGGACTCCCAGCTGTGCCATCTTTCTTATCGCCTCTGCGGAACGGGGCAGCGGGTGCTCAATCACGTCAACTCCGGCCTCAACTGCCCGATCTATGTAGAAGGTCTCCGCGTCGCACATCACCTTCAGGCCCAGCGTGTGTGCCTCATCCACTGCCGCCTCAACCTCACAACGGCTGAAGTGGCTGGCTATTTTGATAACATCGGCCCCTTTTTTGAACTGCTCCCTCACCGCTTCACGCCAGTCATCCGGGCCAGCGGCCTCTCTTATTTTCCCCACGCGGTCGGAGGCCGGAGTGAGGTTTTCTGCACCGTGTCCTCCCGTCGCAGTAATGAGGCAGCCGGCGGCAAATATCCGGGGGCCAGGAATCCGGTTATCCGCTATCCAGTCTTTCAATCGGAAGGGAATATCCCAGTGCGAACCCGCATCGCGCACGCTGGTTATACCGCTTTCCAGGTAAAATCGGAGCCTCTCTGTGGCGCGAAGGGTGCAGGCGGCTTTGCTTCTGGCCTCATCAATGGGCAGCCCGGGCTCGGAATAGGTCAGGTGAGTGTGCAGGTCGATCATTCCCGGCAGTACCGTCTTGCCTGATACATCGATCACTGCAAAGCCATCCTGCGGCAGGTCCTCATCTCCGGGGTCCACCACTGCAGCGATCTCGTTGCCTTCTATGATTACAGTGGCCTGCTGAATACCCCTGTCGCTGTCGAAGAACACGCGTCCTCCCTTGAGAATCCATCCTCCCTCCGGGGCCTCTGTCTCCGGGGGAACGGGTACGCGTCTGGGGCTGTCGCTGACCGGCGTGGCAGGATCCAGCCATTCACTGCGGTCTACTTTAGTCTTTCTCGGTGAACAATGGGGCATGATATTTACCTCCAGACAGTAAAGGTTATGTTTTGGGTATCTAGGTGGCAACATTGGTGACAGGCTTTTAAGGTTGCCTTTGCAGCTGTTTGCTATCGGGTGAACATGTTGGCATATGATCTTATTGTCCGGGCTAGATCAGAGTCCTCGGCGCACTTTACTTTCTGCCTGCTTTGTCCACCGATCTTTGTTTCGAGCCGGACAGAATATCTCCTGCAGTATCACGAGGCGCAGTAAAACATGCCAGCTTGGTCTTCAGGACTCACTGCCCGCGCGGCGGATTATGAAATGCAGGACAAAACTGAAAAGACTTCTACGAAGATAAAAGGGGCTGCAGCTCCACCTGCAGCGAAGCGCCATAGTGACCAAATCTCCTGGTGAACTCCCCCTCAAGTCTGTCCCTGAAAGCATCCCTCCCGTCCCCATCAAAGCCGGGCATGAGGGCGAGACACTGGGTTGAATTCCACTGAGTTATCGCATCACCGGAACGCAGGTTGGTGACCAAGACTTCTTTCAATCCGGCCATAACTGAACTCATGGAATCTACCTCAGAAATCGCCGAATCGCTGCCGGCTATGCTGAACAGGCCCAACATGAATGGCTCATCCCACCTCTCCTGCCGACGCATCTCTGCCCGGCACAGGAAGCGAAATTCATCCCTTTCACACAAAAGGGCACCGCCAGGGCGTTCCCCTTCACTCAACACTCGCCCGAGCGACTG
>PUMD01000004.1 GCA_003551215.1 Clostridia bacterium | reverse complement strand
TTTTTGTTTCCTCTGTCATAACCAATCTCTCCTTTCAATTTTTTATTGTAACTTAATTATAAACGCTTTCAACTTTTTTATCAATGGTTATATTTAAAAAAGTTTTTGTGACCACATTTTTTAATGTTGGGCAGTGCTGTTACGCTGTCTCCTCGAAGAGGAACTCTGTCGAAGGGTTTCACTAAATTGATACTCCTCCTTATATCCCGTATCCTCTCCTGCCTCACTAAAGCTTACCCCTAAGAAACATTGTGTACTAATGCCTTTAAGCTGTCTGGGAGCCTTAATTACTCCCACTGCATTCATGCGTCTCACGAATTCGTGATGGTTTACTGCTTTAATATGATGGTCTTCACACCACGCATGGTAAGTATTGTATAGGATAGAGACGGCTAATTGAGTTTGAGAACCCACATGTGCTGTAGATTTTAATACATCCTCAAAGAATGCTAATACGGAATCGTTCTCAATACGGTATTGAGTAGCTGCAGTCTCCATTACTTCACCTTCACTAAATTGTTCTACGTTATGCAATCTTCTTAGACCATCAACGCCCCAGTGCAGTAAGGCGCCAAGAGCTTCAGGAGTATCCATTACCCTCATGAGCTCTCTTTTGAAACGTGTATCCGTTTTAAAACGTTTAGGGAACTCTACAAATTTCCACCTACTGTACCACCCTTCACTTCTATCACTACTTCGAGGTAAAGCGTTTGCGGAAAACATTAATCTTGCAGTAGGGTGGAAATGGAAACTCTTTCCGTGCTTATACTCTGCTCGAATAGTATCACCACTAATTAAGGACTTGACTGTTGAGGTTTCGCTCATGTACTTGTTATCGATATCCGCACATACGTTTATGAGCTTATCGATTAATTGCGTCGTTTCGAACCTTTCTCCTAAATACGGTAAAGGTACGAAAGATATGTAAGGATTGAATAGCTTGGAGACAATATCCAAAAATAACGATTTACCATTACTACCACCACCATATAGAAACACAGCCGTTCTAAAACTACAATCAGGCACTAAACAGTACCCTATGTACTCCTGTAGGAAGCCGCGCGTTTCTGCATCAGGGAGCCACTGTTCGAGACAGTCGAGCCACTTTTCATAAGCCTCAGTATTAGGAGCGTCGGGGTCCCATATGGCCGGAAGTTTCACTGTGCTATAGGTATCGGGACGCCAGTCCTTTAGTTCTAAGGTTTTCCAATCAAGCATGCCATTTTGTACATATACATTATCTAAGTCAGGATGTTTACCGACATCAAACAACTCGTCGTTTACAGGATCAGCCAAGTACTCTTTTAATGCATACATTACCTCTGTCACGTGCTTTTGGCTATCCCAGCTTTCTTCCTGCTCGATAAGTACTTTACGTATGGATCGCTGAACATAAACCGGCTCAGTTGTTTGCCAAGGTCCTATCAAGGAATCGCAGGTATAAAAGACTCCTCGTCCTACACAATACCGCCATTCCACATTCTGTTGCTTCTGTTGTTCCACGAAGTGCTCTGCGAATGATATAGGCCTGAGTACGGGACGTGCTTGAGCTCCCTCGCCTTTCTTATATGAGGACTGCTTAGCTAACTCTGCCGCATGAAGATTCTCTACCATTACCATAATCTCTTCGTCGGGCAAGGGAGGTACGCAATTCTGCTCGTTCCATGTACGCAGGAAGCTAATGATTTGCTCTTTAGGAATGTTGCGCCGCGCTATAAGCGAACCTGCAAGCTTAGTGAGTCCATCGTTGCGCTTGCCTTTCTCGAGCTTCGTCTGCCAGTCCTCGGGGGACACAGTAGGTGCTGGGGTTCCTTTTTCCTCGCCGTGTACCAATAAGATAATGTTTAGTAGCCACTGAGGAGCCGGCGCCAAAATTTGTTCATCAGGGTGTCTCGTCCAAGAATATATTCTACCGCTAGGGTGAATACTGGGAGGCATGGTAGTATGCTGTCCTGTAGCTAGGAACGCTAACTCTCCATCCTCCCCTTTCATTGCCTTCTTCTTAGACTCCGCACCTTCAGGGAGTTCATATATTAATCTTCTACCTTTACCGGTATCGAACTCCCAAGTCGGTGGTAATACGCCTTTCGAATGTTCTTGTAATAATTCTTCACCGATTTCGCCATCTACATCAATACCAACCAGATTATATTCACTATCCGAATCCCCAAGGACCAAACCGATGTTCTGGCTCGGCCACTGACTATACCATTGTTCTACTTCGTTTTCTGTTGGTACTCCGCGCTGGACCCACTTGGGTAATAACGGGGCCTTTCCAGGCGCCTTACAAGCCTCTAGATGTTTGCTCCCCATTCCACTATGATCGTGCGAACACACTGGCAGAATGGGAAGTCCCATCTGTACATATTCTAAGGCTACCTCTTTCATTGTTTCTGCAGAGGTTAATTCATCCAACCTGTGTCACCTCGCCTTCGATGACACATTCTTCCGGATTTTTGTCTGGGTGAATTCGAATAAAGTTCGGATGTCGAAACTTGCCTTCACGTGTCTTCTCCATGAACTTTATTTCCATGACTTTACCGATATACTTGTCGGAGTTCTCAGTAAATTCTTTTCGTGTTGCATCGTCTATACCTGTACAAGATCCCAGGTACACTAATTCTCCGCTAGAATCGTATTTACCGAAAGCGATACTGCCTATCCAACCAAAATGATAATGCTTCGATACAGGCTCTCCGTCTTCCCAGTACTCCCAGTTTTCATAATCTGTCCCTGAGTATTTCTTTTCTGGCGGATCGAAGCCCATAATTACAACATCGTCAGTACCACTTACTTTAAGTTTGACCCAATTATCCATAGGTCTCTTACCAAGAATATACATCCCGTTGATGTATTTGAACACTGCTCCTTCTTTTCCCTGAGAAAGCAATTGGTCCACAAACTGTTTCTTACGACTACGCACAACTGGAATAATTTGCATATGTTCGCATTCTTTTTGCAAACCAACGCCAATCTGTTCTAGCAACTCTCTTCGTTGATACCAGGGTAGACAAGTCAAATCGTTTCCCTTAGGATCCTTTAGAATGTCAAATATCATATAGTGAATCCAACCGTACTTTTTCTCTTGCCTCTTAACAGCTTCTTCTGCAAGACATCCTGTAATTTCAGTCACCCCATAGGACTTATTACCGGGGTAATAGATTTCGCCGTCTAGTACCGCCTGTCCTAAATTAGCACGCATAAAACCCTCTACTAGATGAGGAAAGTTGCCAGTCTTGTCAACGAGGTCTCCTGTTCTCTTCGAAATCGAGGTACTTAGGACTCTTCCTCCGTTGAGAAAGTAATGGCAACCATCGATCTTTTCCTCTACTATATAAGAAGGATCCGCATAGAATCTCTCGAGCTTCTTGAGGTGACTTTCTTTCTCCATATCAAGCTTTGCAGGCTTCATAGGCTTTAAGATCATGAAAGCACCCCCTTATGCGTTTATAGATGTAACCTTTTCCTCCTCCTCCTCAGGAGGTTCTATACCTAAATATTCTGCTAAGGCATGTATAACCAATTGGGACATAGTTGTCTCCATTTCGGCTGCCCTAGTCTTTAACTGTTTATGGAATTCTGGTGATAGATGTACTCCTAAAAACTTCTTCCCGTTAATCATACTCTTCACCTCCTTGCTTTTTCGTGAATTGTAATTTTATTATATTATAAAACTCAGGAATAGTCAAGCGCTTTTGATATGTGACAATAAATTTTCCGATACTCCTTCAACCCTTAGAAGCGGCGTAGGGCACAGTTTTATAGGGCTTAACTAAATACTTCTCCCTATATCCTTATCCACTTCTTCCAAACACACACGGCAAACGCGCACA
>PUMD01000182.1 GCA_003551215.1 Clostridia bacterium | reverse complement strand
TACCGGTACACCTTCTGATCGAAAGTCCCCACCGGCTCTCGCATGTATCCTTCCTCAATAAACTCTACCCCTTCTGGCTCTAGCGGCAAGTCATCTATACCGTCCACCCCATGTGAGAAGAATTTGCCAGAACCTTCTATGGCCAGGTCGTCATAACTACAGAACCATCTCAAGCCGGCGCCCTGCAGATCAAGCTGCTGCAGACGTGGCATCTGCACAAGCTCTGCCTGCTGCGCCGGTTCAAGGCTCTGCGTGCAAATGGTTAGCTCTTTCAACTGCTGCAATTGCAGCAGCAGTTCAGGATTGCCTATCCGGTTTCCCTGCAATTTCAGGCTCCTCAGATTAGTAGCATGTTCTATACCGGTCAAGTCAACAATGTCCCGTTCGACTGCCTCCAGGGAGAAGAGCCCCTGCAACTCTTTGTGGTTGATGTCTCCCTCGGGCTTTCCCAGTTCCTCGCGGATTGCAGATTCCAGGTTCTGATCGGGAATCTCTACGCAGACCTCCTGCACAAATTTAGCCACCAACTCCCGGTCCCTTTCCGCCCGGAACCGGTAGACTTTTTTCTCACTGATCTTTTCTCCGTCTTCTATCCACCCTGCAAAACGGTATCCCTGTTCCGGTCGGGCTTCAACGGTCAGCTCCTCACCTTTTTCGTAACTTCCTGTACCGGTTACAGCTCCGCCTTGTTCGGGCTCTACCTCCAGATACACAGTCTTTTCCGAAGAACACCCGATAGCAAGAACCACACATAAGACTGCAACCCAGGCAACTGCCACAGCCCCCTTCATCCCATATACCCCCTCCGTTGAGAATTTAAAGCGGCCACCAACCCCTAGAATCGGAACTCATATTGTGCTAGCACGACCCCCTAATGGGAAAACCCTGTCTGCTGTCTTTCGGCACACCATAAGATCGCGCCAGCCCGCCCTTCAAAAGCGACTTGGCAAGGCGCCCTTCATCAGTGCGAAAGCACTACCGAACCAATGAATGGCAGAAGAATGGATTTCGGCATATTAGCCTGCTAGCTTGTATCAGGGGATCTCCCCTACCCGTTTTAAACTGCCACCAAGCTCAGTATTTCTCTGTCGGCTCTAGCTTCTCTGCCTTCTTTGTACATAGCAGCTGGAGCGCAGCTCCAATTCACACTACCCCCCTAAGATTATACTGATAACATCTGTCAGCGGAACAGCGCAATTCGCATCATGATGGCGCTTTAGGCGGGCGCAGGGTTGCACAAAACGGCATATCGGAAGCGATGCCTGAAGAGATGTTCATCCTCTTGCTTAAGCATGCCAAGGTCGTAGCAAAGATGCCAGATAACCGCTAATGCCGAAGAGTCCCGTCCCACCATCAATTCCGAGGTGCGAACAACAGCAGATAATGAACCAATCTGCCATGCTGCCGGACCAGATCCAGTCCCGCTCTTTCGCAAAGGCCAATCACAGTTGAGGGCAGAGGAAAATCGGGGTCGGGCAGAAATTCACCTATGGCCACCAGACCGTCAGGCTTAACAACGCGTCTTATCTCCAACAGAGCCTTTGCCCTGTCACGAATTTCCCCGAATACAGCTATGAGGAATACACGGTCGAAATAATCGTCGGGGTAAGGAAGTCGTTCCGCTGGGGCGACTTGGCTTCTGACTCCTGAAATGCCCCTTTTGGCCATGGTTACCCTCATCTCCTGCAGCATCTGCGGATTGACGTCGACGACGTGTAGTTTGCCCTCCGACCCAACCTGTTTGAACGCTTCGACGGTGAAAGTTCCGGGACCCGGACCTATCTCCAACACCGACATGTCTTCTTCTATACTCATCCAGGCTACTACCACGTGCGGAGGCTGAAGCCTGCGCCGCAAGGGGTTATCTATGAAGCGCGCCATCCAGACTGGGAACGGGATATCTATGAACTGTTTTATGATCTTGATCGGCACCAGCCACACCACGAGTAGACCTGCCAGGCCAACGATCACCCAGATCATCCAGCTGAGCATGCCGATGAACACCCCCTCACCGCACCCCCCATGTGACGACAGGCACACTTCCAAGGCCGGGTCGTTGCTGAACTGGCCGACTGACACTATACCTACGGAGACCAGAGTTCACTCCAGGGTTGCAATTCACCTTCCGGGTCAAATAATCCGACCAGCTTCAAATCAGACAATGTGAGCAGTTGCGCAGCCTTCGTCCTTCGTTGTTCCTTTAGAAAGCAGATGCGTACAGTACTGATTAAGGCTGACACCCTCCACCTCAGCCGTCTTTGAAAGTTCACGGTGCAGTGACCTCGGAATGCGCAGGGTGAACTCACCGCCGCAATCATATTCGCTCGGTATTGGCCGGGGAGTTGACTCACCTGAATTCTCAGCTGCATCGCTCCAGGCCTCTTTGGCCTCTTGCAGCAAATCCAGAGCCTCCTTCGCTGTATCGGCTGCCGCCATACACCCGGGGAGTTTTGGTATGCGTGCTATCCATCCGCCTCCATCTTCGTCACTTTCAGGGGTAATTACAACCATGTTGCCATCTAGACCATGTACCTGCGACCTTCAAGAAGGGCATCTAATTTCTTGAGAATTTCTATAGTAGTCTATCATCCATTGCCTGGCTAGTGAGAAATACACGTCAATATATCCGTAACAGACTTGCGCTGCGCACATCACCCTACCACAGAGCAGAACCCAAGCTGCACAATATTTCAGCTGCAGTGCAGCCGGAGACCACCTTTTTCCTGCCTGCATGTTCAGGCCTTTCGTTTCAGGTGCAGAGGTAATAGTAACACAAGGCCGGCAGCGAGGATGAAGACTGAAGAATAGGGATATGATGTTTCGCCCATGGAGACCATCAGCCCTATACTAGCTGTTGCGTTGATTGCTGCGTGAAAGAGGACGCACAAAAAGACACTTTCAGTTTTTGCGTAAAGCCAGGTCATAAATCCGCTGTATCCAATCCCGGCGAGGGCGAAGAAGAGAAACGAATTTCCATGGTGATTGGACCCGACCACGTAAAACAGCGGAAGGTGCCACAGTGCCCAGATGATGCCTATGATGAAATTTGCGGCCATGAGGTTCAGCTTGCCTGTCAGCTCATGCTGCAGTATCCCCCGCCACCCGACCTCTTCAATGCCGCCCATAACTACGGAAATCAGCAGTGCGGGTATAAAAATGATAATAGAACTCGGCTGTAAGGGGTTGTTCAGCGGGCATTGGCCATCTCTGATCAGGGCAATGCCCAGACTGAAGATTCCGAGGACCACCGGAACAAACAAGGCAAACAAATAGTAGTCCAGCTGCACCTTAAGTCGGAACACTCGAGAGTTGAATTCTCTCAGACAATTCGCACTTCTGGTCAGGAATACCGCCACGTAGGCCGCCAGCGTCGGCGCACTGCCTCCCGCGATCAAAATTGCCACACCCAGGGTGCTTTGAAACTCAATCAATCCTACCCGAGTGAGATAAGACAGACCCCACCAAGCAAGCCACGTCAGAGCAAAGGCAAAGCTGAGAAAAATTCTGGTTCTTTTCGAGTTCAAAGCAACGACCTCCAAGCGTCATCAGGCAAGAAAAATACCGAATAGATACGCATTTCAGGATAGACTGTGCATGCGGATGCGTCAACGGTTTTTCTGGGAAGGGGAAACTATAACCCCTTCAGAGGGCAATATGAACCCCGGCTCTTGGCGAACCGCTATCCCTCCAGTTCTGACCACACTCCCCTCGGAGTATCTTCAGATATCGGTCTTAGAAGGGCTTTGTCGCAAGTGCGGTTGAGTAACGCTCTGAGCCGCTGACAAAGTGATCGGCTTAATAGCGTCTCTGCCCTCCCTCGCAGGCGTATTTCAGTTTTTGAATTCCTATCTTATTGTAGTGCCCTACTGATCTTGG
>PUMD01000141.1 GCA_003551215.1 Clostridia bacterium | reverse complement strand
CGCGGATCGCGTAGTCGCCCCGCCGGCCGAGATCGATGCGCATGCCGGTTGCTCCTCCCTGACCTGGGCACCGATCACGCTAGGGGACGCTGGGCGTGACGACGCGGGAGGAACGGGTCACTGCGACCGGGCCAGACGGCCCTGCGCGGGGCGTCCTCTGCGGGTGGCGACGGTGGGCATGCGACACGGCGCTGGGCCGCCCTCGGGTGAGGGCGGCCCAGCGTCGTTCGGTGCGTGAGCGCTCGCGCGTTGCCGCTAGTCCTCGATCACGTCGAGGACGGCCTGGCTGATCGCGGCCTCGCCGCCGAGCACGCGGAGCTGCTCGCGCTCGTCGGCGGTGTCGTCGAGCCAGGTGCGGGCGGCCTCGCCGCCGTCAGGGTCGTCGCCGTCGACCAGGACCAGCACCCCTTCGTCACGCGCGACGGCGGGACCGCCGGTGATGGCGTCGGGGAAGTCCTCACCGGTGGCCAGCCACACGCGCTCGGCCTCGGCGTCGGCCTCGAGGGCCTCCTCTGCCACGGCGACGCTGGTGCCGTACCGGTCCGCGTCGGCGAGGCGCTCGACGTCCGAGCCGGTGAGGTCAGCGATCTGCGACTGGATCGCGTCGCTCACCGCGGCATCACCACCGACGATGGTGGCCTCATCGACGCCGAGGTCGCCAAGCGCGTCCTCGGTGGCCTCCGGCAGCTCGTCGGCCTCGGTCAGCAGGATGGTCTGCTGCTCGGCCGAGGCGAGTCCGCTGACCGCCACCGCGTCGGGCCACCCACGCTCGTCGTCGTCGTTGTCGCCCTCGGTCACGAACACCTCGTCGAAGGTGTCGACGTCGCCGACCTCCGCGAGCTCCTCTGCGACCTCGACCGCCGTTGCGAACCGATCCTCACCAGCGAGACGGGTCGTGGACTCCACGCCCGTGGCGCTGGTCAGCTCGCCCGCGGATTCGCTGCTGATCGCGGCCTCGCCGCCCAGCAGGTACGCCGAGTCGGCACCGAGCCGGTCGACCTCGTCGATGATCTCCGACGGGACGTCCTCGGTCTCGGTCAGGAGGATCGGCGCATCGACGCCGAACGCGAGCGGACCGCCGGCGAGCGCATCGGCGTAGTCGTCCTCACGGGCCAGGACAACCGTGTCGGTCTCCCCGTCGTCGGGGAACTGCGCCTGGGACACCTCGACAGAGGTCCCGATCCGCGTCTCGCCAGACAGCCGCTCCGTGGGCTCCTCGAGCCCCTCGAGGCCGTCGATCTCCGGGTCGGGGTCCGGAGCCGGGGTCGGGCCCGGATCGGGATCGGGCTCGGGCTCGGGCTCGTCGATCGTGATGGTGAAGGTCTCGGAGAACAGCGGATCGAAGGCAGGACCCTCCTCAATCATTAGCTCGATCGGCGCCCCATTGACTGGCTCGCGAAGCACGTCAACAACGACAACGCTCCAACGCAACTCCCACTCTCCCACAGTCGCGCTGTCGTCAACAGCCAACGAGCCGTCGAACAGCTCCTCGTCGTCGGTGAACGTGTTCCCGGTGCCGACCGCGGCGATCAAATCGGCAGGATCTTCCAACAGGGCTCCGGCAATGTCCTCGCCGGCTTGGAACCTCTCGTCATCCGGCGACTGACCGTCAAACACCAACGCCAGGTCATCGCCAGTCGTGTAGGTCAGGTCTTCCACCGCCAGTGTCACCTCGTCGACGGTAGCTCCTTGCGTGAACGACTCACCGTCCACCGAGTCGTCGCCTGCTTCGAACACGACAGCACCGAAGCCGGCGGCACCCGCGTCGTCTACCGGCTCGTCAAGGAACTGATCGAAGACGATAGTGCCGTCATCTGTATCAAAGTCATCCTCCGGATCAGGACCGTCCGCATCGCCCCACCAGTTGCCGGTGGCGGTAAGCGTGCCGCCCTGGACCTCAGCCGCGCTATCGTTATCGACGATGTTGTTGCCGGTGACGCTTCTGTCACGGTCGGATTCAGAGAACACCCCGACGTCGTTGCCCTCAATCTGGTTCTTGGTGACGATCTGGTCGTTCGCACTGTTGCGGAACTTCACACCACGGGAACTATCACGGAATGTGTTGCCTGTCACTTCAACGACGTCCTCTTCGTTGCTGGAGAACACCATCGCGCCGCGTCCCTCCTCGGACCCGGCGTTCTCGACGATGTTGTCTGCAACCGTCACCTCAGTATCGTTAGTATCGTCCGAATCGGTATTGGCGACCTGGATGCCTTGGGTGTCGATGTTCTGGACACGGTTGCCCTCAATCAGCGTGCCCTTGGCATTGTCAAGCTGGATCCCCCGAGTATTGTCGCCGGGGGCCTCGTCGTCGCCGCCTCTGATCACGTTGTTGCGAATCACCGCGCCGTCAGGGTCTTGCAGGAAGATGCCGGACTCACTGTGCGTCAACCCCCGGATAAGGTTGTCCTCCACAGTGAAGTCGTACGAGAAGCCGTCCCCCGGAGCGCTGAACGTCGTGACAGCCGACCGGCCCTCGAGGTCGACGAACCGGTTGTTCGCGACCGTAATGTCCTCGAGCTCTTCCTGGTTTGAGTTGATCGCGTCGCTGTCGTCGCCGGTGAACCGGAACCCGTCGATCGTCGTCCCGTCGGAGCCTTCGCTCAGCGAGAAGCGGTCGACAGTCGCTTCGTCGCCGCGGTCATCACTGTCACCATGGATGCCGGCGTTCGGGCCCTCGACCGTCAGGTTCTCAACATCGAGGCTCACCGACTCGTAGGTGCCCGGCTCGACCTCGAGCGTGTCGCCCTCGTTAGCCTCGTCGACTGCCGACTCAATCTTGGTAAATCCGGTGCGCTGCTCCGCATTCACCACTGGCGCAACGTCGCCTCCTTCGACAGCAATTAGGTCGTTCTCTCCGTCGTCGAGTACGTCGGGGTTAACCACCGCGCTAGGGTCGAAGATGTTTTTGTCTATTACCTTGTCTGCATCGAGCCCTTCAGCACGAGCCGTGACGTAGAACTCAGAGTCTCCGGCCGTGAATTCGTTTTTTTCGATGGTCACATCCTGTGTACTGTCCGCTGTACCGATGTCGTTGCGGTTGCTCTCGAACTCGTTGTTCAAGATGTCAAGGCCGTCGACGCCTTGGGTAGAGCCGATTGCTGTTCCGGAATTTTCGTCGACGTCGGCGAAGACGTTGTCCTCAATCGTGATGTCGGCAACGTCGTCACCGGCGAAATCCATACTAATCTGGGTCCGGAAGCCCTCGAACTCGTTGTTCTTGATGACCACATCACTACTCTCGGTGACACCAATCCCGCGGTCAGATCCATCCTCACCTTCAACAATCGTGAAGCCGTCAATGACCACATCGTCGGCCGACGTCGGGTTACTTGCGCCTCCGCCCTCAGAGCCGACGAAGATGTCACCCCTAATCGTCGTCCCGTCAGCGCCGGCGGCGCTTTCGAGCGTCAGATCCTCAACACCGATCTCAACCGACTCCTCGTAGGTACCCGGCTCGACCTCGATCGTGTCACCAGAATCCGCCGTATCGACAGCCTCCTGGATGTTATCGAAGTCGAAGTCGTTGTCATTGCTATCATCGCCGACAGAAATGGTGTCGTTGTTGTCGTTGTCCTCTTCGGCCTCTGCAGGCCCGGGTTGGACGAGCCCGCCGGGCAGCAGCGACGCCACCAGGGCGAGGGTCGCGGCAACGGCGGTCAGGCGGCGCAGTGGGGTAGCTGCGTGCAGCGCAGTCGACGGGGGCGCGGCGGCACCCCCGGGCGCGGGTTCGGGAACCCCGTGAGCGCGATCCGCAGTCCCGGATGTCAGCCCGGAGACAGCGGACCGCACGACGTGCATCAATCGATGCTTTCGCATGGATCCTCCTTGTGGCTCGCCCCCCATGGGTCCCGCCTGGGGGGCGTGTGGGTCGGCTTGGGT
>PUMD01000126.1 GCA_003551215.1 Clostridia bacterium | reverse complement strand
TATGCCTTTGTCTCAGGATTATACCCGACTCACGTCAATGACATTGTCTAGGATCAGGCTACTTTCGACTGACAGGAACGATAACGTCTCTTATCAGTCCACAGCCCGGCTAATTATGGCAAATTCTGGGCCCAACAGTAACCTGGTATATTTGCCTAACACCTGCAGCAAAAAGCACCACAGCAACTGAGGATTTTGCGCATGCGGGGTTGCATTAGGTAAATCAGTCATCCTTTGAAGGCTTCTGGACACATTGAGGTGGACCGGGCCAGCTTGGTTTTGCTCGGCGGTGCAACAATCACCACTTCACAGCATGCTTCTCACTGCACGCAGGTACGTTTCAAACATCTCATCCAATGCATTCGCAACCATTGCAGCAAACTGCCATGGATCTCTTTCGCTAACCCAGGCCTCAACCGCATCGTAGTACTGCTCACGGTCTTCCCTCTTTATAACTACCGGCAGATAGCCCCGCCTGATCAGCTGCAAATTCACCAGAAGTCGGGCAGTCCTGCCGTTTGCATCCACGAAGGGATGAATCTCCACCAGTTTGTTGTGAAGCAGCGCAGCTTTTCTCACCGGATGCAGGCCATCGGTCTTTTGGCACCATTTGACCAGGTCCTGCATCAATGCTGGAACCTCAACCGGTTCCGGAGGCGTATAGTCGGTACCGCTGATGAAGACCTGCTGTGTGCGATAGCTGCCAGGTTCGGCCTCATCTATTCCCATGACCACGATTTGATGGATGCTCCTGATAGCTCCCTCAGTTAGCTGTCGCCCACCGGAAGCAACTTCCTGGGTAAATAGGAGCGCTTTTTTGTGGTTTATGGCCTCCAGATGATCCACAAACGGTTTGCCCCCCACTGCGATGCCATCCTCCAACAGGAGTTTTGTCTCTTTCAGCGTCAGAGCATTGCCTTCTATTGCGTTGGAATGATATGTCATCTCCACCCAGAACTTCGCCCCAAGGCTTTTGACCGTGTTTTTGGGAAGTGGTCTCAAGGCATCCAGCTGTTTTCTCTTTGCGTTCACTTCCTGAAGGATTCTCATGACCTCAGTTCTGCCTGACATGGATGATACTCATACTCCCATCATTCTTAACACCACGTAAAGCCTGACACATCATCATTCAGTTCTGAAGCAGACGGCAAAGACAGTGTATCTCGATATCACGCTGCCGAAATGGCATGTTCAACCGCATCCTGCTGCGGTGTGCACATTCCAACCTGTTCGACAAGAGCTCATCCCCGCAGAACCTTCACCAGTGATTGAGGCTTGTTGGCATCCCGTAGCATCTTTACACACAAAACTGTCTGAGCCTGATTATTGATGCCGCGTGCTCCGAGCGCGAATGCGAGGGGAACGGTACGTACCCCCGCCCCCTCTCAGACCGCACTATCGTGCGGTCCTAACCCGACGTCTCTGCGCCGACCGGCACCTCAACAGTCCAGCCGAAATCATCTTCTATCCGGCCAGTCTGTATGCCCAGCAGGGTATCGTACACCTTCGATGTCAACTCGCCCGTCTGCCCTTCGTTTATATCCATGGTAAGTCCGTCCCAGTGCAGTTGGCCGATAGGGGTTATGACTGCTGCCGTGCCGGTCCCGAAAGCTTCCTGAAGGGAGCCGGATTCATGCGCTTCGGCGAGCTCCTGGATGGAAATCCGCCGCTGCTTCACAGCAACCCCCCACTCGCGCAGAATCTTGATCACCGAATCGCGGGTGATACCCGCCAGGATGGTTCCCCCCAAGGGAGGAGTAATCACCTGATCACCAATCTTGAAAAACACGTTCATGGAACCAACTTCCTCAACAAATTGACGCTGCTGTCCATCCAGCCACAGCACCTGGTCGTAACCCATTTTTGCGGCCCGGGCCTCCGCCTTCAGGCAGGCGGCGTAATTGCCTCCGGTCTTGGCCTCTCCTGTACCTCCCCTTACCGACCTGACGTACTCCGTCTCCACGTAGATTCTCGTCGGGGTAAGCCCGCGGCCGTGATAGGCTCCGACTGGCGACATTATGATGATGAACTTATACGACGACGATGGCTTCAGACCCAGGTATTTCTCCGTTGCGATGATAAAAGGCCTGATATAAAGGGAAGTCCCCGGCGCAGAGGGTATCCACTGCCTGTCGACCGCCACCGTCTTCTTTACTGCGTTCACAAACAGCTCCTCATCCAGTGAAGGGATGCACATACGCTCCGCCGTGGCGTTCAACCGCCTGGCATTGTCACCGGGACGGAAAAGCAGCGCCCGCCCATCGGGGCAGCCGTAGGCTTTCATACCCTCAAAGATCGTCTGTCCGTAATGAAAGGATGCGACCGAAGGTTCAAAACTCATCGGCCCATACGGCACTATTCGCGGGTCATGCCAGCCGCAGTCCTCATCGTAGTTCATGATGAACATGTGGTCGGTGAATACCTGTCCGAAACCCAGCTCCTCGTCACCTGGCCGCGGTTTGCGTTGGTCAACAGTGCAAACCTGGATATCCCAATCCATTGCTCCCCTCGCTTTCCAGCGGCTGAAGACCACGGCCGCAAACATGCCGCGGCGTCCGCCGCACCCTGTTGTGCAACTGTAAGCCATCCAATGACAAACTTATTGTCCCTCGACAGATGACATCAACCTGCGCGTTTCTATCCGCACGGTCCCGCCCCCAACCGACCTCGGGGCTCCCTTTCTGAGCAGGCATTACCGGCGGCGTCCCGCAATGTTGCCTTATGATAAGCTATCGTCCTGCGCTCAGACAAGTTCCCAACCATACCTTACGAAAATCTGACGATAGTGGGTACAACCCGTGGTGTCATCAAGCAGCCCAGATTAACAGCAGCTTCTGGCAACTCCCGGTAATCCCAGGTAAGCGCAGATATATGCACCCATCGCTGACCGGACTAATGCGGCAATTATCAGGTCAATCTGTTCATTACCCCATGTATCCCCACCTGACGCAAGCAAGGCCCCTAATTATGCGGGCCGTGCGTGTCGTGGTGGGATGAGGAGACCCCCATGCGGCCTTAAGACTGCCTCCGCGCGCATGACCGCACCTGTTCGACGTCAAGATCGAGTCCCCTGTTTTCCCGCACCAGCTCAGATACGCAGTACAGGTCGTAGCACAATCCACTCAGGCGGGGATCACGCGCATGGGCAAAATAGGCGAAAGCCTCACCCATCACGAGCGGGTCGGCCCACTGCTTGGTTTCATCATCGGGCAACCTTCTCAGCTCATCCATCGTCATCGAGGTAGGCTTTGTCCTGATTCCGGGAGAAGACATGACAACCAGGATGTTGTGCTGCTGGGCCTCGAGGGCGAGGGACCGACTCAATCCCTCAAGGGCGAACTTGCTGGCGCAATACGCACTCTCATTGGCAAACCCCCGGTAACCGGCCGCCGAGGACACATTGTGAATGCTGCCCCCTCCCCGCTGCACCATTTTCGGATAAAGATAGCGAATGGTGTAGTAGGCGGCGTGGAGGTTAACAGCGAAGGTATTGTGCCACATTTCAGAATCCGTCTCCTCGAAGGGAGCCATCTGCAGGACTCCGGCATTGTTGATCAGGGCGGTTATGGGCCCGAGATTCTTTTCCGTCTCAAGCAGAGCCTTGCTGATGCTGCTGCAGTCACGCAGATCTGTGGGTAGCATCAGAGCAGTTGCACCTTCGGCTTCCACCATGTGCTTGGTCTCCTGCAGCTCAGATACTGTCCGGGATACCAGCGCCACCTTTGCCCCGAACTTACCCAGCATTATCGCTGCACCGCGGCCCAGACCTCGCCCGGCCCCGGTGACAAAGGCCACCTGTCCCTGAAGCAAAGATCGATCACTCCTTCCCTTCCGGTCACCGCAGCTGCATGCGACGGTGCAGGGGTCCTCACGGACGAACCCATCT
>PUMD01000082.1 GCA_003551215.1 Clostridia bacterium | reverse complement strand
CGTTACGTCGAACACGGTCACCACCACGGTGGTGGAACCGGAACTCGCGCTCGCAAAGGAGAGCGACGCTGATGACGGCGTCGTGGAGCGCGGTCAGACCGTGAGCTTCACCGTTACCCTCACGAACAAGGACGAGGACGCTCCCGCCTACGATGCAGAGTTGACGGACGTGCTTCCCGCGGAGCTGCGTCCCGCGGAGCTGCAACCAACGGTGCAGCTGAACGAAGACACCCTGGATCCGGACGACTACGAATTCGCGTACGACGACACCGAGGGGACGATCAGCTTGCAAGTCATCAGCCCCGACCACCCCATCGAGCCGGGAAAGTCGCTGGAGCTCGTCTACGAAGTCGCCGTGCCCCAGGACATCGGTGCCGGGCGTGCGGGGGCGCGGGCGCTGGTGAACCAGGCCTTCGGGAAGGCCTACTCACTGCCTGGCGAGGGAGACCACCCCGATCGGCGTCTATACGAGGTCGGGCCCCAGCGCGTGCCGCTGACCACCCCGTATCCCGTGCTCGGTAAGGCTCAAGATCCGGCCAACGGGGAATCGGTCACGCAGGGCCAGACAATCAGCTACACCTTGCGTTTCCCTGATCCGGTAATCGAGGCGACGCTGTACGACGTCGTCCTGCGCGACGAAGTCCCCGACGGGCTCAGCGTGAAGCTAGAGGATATACAGGTGCGTGGGCTGAACGCGGAAGATTATGGTCTCAGCGTCGACGATCGTCTCGTGAAGCTGACCGCCACCGAGATAGGACCCGACGTGGAGGTAGAAATCACCATCAACTGCACCGTCAACACCGTCTTTGACAGCGAAAGCGCCATCCCCCTTGGCCATACGTTCGCCAACCGGGCTCAGCTGGCGTGGTACGATGCGGACACCGAAGATGAGGAACGACGGAGCCAGGTGGTGCTGTCGGACATCGTGCGAGCGCACTTCGAGGGACCGGCCGTTGTCCTGTCGCCGAACCACACGCGGGAGGCGACGCCCGCCACGATCGTCACCTACCGCCATCGGCTGGCCAACCTGGGTACCCAGACAGTCAGTGTGCAGCTTGCCTATGGTCCCTCAACGCAGGCATGGGCGTGGATTCTGTACAGAGGCGACGGCGACGGCGGGATCGTTGACGGCCCGCTGATCAGCGATGACGCGCTGACCCTGGAACCAAACCAAGAACAGGAACTCATCATGCGGGCGTTCGTCCCTTCGGACGCCACCTCCGGCACGGTGGATGTGGTGACCCTCACTGCGGAGTGGAACGATGAAGTGGCAAGAGCCACGAACATCACCACCGTGCGTACGGGCAAGGTGGAACTGCGCAAGGAGGTCAGCACGGACGGGGGAGCGAACTGGGGCACCCGTGTGGAGGCCAAGCCCGGGGAGACGATGACGTTCCGTCTCGCATTCAAGAACATCGGTGTCGTGGCGTTGAGCAACGTAGAGGTGATCGATGCCGTGCCCGACCATATGCGGTACGTTGCCGGCAGCGCAGCGGGGGACGAAGGCGAGACTTTCAGCGTGCGCTTCAGCACGGACGGCGGGGTCAACAACTGGGAGTCTACCGAACCTGAGCCGGCCGGCATCACCCACATCCGCTGGGAACTCCACGGTACGCTAGCCCCGGGCGCCCAGAGCCATGTGACCTACGAGGCGGTGGTGCGATGAGACGGTCTTTGCTGTGTGCGCTGCTTGTCGCCGTGTTCAGCGGGTTCGTCGTCCTCGGGACCAGCAAGACCCCGGCTGGAACGGAGATCGTCAACCAGGGCGTGATTCGCTACGAAGACCCTGCCGGGAACGTCTACACCACCACCTCCAACGAGGTCGTCATTGTCGTCCAAGCCGTGTACGGCCTCTCCATCCTGCCCAGCGGCACAACCCAGACACCGGCGCAGACACTGCGCGTGGCTCCCGACCAGCGCGTGGTGTTCCCGTACACGCTCACCAACACCGGCAACGCTGAGGACACCTTCGACCTCACGCCGACCTTCGCCCTCGCGGAGAGCGCCTTTCTCCCACGGCTTCCCACGGGAGTCACGGGCATCGAGGTGTTCTGGGACCGGGCGATGACGGGACAGATCGCTGACGATGATCCGCTTGTGGCCAGCTGGCAGGACTTCGATGATGACGGCAGCGTGGATGAAGGAGAGGTCTCCCGCACGGCGTTGGGGCCGCTGCAGCCTGACGAGATTGCCGGACTGCTCGTCGTGTACACGGTTCCTGACAGCGCCGCGGCCGAGGAGGTCGCCTACATTGGCGTGGATGGCGTTTCTCGATCCGACGCTTCTGCCGTGGACGTGAACAACATCCACAAGGCGGAGGTCACCGACGATGCGGTACTCACCATCACCAAGAGCGCCGTGCCGCTTCAGGTGTCGCCCGGTCAGACCATTTCGTACACGATCCGCGGCGAGAACAAGGGCACCAAGGCCGCCGGCGGGGTGGAGGTCAGCGGCCTAACAGGAAGAGGCATCCTCATCAGCGATGAGCTTCCCGAAGGCACTACACTCACGACAGCGGAACCGACCGGCCAGCCGTCGGGCGACGTGGTGTACTTGATAGACGGGGGGGATTCGTGGTCGAAAGAGCCCCCAAGCGACCTGGCCCAGGTCACTCACGTCGGCTGGTTCATCCCCGAAAACAACGATGGCGTACTGAATCGAGAGGAGGAGTACAGTTTCACGTTTCAGGTCCGGGTGGCGGACGGCCACCGAGCGGGGTACATCGCCAACCAAGCCTCCGTCCGCTACAGCGACGATGATGGACAGGAACACGCGGTCGACTCCAACGCAACGTATGTCTCGGTGCTCGCCGAGGCGGGCGTAACGCTCAAACCCGACAAACAGAAAGACCAGGTTGCAGCGGGAAGCACGGTGGAATTCCGCCATACTGTCACGAACACGGGCACAGCCACGGATGTCTTCGATATCTCCGTGGCAACGTCGACGTTGCCCGACAGCTGGACGGTCTCCTTCTACCGCTCCGACGGACTCATCCCGCTTCCCGATACCGACGGTGACGGCGTGCCCGATGTCGGACCGCTCGCACCGGGAGCTTCCCGCGATATCGTGGTCAAGATCACGATCCCCGCGGACGAACCAGCCAGCGAAGAACCCCGGGAAGTGACGATCGAGGCCCGCTCCAGTCTGAACACCACGGAGCGGGACACGGCGAAGATCACGATCAACAAGGTGACCGCAGCGGCCGTGATCATGCAGAACAGGGATGGTATTGGCGACCCCTCGCCCACGGTGACCCCCGGCGCGTGCGCGCACTTCCCCTTGGAGGTGATCAACGCCGGCGGCTCCGAGGACACGTTCGCCCTCTCTTGGTCCGGATTGGAGTCCGGTTGGACGGTCACCTTCTACCGCGACCTCGACGACGACGGTACGTTGGACCCGGAGGAGCTCGTCCCGATTGCCAACACGCGTGCGCTGCCCCCTGGTCAGACGGAATCGCTCATCGCTGTCGTGTGCGCCCCCCCTGACGCCGAGCCCGTGGACGACGACCTCGAAGTTGTGTTCACCGCCAAGTCGACGAACAATCCGGACGTCTCAGACAGCCAGACCAACACCGTGAACGTCTCAACGGAGTGCGCCATCCGTATCGGCCCGGACCTTTCCGGTGCTGTGCGGCCCGGGGGCGTGGTCCGCTACGCGTTTGTGCTGCGCAACGTCGGTGATCTTGAGACCACAGTGACCCTGATGGCCGAAGGGACCATGCCCTGGGAGAGACTGCTCTACTACGGTGAACCGTACTCGGCAGGCGATAACAACTACGAAGCGGGCGACCGTGTGGAGGACACCAACGACAACGGGACTCCGGACGTCCCGGACCTCGCACCGGAAGCTGAAGTCCTGCTTGTGGTACGCCTGTTCGCGCCCGCGGACATCGGTGAGGGTACGGTGGACATCATGACCCTGACCGCGTCGGCCGATTGTGGTGCTCAGGATGAAGCTGTG
>PUMD01000201.1 GCA_003551215.1 Clostridia bacterium | reverse complement strand
CGGTCGTGGCCAAGGCCTACCCTAAGCCGAGGGTCCTCGTCTCACGCAGCAAGGACGTGGACATCGATTGCCGCGAGCTGCTCAAGGAGATAATGTCCGTGGTCGGCGGCGGGGGCGGCGGAAAGCCTGACTTCGCCCAGGGCGGGGGCGGAAATGCAAGTAAGGTCCATAAAGCCATGGATAAGGTGCCGAATATAATATCTGAAGGTCTCTAAAATGAAAAATTGAGCCATGCATTCGTGCTCTGTCCTCTTCTCACTATTCCATGTCCTACAAGCTACGGCAATTGTTTTTGCAGGAGTAAAGGAGTAACCTTCCAATAATCCTTGTATCCAAATGTTTACAGTTCAGAATCCATGCTTCTAACAATGATCGACTGGCGTTTATTCGCATATTAGAAATTCGATACGTAAAGTGATGAAGATGTGCCCATCGGGTAAAACCGCATTAGTGAAGGAACGCCACTACAGATTGTAAACTTTAGGATTTCAATTAGCAATTAATTTCTGTTTGAGCCATTGGTCAAAGACTCCCATTTGTTTAATTTATTAAGAATCTGAGAGAGTTGGGGGCAATTCCGTTGTCGCTGATATTTTGTTACTCTTTACTAAATCTTTGGTAATAGCTGTTTACAAAGAATCAATATTGACCTATACAAATAAAAAATTTAATGAGGTAAATGGTTTAGTTATGGTTTGACCTGAAGAATCCATTAGCTTCAGGCGAGCTCGTAGGTCTTGATTGCCTCTTCAGCCATAGCCATTATGCCGGCGCCAGAATCGATGCCGGTTATGACGTTGTTGAAGTAATCACCCTTGCCCTGCAGGTCCGCGATGGACGTCAGGTCCAGGGCCTCAGCGGTGTAGTTGGGCACCACCAGGCCGAGGGCTGCTCCCTCTTCCAGGTTGACACCAAGAGTCTCCAGATCGTCACCGTACTGCTCTATGTATGCAGCATGGGTTGCGGGGACCCAGGCAGTGGTAATCACATCAATACTACCAGTGGCGAGGCCAGTGTACATTGGTCCAGCCTCAAGATCAGTGAGTTCGACACTCCAACCGGCATCCTCCAGGACTATCTTCATCACGTTAGAAGACGCGATGGCGCAGTCCCAAAGCACATAGCCTATTTCGATGTCACCGGTCCCGGTGAGGCCAGCGGTCCAATTGGCCACGGTGTCGCTGTTGTCATTTACCCAGCTCTGGGCTCCAGCAACATCATCATCCTCTTCCTGGATACGGTTCATGACGTCGTTGATCTCGTCAACGGTCCAGTTGAAGTTCCCGAGAATGGTCGCTGCGTCAGCGTTAGCCGCGTCTTCAGCCCATTCCTTGTTGGCTATTGTCTCGATTGACTCAGCCTCGCCGAAGACCAGCTCAGGGTCTTCCAGATAGACTAGGTGGTAGTCATCGGTGTCATAGGCCGCGAAGGCCCAGTGAGGATCCCATAGCGTTACCACTATGTGTTCCTCGTTAGCCAGTGCGGCGTCCAATGCGCTGAGCATACCGGCACTGCTGCTGGACTGCAGCTCGAAATCTGCATCGTCCTCGGCAGTGATAGTAAGAACCAGCGCGGCCACCAACACTATCGCTACAGCCACAACTGCTATGGTCTTGTATTCGCTTTTCATTTTCTTTTCCTCCGTTTCTGAGCGTCACGCGCTCAGTTTTCTGTTCTGAACGACTGCGTGAGTCTGTCCAGGATCATGGCGATTATTACCACAGCCAGACCGGCTTCGAAGCCCATTCCTACATTGATTCTGCTCAGAGAGAAGATTATGTCGGAACCGAGTCCTCCTCCACCGATCATAGCGGCAATGACCACCATTGAGAGTGATAGCATGATCGTCTGATTGATTCCAGCCATTATCGAAGGCATGGCGATAGGCATCTGAACCTTAGACAGCTTCTGCCATGCGCTTGAACCGAAACAGTCAGCGACCTCGTTCATCTCTGTGGGCACCTGCCTAATACCCAGGTTCGTCAGCCTGACTGTGGGGGGCAACGCGAATATCACTGTCGCAATCGTGCCCGGTACCACTCCCAGGCCAAAGAATATGACTGCAGGGATGAGATAGACGAAAGCAGGCATCGTCTGCATGAAATCCATGAGAGCTTTTATGGCAGGATTGGCTTTTTCGCTCTTCGCAGCCCATATCCCAAGCGGGACAGCGACCAGTATCGCCACGAGAGTAGCGATTAGGACCATGTTGAGAGTGACCATTGCACTCGTCCAATAACCCATCCAGTTAATGAAGTAAAAACCCACCCCTATCAATAGAGATAAGATTATTCTTTTTGTGATTAGTAAGGACACCACGATAGCGAGGAGCATGAAAACGTAGGGATCCAAACCACGTAGGAATGGACCTAGCGTATCGAGGGCCCAGAACAAGATGTCCCTAATCCCGAGCAGAAGCCACGATAGATACTCCTGGATATAATCCACACCTACCTCTGCCCATTCACCGACCTTAGACCTGGTCATTGGTCACCACCCCCTCCGTTCATGTTGCCTCCGACATTGAGGGCTTCAACGGCGGCAGCAGGTCTAACAACCCCCAGAAGAATGTTATCGTCATCGACCACCGGTATAGGGAAGTTATTGGTGACCAATAACTGGATTACATCGCTCATCGGGGTCTCCGTGTTCACCATAGGTATGTCAGTGATCATGATTTCATTCAGCTTCTGATTGTTCCTGACCGCCCTTAGAGCATCATCGGCCTCCACTAACCCTTGGAGCCTCCTCTTCTTGTCCAATGCGAAGATCGTGGTACTGTCATTGTCCTCCATTAGCTTCAGTGCGGTTCTGGGGCCTTGGCTCATATAAACAACGTCGTGGGGCCTCTTCATGAAAACTCCCGCTGTCAATATCTTTGTGCGATCAACGTCCTCGACGAAGCGGGAAACATATTCATCGGCAGGCCTCTGGAGTATGTCTTCTGCATCACCTATCTGGACTATAACGCCGTCCTTCATAAGTGCAATCCGGTCGCCCAGTTTCAGAGCTTCATCCAAATCATGTGTGACAAAGACTATTGTTTTTCCCAATTCTGCCTGGATTTTCAAAAGCTCATCCTGCATGTCCCTACGGATAAGAGGATCCAAAGCGCTGAAGGCCTCGTCCATGAATAATATATCGGGATCGGTAGCCAACGCTCTTGCCAACCCCACCCTTTGTTTCATTCCTCCGCTGAGGTTTGCCGGTTTTGAGTTTTCATAACCAGAAAGACCGACTATGTCGATTGCTACCTGGGCTTTCTCGAGCCTCTCTGTCTCTGAAACTCCCTGCATCTCAAGTCCGTAAGCTACGTTGTTCTTTACGTCCCTGTGGGGTAGGAGCCCGAAGTTCTGGAATACCATAGACATCTTCTTTCTGCGCACCACCCTAAGCAAATCCGGTTTGAGAGATGTGAAGTCCAGACCCTCAATGACAACTGTCCCTGTGGTAGGTTCAAATAGTCGGTTGAGACACCTTTCCAGTGTAGATTTCCCTGAGCCGGAGAGGCCCATCAAAACGAATATCTCACCCTGCTTGACATCGAAGGACGCACCATAAAGTCCCACGGTGTTTCCCGTGGTCTTTAGGATTTCACCTTTGGACATTCCCTTCTCAAGTAGAGGTATTGCCGATTCGGGGCTCTTGCCGAATATCTTCGTAAGGTTCCTGACCTGTATCACTATTCGGTTTCCTTCTTCATCTACAGGGCATTCAACGCCTTCGAATATTTCCTCCATTGGAGGGCTCCTGTCGGTCTTGTTCCTTATGATCTCCGTAGCGTACCTTATTGGTCTTTTTATATCGGAGACTATGGGAGCCATCTGGGCCGTCATCCATTCGTAGAATGCATCATCGGCCTTTTTTAGAGGTCTCTTATTCCTTAATTCGGATAGCATGTTCATCACTTTCTGTGATCGCAAGATGTCAATGTTCTACCCTAGCGACAAAGCGGTCATTCGGGTTATCTTGCCTTTTCTGACGGTATCGGGCTATAAGT
>PUMD01000068.1 GCA_003551215.1 Clostridia bacterium | reverse complement strand
TTGCCGAGGGCGCCGGGGATGAGCCGGAGAGCCAGTACGAAGCCCTGTACCGGGCGGCGACCGACACGGAGATCGGCTGGGATGACGATGCATACAAGGTAATAGTCCTGGCCACGGATGCCACCTTCCATGACGGGACGGAGGACTATCCGGGCAAGAATAGAGATGAGGCAATAGAAGCCCTCGAGGCTGCAGGGATCACTGTAGTCGGCTGGGGCTCCCCCAACAACGTCCAGCTACAGGACGTGGCGGACGCTACCGGCGGATCGGTGGTGCCTTTCGGCGCTGTTGAGCCGGGTCCGGTCATGAGCCAGAGTATAAATATTGAGAGCGAGCATCCGTACGCGGCTAACACTGACGAGACGTGGTGGCTGGAAGTCCCGGCTGCGGTCGAAGTCAGGGTTCACTTTGACACGATCGAGGTGGAAACTCACTTCGACTACGTGCGAATCCTTGATGGCGACGGAGAGCAGGTACAGTCCTTCACCGGCAATCACTATAACGTGTGGACTGATTGGGTTGAAGGCGATACCCTGGGCATACGTCTTACCTCAGACGACATCTACCACTGGTGGGGCTTCAGCGCGGACATGGTGGAGGTCCGGTTCCCGACCTCGGCCGTGTTGCCGGCCCTCATCAACGATTCCGGCATCCTCAGCATCGAGGTCGAGGATGAGCAGTTCAGCGACTGGGTCGATATAGAGTTTGACGAATTCTACGTCGACGAGGATTGGGGCTATGACGCGGTCGCTTTCAACGAGACCATCTCGGTGCCCATCGGCACGCCGGGCGGCACTTATGAGTTCGCGGTGAATTACTCCATTGACGGCCAGTTTGTCGACTATCAGACTGTTGTCGTCGAGGTGCCTTGCAGCATCGAACCCAGGGTAATAGAGACCGAACTCTTCACGGGCGATTGCCTGGAGATAGAGAAATGGCTCCGCATGCCGGGACTGCCTGTAGAGGCCGGTGTCGGTGATGTGGAGATACTGCTGCTCCAGGATGAGACCGGTAGCTACTGGAGCTACATGAATACACTCAAGGCCCTGGCGCCGCAGATATTCGATGCGGTGCAGGAACTGCTACCCGGTGCCCGTTTCGGCGTGGCCGGATTCGGCGACTTCCCGATTTCGCCCTGGGGCTCCAGTGGCGACGTCCCGTACCGGCTGGTCCAGGACCTGACCACCGACAGGGATGCCTTCGTAGCAGGGGTTAACGAGTTATACGCCACGGGCGGAGCGGACGCTCCGGAGAGCCAGCTTGAGGCCCTGTACCAGGCGGCTACGGGCGCTGGCAACCTACCGTGGGTGGATCCTGAACAGGATCCGAACCCGTCGTGGAGCGATGAGCCCGGTGTTACCAGGATCATTCTGCTGGCCACGGATGTCTGGTTCCATTGCCCGGTGGAGACCACATCCGGTTATCCGGGTCCCAGCTGGGACACGACCATTCAGGCCTTGAACGAAGCAGGCATTACGGTGGTCGGGATAGAGCCCTGGCACCTAACCGATGTGCACAGAGTTGCCGAGGCGACCGGCGGCCCCGTGGTCAACGTGGACATGAGCGGCGAGGGCATCGCCGAGGCCATTATCGAGGGACTTGGTGAAGTCGTCGGCGGCTGGACCAAGGTGGAGCCGGTAGTAGTGGGAGACGACCATCCGCTGGATGTCAGCTTCAACCCTGAGGCCCGTTACAATGTTTCCGGCGATCAGTGGATCAAGTTCGTCGAGAGCATCTGCGTGCCCGAGGACGCTGATCCGGGTACCTACGAGTTCACGATCGAGTTCCGCGGCTACTATGACGAGGATTCGTACCTGGTCATAGCCGAGCAGGAAATAGAGATAACAGTATTCGACCAGTTCGACTGGATAAACATGGTATACATGGCGGCCGACAACGACCTGGGCTGGTACTGGGCGGATGAGGCGCTGTACGCCATCGATTCAGCCGACTACTACGGTCCGGTGAGGACGGTCGTTCTCTATGACGGCCCATCTCATGGCGACTCAAGGATCTACCAGACGTTTGTCACCGGCGGGATGCAGGTGGACTGCGAGGGCGCGGTAATACCCGCCAAGACCGGCGAGGTCAACATGGGCGACCCGCAGACCCTGGAGGACTTCATCACCTGGGTCAAGGCCAACTACCCGTCCGCCAACTACGCCCTGTCCATGTGGGACCACGGCGCAGGTTGGAGGTCGAGTTCTTTCTGCGTTGACTGGACAGATAACGACAGCCTCAGCATGATAGAGCTGGGCCAGGCGCTGGATGCCGTCACTAACGGCGGAGAAGACAAATTGCAGGTAATCGCCTTCGACGCCTGCCTCATGCAGATGCTCGAGGTTGACTACCAGGTGATGAACTACGCTGAGTATGCGGTCGGGTCGCAGGAAGTCATTCTTGCCCCCGGCATGCCCTACGACACCATTCTGTCGGCGCTGGCTGCCGATTCAAGCATGACCGCGGCTGAGTACGCCACCTTGATGGTGGATATGTATGCTGAGCGGTATGGACCTTGCGGCGATGACTGCGATTTGTATTGCCATTGGTACCATGGCTTCCCCTGCGGCACGCTGTCGGCGAAGGACCTGAGCCAGATAGCTGCTCTGACCGCTGCAGTCGAGGACCTGGCACAGGCCCTACTGGACGGCATAGGCGTCTACGACGAGGAAATCGCCGCGGCCAGGGTCGCCGTGGAGACCTTCGGCGACTGCGACTACTGGTACTGGGATGTGTGCTACGAATCCAGCTTCTTCGGCTCGGTGGGCAGCATAGACCTGCAGCACTTTGCAGAACTGCTGGTTGAGGCTCTGCCGGAGACTGGCATTGCTGCGGCGGCCGCCGCCGTGATTGAGGGCGTGGAGAATGCCGTAATCGCCAACTGGGCTGGGCCATTGCAGGAGAATGCCAACGGGATAGCCATCTACTACCCGGACTTCGAGCAGATGGCGGGTGACCATTACTATCCAGAGTACCCGATGGCCACGATGCCCCCGGGTGAGGGGTTCGAGGACATACCCTGGATCATGGTGTATGAGCCCTGCTACGATACCGACACAAGCTTTGCATCCGACACCAGCTGGGCCGAGTTCCTGAAGAAGGCTCCCCGCCTGGTGGAGTACGGAGTATTCATACTGTACATACCCGATGTGGTGGTGATCGGCCACGTGGCCGAGGACCCCATAATCAGGCTGGACTGGCCTGAGGTGACCGCCGAGGCTGATGGCTTCACCATGCTGAAGCCGGTGGAAATCGTGGCTTCGCCGGCCGGCTCCATCGATCTTGGAATAGTGCTGATGCTCTACTCCGAGGACGAACTGAAGGATGCCGGGTTGTTCCGGACCCAGTTGCTGGGTCAGGCGCAACTCGATGGCGGGCAGTGGGAGATGCTGAAGCTCAGCATGAACCTGCCCACCTGGCTGTTCGATATCGCTGAGCTGATGTTCAGCATCGATCCCCATCTGGGACCTGTGGGCGTGCTGGCTGACTCTGCGATGAGCAGCGGCAGCTTCGGCGGCGACTACTCGGGTGCCGTGATCGGCGTTCCCTGGCTCGATCTGGCCGGGCTGGCTCCCGAGGCAGGTTTCCTTAACAACGTTCCTGACTGGCGGAACGCGGAGAGCACGACCATGGCCATCGCGGCCGTGAACAACGACGAGTACCTGAACCCCATCCAGGCCCCGCAGATGCTGTCCAGGGGCTGGAACATGATGTCCGTACCGGTAATACCGCTTAACGGTAATGTGGAGGACCTGGTATCGGGCTACGGCGGTCTGGTGGAGCCCATTGCGGATGACCTGGAGGTTATCTGGGAGTATGACGCGGCTGCCGACAAGTGGCGTGCCTACTCACCGGCGCATCCGGCGGCCAGCGACCTGACCCACATTAGGGACGGCAAAGGCTACTGGGTGAAGATGGCCGATGATGCAGTCATGACCGTGATCGGCAGCAACATGCTGGCCGGGCCCAACGTGCCTCCGTCCTATGAAGTAGTCGAGGGCTGGAACCTGATCGGCTACACGGGCATTCTGCC
>PUMD01000192.1 GCA_003551215.1 Clostridia bacterium | reverse complement strand
TGCAGAGCGGTCACCCGGTTGGATTTTACATGGCGCAGAAGATGATGGAGTCGTGTGGGCGGGAGCTGATCGTAGAGGTGGCAGCAGACCCCTTTGCCTTTCTTTTTCGGTTTTCACAGCTTACGGAAGGAGGCGGCGGGAGAGTTTTTTCTCCTGAGTCGCTTGATGCGCTGCGCGTCCTCAGAGAGGAGACGCTGGTGTAGGACTTTGCAAGTGCAGTGCTATATCTACCGGTTAAGTCCTTGTATCATGCAATTGTCAGCATCTGCGGATCTGTATGTCCGATGATGCCCTTTACGGCAGGATCTAGTGGCTTTGTGCCGAATTATTACGGTATGCAAAATTATATCGGCAGTTGGCAGATGCTCGCGCGCGCTCGGAGCATCCGGAGATTATCCCGGGGAGGTGACGAGATGCCAGCCAAAAAGGGAGAAGTGTATCTATGCAGCAAGTGCGGAAACAAGGTAAAAGTCCTGGAAGGTGGAGCCGGAACGCTGGTCTGCTGCGGCCAACCGATGGATCTTCAGGACTGAAGGGGCAGGTCACAGGGCCCAGTACTCTTTAGGTGGGCCCTGTCGCTTTGAGTTTGCAGAATCCACCCCCGATACTAAGCAGTGGAACCTCCCGCCAGCTTGTCCCGACATATAAGGAAGGAGAGAAAACTGTATGAGTGAATGTCCCTGGAAAAAAGTCTTTGACACGCACGCCAAGGAAGTCGTATCAGCAAACCAGATCCCCGGTCTGGCTTTCGGAGTCGCGCGGGAAGGGGAGCCGATCGAGACCGGCGGCTTCGGTTTCCGCAACGTCGAGGAGGAACTCCCGACCGGTCCGGACACTGTTTACGGGATCGGTTCCATAACCAAGTCCTTTACCTGCCTGGCAGTAATGCAGCTGCAGGAGCGTGGTGTACTCAGCGTCGACGACCCGGTGGCTGAGTGGCTGCCCGAATTCAGACTGCCCGGAGGAACTGAACCGCAAGGAATCACTCTGCATCATCTCATGACTCATACCAGCGGACTGCCGCCGCTGGCGTCGCTCTTTCACGCCATGGCCAGGAGTATGAAGGACGACCCCAGCGTGGAGGAGTTCCGAAAGGAAGCTGAGGACCTCGAGCCAGTGGACACCTACGAGGAGCTTGTGGAGCTGATTGCGGGATTCGAAGTGGATATGCTTGGAGACCCCGGGGAGTTATTCAGCTACTCCAATGACGGTTATGCCCTGCTGGGCGCAGTCATCGAGCGGGCCTCGGGGCAGTCCTACTCCTCGTTTTTGCAGGAGAATATCCTCGCGCCGCTGGGGATGACCAGCACCACCCTGGATACCGACAGGCTGGAGGACTTCTCCGAAGTTACCGAGCTGTACGCGTCCACCGAAAAAGAGGGCAAAAATGTCGTCCGTCACGCCCCCGGATGGTGGGAATTCCCCGCCATGGAGGCTGCCGGCCGTCTGATGTCCACGGTCCGTGACCTGCTTTCATATCTGGAAGTCTTTCGCTGTGAGGGGGAGGTGGATGGAAAGCGCATCGCCTCCGCCGAAAGCATAAGGCAGATGATGCACCCGCACGTGTCGCTGCCGTATCCGGAAGAGATTCATTACGGGTACGGGTTGACCATCCAGACTGATTACCACGGCAGCACGCTGGTAGGGCACGGCGGCGGGATAAAAGGCGTGTCGGCCGACATCCTGCTGGCAGTGGAGGAGGGCATAACAGCAGCAGCCCTGTCCAACCTGTCGGGAGTGCCGTCCTCTTCGGTGAGCCGGGGGGCCATAAACGCCCTGAAACACATCCGCCCGGATACTCCTCAGTTCGATCGGCCGGAGTTTGATGCGTCCGCCGAGCAGCTGGCCAGGTTCACCGGTTCCTACCGTTCAGGTGAAGGGGCCAGCTTCGAGATGTACCTCGAGGACGACTATCTGTTTGTCGATATGGAGGACGCAACTCACATTGCCCAGCCCGCTGCTGAAGATGTGGTGTTAATCAGCATCGGAGCTGGCGACATGCCTATGAAACTCCTGACTGACGATCAGGGTGAAACCTGGGCTTTGTCCTTTGGCTACCGCATCATACCCCGCGTAGGAGATGTCGGTGAGCTGACCTGTGAACAGTCCGAATGCGAAGAGGACTCCCAGTAGTCCACCGTCAGACACAGGCAAAAAATCGTCTGACTTCCGGCTGAGGTTCAGGTCTACTGCGGTAGTGAGCCTGATGCACGTGGGAGCTGAGTCGTCAGTCCTCAGACCGGCTCAGCTGCCCTGGTGCAGCTGCGGTCGGGTCAATATAAAGCTTCTGCGGCAGGCCGACGCAAAACACTTCACCTCCCGCAGTGTCTCAGGGTCGTTTTGGTTGTCCAATATGAGAAAGCGACTCCTCCCTGCTGCAGCGGGTGCAGAATAGGCTATATCGGGTGTGGCTCTGCAGAGGCGTCCACGTGAACGGGGGAGTCTCGGGCGATGGATGATTCCTCCGCGCCTAAGGCTTTATGGCTTTTTTCCGACTCAGCTGCGTTTTGAGATAATTGTGAAGGATATGAGAAGGCTGTTCTTGAAAGGTAGGAAAAGTAGGTCCAAAAGCTCCTGGCGGCACTGCACCCTGGTTGTCAGCAGCTGAGAACCTATTATCAGAGAACCCTTAGGAGGGGGTCCGACAGCATGAGTGTTTTTGATAGCAGAAGGTTATCTTTGTTAATCGCCGTTGTATTTGCCTTGAGTCTCGCAGTCGTTGCCTGTGCACCGGAAGAAGCGGTGGATGACGACCCCATCGACGAACCTGTAGAAGAGGAACCTCAACGTGGAGGCCGTCTGGTCATAGGGTATGCCGAGGAGCCCAATACGTTGGATGCTCACCTGACTGCCGCTGCCTCTGCCTATTTCGTGATGTCTCAAATATCTGATCCGATGGTTGACAGAGACCCGGAGACAGCTGATTTCATCCCCGCACTGGCGGAGGATTGGGATATATCGGACGACGGTCTGGAGATAACGCTTTATCTGAGGGATGACGCTGAATTCCACAGCGGCGAGCCCTTCACTGCCGAAGCTCTTAAAGCAACATGGGATAGAGCGCTGGATCCGGAGACAGGCACCGTACACACCGATGGTGTCCTCGGGCCGATGAAGGAATTGACAGCAGTCGATGATTACACTCTGCTCATCGAGATGGAAAGGCCTTTTGGTCCGCTTCTGCACGGCTTCACCATGGCCGGATACACCCATGCGATTGATCCCGTAGCCCTAGAAGAGCACGGCGAAGATTACGGGCGCAATCCGTCCAGTACCGGACCGTACCGGTTTGATGACTGGGTCAGTGGGGAATACATTACCCTGGTCCGCAACGAAGACTACTCATGGCCGCCTGAGTATTACGAAAACAAAGGCGCCCCCTACCCGGATGAAGTCGAGATAAGGTATATTACTGAGGATGCGCCCCGACTGGCTGCCCTTGAGGCGGGCGAGCTGGATATAGCGCGGGTCCCGCCTGCCGAGGTTGACATGTTCATGGACCACCCCGACTTCGAAATCTACTCGTACATGACCGAGGGTGTGACTATGTCGGTGTGGTTCAACCAGGACCGGGAGCCTCTTGATGATGTTCTCGTTCGCAGGGCCCTGAACCTGGCGATAGAAAAAGATCCGATCATCGCTGCTGCTGAAGAGGGCCACGCCATCGAGGCGCACGGTCCGCTGCCGCCTAACATGTGGGGTTACTGGGAAGGTGTGGAGGATATCAGCTACCAGTATGATCCCGAGGAAGCCGGCAAGCTGCTCGATGAGGCCGGCTGGGTGCTGCCTGAGGACGAGGAGTACCGGGAGAAGGATGGCGAGACGCTGAAGCTTTCGCTCTATATACAGCCAACAGACGCCTGGATCGCTACCTCGGAAATGCTGCAGGCCCAGTACAGGGACATAGGTGTCAAGGTAGAAATCGAGAGTTTCGAGTGGGGCACCCTCATGGAGTACCTCAGCGAGGGCAGGCATGACATGAACCTTATGGGGTACGGATATGGAGACCCCGACTGGTTGTATCACATCTTCCACTCCGGTGAAGCGGGTGTTGGTGTCAACTGGGCCTTCATTCAGGACCCCGAGATGGATGAACTGGTAGAGGCCCAGCGGTATACCGTCGACCCGGACGAGCGGATGGAATATGCTGCTCAGGCACAGGAGCTGGCCGTCGATCAGGCGTACTGGGCGCCCATCTACATCCGCAAAAACTACATCGCGGTGCACGAACGGGTGCAAGACTTCGATATTAACTACCGCGGAACCTGGTTGCTTCACGACGTGTGGCTCTCTGACTGATGCTGTTGCCGATGCAGTTGAGATTCAAAGTCTGATGAACCCAAACAGCCGGGGTGGGAAGGTGAGTCAATTCTTCCCACCTTGGTTCTGTGACCCAAGAAGGGGAATCTCTTATGACTACGTATATTGCTAAACGCCTGCTCAGCATCATCCCCACAATGTTGGGAGTAGCAATTTTGGTTTTCTTTATGCTTCATATGACCCCCGGTGACCCGGCCCGGGCCATCGCGGGGCTGGAAGCGGATGCTGCCCAGCTGGAGGCGATAAGAGAAAGCCTGGGGCTTCACAACCCGCTTCACATTCAATTCCGTGATTTCATACTCGGGGCGCTAAGAGGGGACATGGGCAGGTCGTTCAGGACCAGGGTGGTAGTCACCGAGGAGATTTTCGGCAGGATGCCGGCCACCATCAGACTGGCTCTGGCAGGTATGGTCCTGGCAGTCACTTTTGGGGTGGCAGCGGGAGTTCTCGCCGCCAAGTATCACAAGCACATTTTTGACAATATTGTGATGGTGATTGCCATGTTCGGAGTCAGCATGCCGGGATTCTGGTTTGGTTTGATGCTTATATTCTTTTTCGCAGTGAATCTGGGGTGGCTTCCCACGAGCGGGGCGGGTACCTGGCGGCACCTGATTCTTCCCAGCATGGCCCTGGGAATAAGGGCTGCCGCTGTTTTGGCCAGATTGGCCCGGTCTTCCATGCTCGAAGTCATGAAAAAGGATTTTGTTCGAACCGCCCGCGGAAAAGGCCTCAGCGAATCCGTAGTACTGTATCATCACGTGCTTCGGAACTCACTGATTCCCGTAGTGACCATAGTGGGGCTGCAGTTTGGCCGCCTGCTGGCGGGGACGGTAATTATTGAGCAGGTGTTTTCCTGGCCTGGCCTGGGAAGCCTCCTGATCAGATCTTTGATGGCCAGAGACCTGCCCATGGTGCAGGGGATTGTCCTGTACATGGCTCTGGCTTTTGTGCTGGTAAATCTGGCTGTCGACTTATTCTATTCGGTACTTGACCCAAGAATCCGCTACAGCTGAGCAGTCCGGAGGTGAGTTCAGTGCTCGATGACCAAGATAGAATCTCAGAGGGTGAAAGCGATCAGCCCGTAAAAAGGATCTCCCTTGCCAGGCAGACCGTTCGAAGATTTTTTCGAAACAGGGGAGCAACTTTGGGACTGGTGATCCTGCTCCTTTTAATAGCCACCGCTATATTTGCTCCATATCTGGCTCCGTACGACCCCTTCGAAGTTCGCCCCAACCGCCTGGAACCTCCGTCTTCAGAGCATCTGCTCGGCACCGACCGCCTGGGCCGGGACCTGTTGAGCATGCTTATCCACGGCAGTAGAATTTCTCTGCAGGTGGGGCTGGTGGCAGTGGGAATAGCCATGATCATCGGAACCATGTTGGGATTGCTGGCAGGATATCTCGGGGGATGGGTGGATAACGTCATCATGCGTTTTATGGATATCCTGTTGGCCTTTCCGGGTCTGCTTTTGGCTTTGGTTATAATAGCTGTCCTGGGCACTGGCCTGTTCAACGTTATGATCGCCATCGGTATAGCCTCAATACCCACCTATACCCGCTTGGTCAGGGGGGATACTCTGTCGGTCAAGGAAAATGAGTACGCTGTGGCGGCGCATGCGCAGGGGGCCAGTGCGCTTCGGATAATGATTCGACACATACTCCCCAATGTCGTGGCACCAATAATTGTCATGGCCACGCTTGGCGTAGCGGGCGCAATCCTGGCCAGCGCTGGCCTGAGTTTCATAGGTTTGGGCCCTTCTCCGCCGTCAGCCGAGTGGGGGGCAATTCTTGCCCAGTCCAGGGTGTACATCAGGCGTGCCTGGTGGCTTTTGGCTTTCCCGGGCATGGCCATCACCATCACCGTGCTGTCAATTAACATGGTCGGCGATGGACTGCGGGATGCGCTTGACCCGCAGTTGAAGGAATAGCACGGGACGATTGTGCAGCTGAATTGAGTCCTGTGAGGGGTGGGGGGTGGCGCGGGTCCCTTCCGCCCCATAAGATTTCTTCTGGGCAGTTGTTGTTTTGGTGGTTTCCTGTGAGAAATGGGCCTGCCATTACGACAGCGATATCCTTGCCATCTGGGTGGTTTCCGGCCACTGCACGGTTGTTCTCAGTGGCGACGAGATTGTCTTCGCTGCGGTCGAACTTATCTAGATCCAGCTGGCATGTCGTTGCGTTTCCTGGTTGATCCGGGTTCAACCCGCTTACCTAACGCGCCACGGGCAATAACCTGCAATCACGACTGCGATAGGGTTGATCCTGAAACCTGAGGGGATCGTGTATTGGGGAATTTCTGATAGTGTTTGCTCCTTATGGGTTTCAGCACCATGTGTGCAGGGATTGGCTGCATTGACAGCCCTATTGCGTGCCAACGCTGTGCGGCAGAAGGATGATTTGAGTGGACTGCGAGAGATGGCGTTGCGAAATCGAGTGCAGGGTGCCCCGGAGGTCAAGCGTATACTGAATAACATTTATGACACATCTGCCGCGCGCTTCGTGCCCGGGACATCCGGAGGAAACTTCAAGGGTGCTGTCGAAAGAGAGGATAAGGTGACGCCCGGTAGGAAGCCCGGCAGATGACAGCAACCGACAGCCCGGTCTAAACAGAGTGCAGACTGGGACAGGAGGGGGAGATTTGCATTGCCCGACGGAACTGATGGTTTTGATGTAAAGAGAGAGCTCGAACAGCTGAAGCAGTGGCAGGAGCAGGTCAGGCATTCCTTTGACGCGCTGCACAAGGCAATCGACGACACCTTGTGGTATCAGAGGCTGGGCGAAATGGCCCAGATAGATAAAGTCAGGCTGGTGGGGCCGCCGCCGCAGAATACGGCAGCTCAGTCACCCGCCGACCGGGGCAATCCGGTGAAGTTTGCTGCCTATGTGTTTATTCCCCGCGATCTGGATACAAGCAAAAAGCATCCCCTGATGGTGTTTCCGCACGGAGGTGTGCATTCGAATTTTAACACCAATTACACCAACATAGTACGCGAGCTGCTGCTGCAGGGTTACCTGATTATCGCTCCAGAGTACCGGGGCAGCACCGGCTACGGACCGCAGCACTACAGATTGATCGACTACGGCGGCCTGGAGATAGAGGATACATATGCGGCACGCAACTGGATGGTGGAAAACTGTGAGCTCGTCGACCCGCAGCGGGTGGGCATCATGGGCTGGTCTCACGGCGGACTGCACACACTGATGAACATTTTCGAACACCCCGAGTCATACCAGGTGGCCTTTGCCGGGGTACCGGTAAGCGACCTGGTGGCGCGCATGGGATACAAGACCGATGCTTACAGGGCGCTGTACTCAGCCGAATATCACATCGGTCAGACTGCCTATCAGAACGTCGACGAGTATCGCCGCAGGTCACCGGCGTGGCACGCGCACAAGCTGCAGACCCCGCTGCTCATTCATACCAACACCGCAGATGAAGATGTCAACGTGCTTGAAGTCGAGCACCTCATTAAGTCACTGCAGGCCGAGGGCAAAGACTTTCACTACGAGATATATGAGGATGCACCCGGCGGGCACTCCTTTGACCGACTTGATACTGCATTCGCACGAAAATGCCGGCAGAAGATCTACGATTTCTTTGCCGAATACCTCAACCCGGCTGGCGTCGGGACGGATTCTGGCTGAGGTAAATCCACCAGCTCAGAAGCCACAGCGGCTGATATTGGCCGGTGGGGATCTATGGTCAGTAGCACAATCCCAGGGTTCCCACCGTCTTTTCGTCCTGTTGGAAATCGCATCCGATGTTCAACTGCCCAGTGCCCTGCTGCCCGGCGGTTTTGCTCTGACCTCTTACGGCGTCTTCCGCAGCGGCTGAGCCCCGGGTATCGACAGGATTGATGAACTGGATTATCTGGACGGCGGCTGCTGCCAGATAGATTTATTTATACAGTGTTCTGTCAGGTCAGCTTCTGCACAATAATGTTCGCCCCCTCAGGGATACGTTTGAGGGGAGTGGTGTTGCCGCAGATAGCCCCGAACACCGTGACTGCGCTTGCCGGTTTTGGTTTTACACCGGTGCTGGCTGGGGTGCTGCCGAAGAATATGCAGAAGGCGTTTCCTGTTGGCCAGTAAGCCAGGTCGCCGACTTCGACTTCGTCCTGCGGATTTTCCTGCGGCAAAGCGATGGCCACCGGGAAGTAAATCTCCTCTCCCCAGGTCTGGACAGTTCCGCTCAGCGGAAGCGACCCTTCGATTGCCCTGGCAGTATCAGTCTGGTTAAGTCTGGCTTCGACATCCACTGATTCCTCTCCCCAAGTTGCCCTTATCCTGATGCGGGTACCCATAGATATATCCCTCCTCGAAGACCCGATTACCCAGGCGGCCTGCCGCTGTTGTCCGCCTGAATCCGGGCCGGTTGAGTCTTCGTGACTCATGGATCATTTCTAACTTATCAGAATGTGTCCCCTACGTGAAACGCCACCCGCCGGACGGACGCTGGCTCCCAGCGGGTGTATGCAAACTCACATACCAAAGGTGCTCAGCTGCAAAAAGCATCGGGAAAAATCCAGATTTATACTCCTTTGCCCATTTTCCCTTGGTCCTGGTGGGACACGCGGCGGCCTGGCGCGCGCTATTCGCCTCCTATCTGCCGGGTGGTTCAGGCGCAGAACCCGGTAGGAGAAGTGAGACAGAGGCCCGCCTGAGACGACTGGCCACCAGCGGCGGGTAACCGCGGGAGGCGATCGCATCCTGCCCTAATTGCCCTCGGTGATTGACTTGCGGTTACTCGGTGGACGGGATGGGTGGGTTGTCCCGTGACCGGGTGGGAATCCATTGTGTAAAATGGTGTGGAGATGACAAAAAGTGTCGGGGAATGACTGAAGCCTTACAGCGTGCAGGTAAGTCAGCCCACACCGACAGGGAGGAACAGAACATGGCCAATCTGGTAGAGCCTTCAGCGGTTATGATACAGAACACCGGTACCATGCTGGCGGAGTTTCTCACTCCTACACCACTACTCGAGGCCCCCAGCCTCGACGACATGCTGCCGGGAAGATACTTGATGAAACTAGAATCCCTGCAGCCCACCGGTTCTTTCAAGGTGCGGGGAGCCTTCAGCAAGCTGCTCCGGCTGCCGCAGGATGAGAAAGTAGTGACTGCGTCCAGCGGGAATCACGGTGCGGCCACCGCCTATGCCGCCTCAACGCTGGACCGAGAGGCGGTGATATTCGTGCCCGAGAACACTCCCCGGACCAAGACTGACAACATATCCCGCTTTGACGTGTGTCTTGTGCGTTCGGGTCAATCCTACGACGAGTGTGAGAGCACCGCCCGCGAATATGCCCGCAAGGGCGGTCTGCAGTGGATAAGCCCCTACTGCGACCGGGAAGTGATAGCCGGCCAGGGTACGGTGGCCCTGGAGCTTTTGCAGCAGGCCCCTGATCTGAATACCGTGGTGGTTCCGGTGGGGGGCGGTGGATTGATAGGGGGCATTGCCGTGGCCATCAAGAAAGCCCACCCCGACGCCCTGGTGGTGGGGGTGCAGCCGGAGGCATCCTGTCCCATGTACCGATCAGTGCAGCAGCGCCGGCTGGTGGAAGTGGAGCACAGACCAACTCTCTCGGAAGCCACCGCCGGAGATATACCTGCCGAAACGCTGGATATCGTACTGCGCTACGTGGATGAAATGGTAATCGTCTCAGAAAGGGAGATCGAGAGGGCCATAAGACACCTGTTGTTTGAAGAGAGGATAGTAGTGGAGGGGGCAGGGGCGCTGGCTGCTGCCGCCTGCCTGTCAGAGAAGATATCCGTAGGTGGTGCTGCTACTGCCGTTTTTGTGCTTTCTGGCAGGAACATCGATCCTGACGTCTTGGCCGGTCTGGCCGTCACCTGAGGGGCTCTTTGCAGTGCGGTGACCGATGCACACGATGGCGCGAAGCTGTACATGGCTGGTCTGCCGGAGAACTGCCGCCCGGGAGACATACTCGGTGCGCTGGCAGGCGAGAAAAAGCTATGTGGATGAGGTAGGAAGGTAGGAAAAAAGAGATAAGCTGTACGCTGGCGGAAGTGGGACATCGCTGAAGGAAAACTGCAGGGGGAGAATCTGGGATATGATCCCGTCGATGGCTTTCAGGGTGGGGGAAAGAGGCCTTCATTCTGTCTCTGGTGTGCAGCAATCCGCATCAGGATCTGGGATTTTTGCGTGACGTCCGGAGGCACAAGGTATCGCTGACCCGGGCCAAAAGGAAGCTGAGCATTGTTGGTGATGGCTCCACAATTAAGGGTCATCCCACGTACTGGCGTCTTCTAAATTTCCTAAAGAGCACAGATGCTGCGGTAGCCGCAGATGATTGAATTTTGCATCAGCCCGTCAGCTGCACCAACAAAGCTGCTGTTGTGCAGGGAATCGGAAGTGTTGGATTGAATAAAGTGGTATCGAGCCCAATTGGGCCAACCAGTTTGCAGCCCGGGCAGAGAAGGGAGACAGCAGCCTTGTCTCAGCAAACATCTCTGGTGTACGACCAGCGTTACCTCGAACACGAGACCGGCAACCACCCGGAAAATGCATCAAGACTGCAGGCCATCATGGACTGCCTCCGGGAAAACAATGCGCTCGCGAAGCTGCCGGTACTGAAACCCGAGAAGGCCAGCCCCCAGCAGCTTGCAGCCGTTCACGCAGAAGAGTACATAAGGTGGATAAAGCAGCGCTGCCGTCAGGGTTACGGGGCTCTCGGGGCAGACACGGTAGTGAGCCCCAGAAGCTATGAAGTTGCCCGGCTGGCTGCCGGAGGTGCTGCCAAAGCTGTGGATGAGGTCCTGCAGGGGAATACGGACCACGTTTTCTGCCTTGTGCGTCCCCCTGGTCATCACGCCGAATGGGACCGGGCAATGGGTTTCTGTCTGTTCAATAACGTGGCGGTGGCCGCCCATCAGGCCATAAGTCAGCACGGGCTGGAGAAGATACTCATCTTCGACTGGGACGTGCACCACGGCAACGGCACTCAGGCAGCCTTTTACCGCGACCCGCGCGTCCTTTACTGCTCGGTTCATCAAAAGCACCTCTTTCCCGGCAGCGGACATATCGAGCAGACGGGAGCGGGAGAGGGTGAGGGGTATACTGTAAACGTTCCCCTGGAGGCCGGCTGCACATCAGCCGACTATCAGCTGGTCTGGCAGCAGGTGCTTGCCCCGGTCTGCGACAGGTTCGAGCCGCAGCTGATCTTGGTCTCCGCCGGCCAGGATGCCCACGCCGATGATGCTCTGGCCGGCATGCAGCTGAGCTCACCGGGTTACGGGGCCATGGCCTCTGCGGTCCGGGATATGGCGCAGAAGTACTGCGAGGGCCGGATGGTGTTGGTGCTTGAGGGAGGATACAGCCCGCAGGGAGCTCCCCAGGCTGCTTATTATATACTGGATGCGCTGGCCGGACTCGGCGCCAGCCAGCCCGCGGTTGATGCCCGCTTGCGGCCAAAAGAGGGCACCCGGTCTGTGGTAGAAGAAGTGCGTGCCCGGCTGCCGTGGTTCTGACTCAGCCCGATCTGCTCAGTGCGGTGTTTGATCCCAGGTCAGGCGGTGAGGGCGATATTAATCCGCGGGTGAGCTTGGGCTGTTGCGTGGTCAGGATGCTGCAGGACAAAGGCTAAAGCAGCAGTCGTTCGATGAGGTCCAGCCTGATTCCGGCGTGGATATCCCGTCCGTTCAGCCTGAAAACCAGCGCCTTTCCGGCAGGATCGGGGGAAAACTCCACTGATACGCCCGCGAAGGTGCTGCTATGCATGTCTTCAAAGTATCCCGCAAGGGTTTCTGTGAGTATCTGTGGGTCAAACTGCTGCTGCAGCGCGGCTGGTTTCAGGTAAATATTGTCCCTTATCACGTATCCCGCGAATAGGTCGTCATTTTCCTCCTGCTGATAGATCAGATGAGCCACCTCGATTCCCGCCCGGCGCAGCCGCCCGTAAGGGCTGTCGCGGTTGGGGTTCTGCTCGAGCACCAGCCAGTCTCCGCAGGTGGCACGGCGCAGACCGAGACGGCTGGTGCGTGAGGGATTGCGCCGGTAATCCTCCACTGCCTGCCTGATCTGTTCTGTCTGCAGATCGATGGTCAATTATCTCACCTCCCTGATTTGCGCCGGCGTGTGCATGTTTTTGCAGGTTCCGCTTCAGGTTCCCGACCAGAACTCCTCAGCTATCTGCTTGCTGGTTGGAGTGACGGCCAACCCGGCGGTCCCGTTGCACTGCATGGGCCGCATACGCCCCGTATCGTACACCGCATCCAGCACCTCGTCCAGCGGCAGCACGCTGGGTATGCCGCACATGACCAGGTCCGAACACAGGATCGCGTTGGCCGCTCCCAGTCCGTTGCGAGTTATGCACGGCACTTCCATCATACCGGCAACCGGGTCACATTCCATTCCCAGGATGTTCTGCAGCGTCAGCGAGGCCGCGTCGAGCGACTGCTGCAGGCTGCCTGCGCGCAGGTGAACTATGCCGGAGGCGGCCATCGCAGAGCCGGCCCCGGTTTCCACCTGACACCCGCACAGCTCGGCCAGGAAGGTGGCCTGCTGTGCAAACACGGCCCCCACCGCGCCAGCGGCAAGAAGGGCCCTGCTCAGCTGTTCGTCGTCTGCCCCGAGGGTTTCGGCAGCAGCAAACAGCGCCCCCGGCAGTGTGCCGCAGCCTCCTGCTGTGGGCGCGGCGGCAATGACTCCCAGAGAAGCGCTCACTTCATTTACGGCCATGGCGTAGGCGACACCGCGGGCCATGGCACCGCTGCCGACCGTATTGCCCTGCGAGACAGCTTTCAGCAGGCGCTTTCCCCCGCGGGTGGTTATCCCGGCGTTCAGTTCGAGGTCTTTTTGCAGCCCCCGCTGCAGCGACCCGCGCATGGTCTTCAGAATGCGGCCGATGCCGTGCAAAACCTTCTCCTCGGTCCACCCCTGGCGCCTCATCTCGTATTTGAGTCCCAGCCGGGCCAAGTCGGATGCCTCCGAGTGAGCCAGTTCCGTCAGCCGGGCAGCGCTGCCAAACAGCGGCTGCTGGCAGGCCTGCTCTCCGGGGGCGGAAACGACCGGGGCGACCTGCTGCACTCTTTTTACCTCCTGCCGGGCGAGCAGCCTGGCGCATTCACTCTCAGCCAGAGGTCTGTTCACATGTATACTCACCAGCTGGCCGTCGCGTTTTATAAGCCTGGCGCCCGGCAGTGAGCCAACCAGCTTATCTGCGGCAGCGGAGCAGTCTTCTGACAGCCACAAAAGCAGGCAGTGGAACTCTCCGGTGATAGCGGTCGACCGGCCGTCGATCTCCGAAAGCAGCGCCGCACCTCCCCCTTCCGAAGTGCCGACCACCTCCAGACAGCGGCCGCCGGGACCCCGCAGGGAGAGTTTCACCGCGTTGGGGTGATCGGAGTCCAGCTGAGCGATGCGGACCGTCACCTCAATCCCGCCGGCTTCAGCCTCCCCGATGGCGCGGGGTATCCGTTCGTCGTCGGTACCCCAGCCCATAAGCCCGGCCACCAGGGCGCAGTCTGTCTTGTGGCCCCGGTAGGTGCCGGCAAAGGAGCTGCCCCGGCTGAAGGTTATTTCGACTGCTTGCGGCCTGCGGCCAAAGATCGACCGGGCCAGTCGTCCCAGCCGGAGGGGACCGGCAAGGTGGGAGCTTGACGGCCCCACAGTTATCGGACCCAGAATGTTGTTCAGGATGCTGGGATGTTGGGCTGATCCCTGTTTCATATATCAGTCTCCTCCTTCTGTGAACCGCCCAAGCTGCAGAGGTTCGGGGTCTATCACCGGAGCGCGCCCGCACACCAGGTCTGCGGTGAGCCGCCCGGTCACCGCCGCCAGCCCCACACCGGCCCCTTCATGCCCTGCGGCGATGAACAGGCCCGGTACCCCGGGCACCCTGCTTACGATCGGGCGGTGGTCGGGGGTGTGAGGGCGGAATCCGGTGTAAATCCTGATCACGTTGATATCCGACAGTCCTGGCACAAAGCGGATGGCTCGCCGGGCCAGCCACCTGACTACATCGGGGTCGACCTCGCGGGAGAAGCCGGCGAACTGCCGGCTGGCCCCCACCAGGAAGTTGCCGTCCCGGGTGTACTCGTACACGAAGGCGATTCCGTATTCCTTCAGGGCAGAAGGGACCCGGCCGCGCTTCATCCCGAGGATGGTCTTTTGGTAACCGAACTCCTGGACAGCCCCCTGATAGGGCGAACTCCCGCGTTGCGCCACCAGCACGTGTCCCTTCCTCGGTCGAATCGGTACATCAACTCCCACCGTCTGTAAGATCCCTGGCGTCCACACCCCGGCAGCGCAGACCACCCGGTCGGCGGTCAGATCGCCGTCTGAAGTGCTCACTCCAACTGCGGCGCCGCCTGCATCTTTCTTGATGCTCAGTACCTCAGTGTACGGCAGAACCCGCGCTCCGCTCTCCTGAGCCGTCACTGTCATGCCGTACGCAAGGGCCATCGGGTTCAACGTGGCATCCGAAGGACACCAGATTCCCGCCGCGATGTCTTCGGCCAGCGCCGGAACACGTGAGCGCAGGGTTTGCGCATCCAGAAGATCCACCCTGAGGCCGGCCTGCTTTCTGCGGGTGACGAACTCCCGGGCAGCATGCAGGTCTTCTTCCTCTACTGCCAGCAGGCTGCCGGTCTGCTGGTACTGCAGGACAGACTCAAACTCTCCGCTGATCTCCGACAGCAGCTTCTGGCTGGTCAGGGCAAGATCCAGGTCGTATCCGGGCCGCTTGTCCACCGCCAGCATTTGTCCCTCGCAGGCCGAGGATGTGCCGCTGGCGATATCGCCGCGGTCACAGAGGGTCACCTGCAGGCCGGCGCGCGTCAGGTAATAGGTTACCGAGGCCCCGATAACCCCTCCCCCTATTACCAACACATCAGCTGCTGTCATGAGAATCACCCGCCAAAGCACCAAAGGTCACCGGCACCACCGGCGGCCGCCGGTGGTCAACAGCGAAGACATCTGCTGGCTGTCGCGTGGCCTGTGACAGCAGCCTGGCCACCAGCATCTCGCAGGTGCGGCCCTGGCACAATCCCATGCCCGCACGGGTCCGCCGTTTGACCGCGGAGACAGTGCGTGCGCCCCGCGAGATCGCGGTGCGGATCTCGCCAGCCGTTACTTCCTCACACCGACAGATGATCGTATCATCTCGCAAGCTTTTGTCCTCCTCAGCAGGCGCCGGTAGTTGGGCTGAATTTTTGCCTGCCTGAACGGGTATTGCCGGCTCTTTCGGCCGTCGCGAGCAGTATATCCGCCAATCCGCCGTCGCCCATTCTTCTGTCCCCTGCCTTATCAGCCTTTGCTTGGACCGCCGCCTGCGGCGGCTGAAGGTTGCCCCGCGCAGCTGCTGCAGCCGGCTTTGTATCTGCCCGGTCCTTCTGCGCAGTCGTTCGTCTGTGACAAGACCCAAAGATGCAGAAGCCGCCATACCCGCCAGGCGCCCCTCTTCCATGGCGGTGCTGGCCTCCTCCACGCCGCAGATATCTCCAGCCGCGTAGACGCGCGGCGCGACGCACATGTGCTCGGTGTGTATGGGGGTCCAGCCGCCAAGCGGGGGACAGAAGATCAGTCGGCAGCCGGCCATTCGGGCCAGCCGGATCTCGGGGCGCAGTCCGACGGCTATGCAGACGGTGTCCACGGAGAAGCTCCGCCTGGTGTTCGGCCGCGCATTACCCTGCCCGTCGAGTTCGACCGCGGTGGCTCCGACAACTTCCCGCCGTCCCCGGGCGCTGTGGATGGCTTGTGAAGTCAGAATGGGTACCCCTGCGCGGCGGACCTTGGCTGCGTGGACCTGGTAACCGCCGATGTCGCAGGCAGCCTCAACCACTGCGGCCACCTCCGCGCCGGCCTGCAGCAGCTGGTAGGTGACTATGAGGCCAACGTTGCCCGACCCAACCATCAGCACGCGTCTGCCGGGGAGTACGCGGTGAAGGTTGATCATGGTCTGCGCTGCGCCGGCGCCCATCACTCCCGGCAGGGTCCACCCGGGAAAGGCAATAGACTTTTCCCGGGCTCCCGTGGCCAGGATAATTCGCCGGGCTGACACCTGCCGGGTTTTCACCGCATCGGGCTTTTCCGCGCAGGCCAGCCTGTCCTGCACCACGTGAATCTCGCCTGTCGGAGTCAGATTATGTACTGCACTGTCTATCCATATCTGAACGCCGGATTCCTTTGCCTCTTTGCCCAGCCGCCGGGCGATGTCGATTCCTCTGCTGCCGGCCATATGGGCTGACGAACCGAAGAACTTGTGGGTCTGTCGGACCAGCTGACCACCCACCTGCCGGCTGGCGTCTATAAGCAGAACATCAGCTCCGGCACGGGCGCATTCAGTTGCGGCTGCGAGTCCGGCCGGTCCGGCTCCGATGACTGTTACATCGGTGGTGCGCAAGGTTGCTCTCCTCCCGCGGGATTCTGCGTGCGTATCTGCATACCATCGGTGACCGGGGTGACGCAGGTTCGGACGTTCGCTACGCCGTCGACCTGCATCATGCAGTCGGTGCATTGACCTATTCCGCAGTAAAAACCCCGGGGTTCTTTCCGGCGGGGGGTAAAGCGGAAGGTGCGGATTCCAGCGGCAAAGAGGGCAGAAGCTATTGGTTCGCCCGCAATCGCCTTCATCGGGATTCCGTCGACGTAAATGGTGACAGATTCGTCTTCAGTGAGTCCTTGCAGTATGGGGTGCTGATTTATCCTGCGCATTGCCGCCATCATCTCCCAAAAAGGCTGGGTTGTGATGCTGTACTGCGGCGTGAGATGCCGCCTTCTGCCGGAATTATCTTACCGGGGTATGTAAACTGGGTGCCGTGGCCGAGTCGCATAATCACGCTTATTCGCTAACTTCCCCGGGCGGAAGGCCGTTTCCTGCCGGTGAGGCAGATTTAGCGACGAAGTTAGCCCGCGTGTCCGACAGGGCTTAAACCGGGGGCTGCACACAGCGGGCAGTGCAGTTGCAGCCCCCGGGTGTCAGTGCATTCAAGTCGCGAAAGGCCGGGTTCAGTCAATTACTACGGAGCCGATGCAGCGCCCGTCTTCGCTTTTGATCTCTATATCGGTTCCGTAAGGTCCGGACAGCTCTGCGAGGTCTTGCAGTATTTCACGGCCCTCCTGCCTGTCGGCCAGCTGGGGCAGTCCTCGGAGGCTTCTGGGGCCGTCGAGGTTCAGAGTTGTCGGGTGCAGCTTTATGCCAGTAACCGATCCATCCTCGAAGCTGCACACCGGCACCACGCACTGCCAGAAGCGGGGGTCGTCGTGGAAACCGATGGGGTTTCCTTCCTCATCCTGAG
>PUMD01000103.1 GCA_003551215.1 Clostridia bacterium | reverse complement strand
GACATGGTATTTGCAGCTAAAAGGGAGGAGCCCGACCGAGGTAAATTTTTTAAAATTGCCTCGAAACTCACCAAAACTCCGCCTCAAATCACCATGAGGGGGGTACAACGGGAAAGCCTCAAACTGCCTCAGACTGGTATAGTGTCCGTTTGCGTGATATAGTTTGGGTGAGTTGAGGTAAGAATGACCATGCTTGGGGGAGCTTATTCGGCTGAGAGGGAAGCGTTTTTCCGACCCCTGAACCTGATCTAGATAATGCTAGCGCAGGAAAGCAGACAGGTCTGGCCTTCATGTGTGACTCTCAGTTTTGCTCCTCCGTTTTGGAGGGAGCAATTACCCTATGACCGACAAGAAAATAGCAGTTATGGTGGAGACAGCTGTAGTGGTTGCGTTGGCGCTGGCTTTCAGTCAGCTGCGGGTTTTCCGCGCTCCTCAGGGTGGCTCGGTAACTCTGGCCATGGTTCCGCTGCTGGTGCTGACTTTCCGCCGGGGAATCCGCGCGGGAGCGGCAGCAGGCGCGGTGTTTGGGCTTCTGCGCCTGACGCTGGACGCCTACGTGGTACACTGGATTCAGTTTGTGCTGGATTACCCGCTGGCCTTTGCCCTGCTGGGTCTGGCCGGAGTCCTCAGACACCGGCCTTACCTGGGCATCTGCGCGGGGGCCCTGGCGCGGTTTGGCTGCCACATGCTTTCCGGCATGGTATTTTTTGCGTCTCTTGCCCCCGAGGGTACTCCGGTTGCCGTCTACAGCTTCCTTTACAACAGCACTTTTTTGATACCGGAGATTATAATCGCCATGCTGGTTGTGCCACCGCTGGTGAGGAGGCTGCCGGGAGCACGCGATACAGCCCCTTGAGAAGACGACGAAACTGTCCAGCTGCTGCGGATTCCCCAGCAGCTGGGCATGAATCCGTCAGGTTGCCCTGCTTGGCCCGCCCGCTCTCTTTTGCATCGATATGCCGCTGTATGCCGTCGGCCGCGGATGGGGGACCTCATCGACGGCCACTTTCCGCCGGTCAGGCTGGCGACATCTCAGGTTCCAGCAGCAGAAACTGCCGCATACCTGCAGGGGGCCTCAGTCCCGATCCGCTATGCGGCAGGGGCCGTAGGGGCAGAGCTGACCCCCTTCCCCAGAACCTAGCTGTGTCCTGATGCATCCCGTGGCGCCTGGAGGCGTGTGAGAGGTGTTCGGGCTGATTCTTTCTGACATGTGCTGTACGAAGGATAGATACTCGCCAGGCGGTTTTCAATTTCGGGTCTCGATCTATGTATCTGCATGTCAGAGCGAGTGTGGTGTTTTGGGGGTAGATCGGTATAAATGTTGTTCCGTATCGCGGGTTCATAAGTAGGCCGGGAAGCCGGAGAAATGCACCGTCCGGAAACGGAGAACTTGCACCCTGCGGCCGGCTGTGAAACAGTATAATCGGCATGTGGATGATGACCTGGCAGTGAGGAGAGCGAAAATGGCATCTTTGCTGGCCGAGACGCCTGTCTTGACTATATTCCTCATTCTGTTTTTCGGTCTGGCTATGGGGAGCATAAAGGTACGCGGCCTCAAGCTGGGAGCTTCAGGCGTGCTCTTTGCTGCCTTGATTGCCGGCCATTTCGGGGCAGAGATTCCTCCCATTGTGCAGAACTTTGGCCTGGCTCTGTTTGTGCTTTCGGTCGGTCTGCAGGCCGGACCGCGGTTTTTCCGCATCCTGAAGGCGCGGGGGGCCGCCTTCAGCGCGGTTGCGGTGGTGATCGCAACCTCAGCCGCCGCCCTGGCTTTTGCTGCCGCATACTTCTTTGATTATCCCATCGGCCTCACCGTGGGGTTGATGACCGGGGCCCTCACCAGCACCCCCGGGCTGGCGGCGGCCCTTGAGGCTACTGGCGATCCGGCGGCTTCTGTGGGTTACGGGCTGGCCTACCCCTTTGGCGTCGCCGCAGTCGTGCTGTTTGTGCAGCTGATTCCCGGCCTGAAGCCAGAATCACTGCAGGAGGAGGACGACCAGCTGGCAGTGGAAGAGGATAAGCCGGGTCAGGATACAGAAAAACTCATCTCGGTGGCCTTCCGGGTGGAAAATCCTGAGGTGCACCGCAGCATGCTGGGAGAGCTGCCGGTGAGGGATATCGCCGACGTCAGAGTAAGCCGCATCTTCCGCTCGCAGCGCAGCTTCATCGGCAGAGGCGATGCCGTCCTGCTGAAGGGGGACAGGGTCATCGTGGTTGGTCCCCCCGAGGAGATCGACAGACTGGGAGAGTTCTTCGGGCCCCGGGTGGATTTTCAGCCGGCAGAGGATGGGGGAGCGACAGTCAGCAGGGTTATCATGAACCGGTCGGAGCTGGAGGACAAGACTCTCAGGGAGCTGAACCTGACGCGAAACTACGGTGTGCTGCTGACCCGAATCCAGCGAAGCGGAGTTGAGATATACGCCACACCCGATACCTCGCTGGAAGAAGGTGATGTCTGCACCCTGGTGGGCAGCGAACCGGCCATCGCAGATGTGCAGCGCTTTTTCGCCTCCGATGAGCTTCGCGTAGGAGAAGTTGATCTTCTGCCCATAAGCGCCTACGTGCTGGCAGGTATTCTCATCGGGCTGCTTCCCATTCCGCTCCCCGGCGGAGGAACTGTGAGCCTGGGATTCGCCGGTGGACCGCTGTTCGTCGGTCTAATCGCCTCTCACTTTGGCCGGATAGGCCCGCTGAGGGCCCGGTTTGACAGCTCTGGTCTCGGGACGGTCAACTCGCTTGGGCTGGTTCTGTTTTTGCTGGGAGCAGGGGTATCCGCCGGGGCAGGCCTTCTCGAGGTAATGCAGGTGCACGGACCGGGGCTTTTTGGCGTAGGGGTGGTCATGACACTGGTGCCCATGCTGGCGGCCTACCTGGTGGCGCGGACTGCTTTCGGGCTTGGCGTGATATACACCCTCGGTTGTATCTGCGGGGGAATGACCAGTACCCCGGGTCTGGGAGCCCTCGATGACCTGACCGACACCGATGAGCCCACGCTGGCCTACGCAGCCGTCTATCCGCTGGCGCTGATACTGGTTGCTGTCTTTTCGCAGGTGCTGGCGGTGCTTCTTTGAGAAGGCCTGAGGAAGCCGATGCAGAATATGTTAATACACAGGTTACATAACAGCTGATGTTCAGTTATGCTGGGAGGTCAAGCTATGCTGAGACTTCATTTCAACGAAAATCCACACGGGGTGAACGAAGAGGTGTGGAAGCTGGCGTTGGAGAGGCTCGCTGACGTCGAAATGCAGTGGTATCCGGACCGGGAGGCGTCCGGACTGAGAAGGGCTTTGGCCGAGTACGCAGGCGTTGACGGAGGGCGACTGGTCGTGGCCAACGGTTCTGATGACATCCTTCATCTGCTGCTGTTGGCTCACTTGCACGAAATCCAGCGGGTGGTCATTCCCACCCCAACTTTCGGCATGTACCGCGCAACCGCTGAGGTTCTGGGGCTGGAGGTTGTGGAAGTTCCCCTCGATCCGAGTTTCGGCCTCAATGTCGAGCAGATAGTGCACAGGCTGCAGGAGGCTCCGTCTGCGGTCTTTGTATGCTATCCCAACAACCCCACCGGCAACTACTTCGAGCGGGATGCGGTTGAACAGATCAGAAAGGCCGGACCCCGACTGGTGATCGCCGACGAAGCCTATTACGAGTTTGGGGGCCGCAGCTGGGTGCAGCACACGGCGCAGGACCCGAAGCTGGCGGTAGTTCGCACCCTGTCGAAGGCCTTCGGGGTGGCCGGGCTGCGCGTCGGGTATGCAATAGCCCACGAGAGTCTGTCCGCCAGGCTGAGGCAGGTCCGCCAGCCCTTTAACCTCAATGCCGCCAGCCAGATTCTGGCGCAGACTGTCGTTGAACACGCATCAACACAGCTGCAGACGGTGCAGGAGATGAGGAGACTGAGAGAAAGAATGCGGGAGAAACTTTCCGCCATCGCCGGGCTGACTCCGCTTCCCAGTGTGACCAACTTCTTTTTGGTGGAGGTTGATGATGAGGAGTTCGGCCTGTGCGCTGCAGATATTCAAGCACAGCTGAAGGAGGGAGGCATATTGGTCAGATATCTGCCCCACCTGCCCCGATGCATCCGGGTGTCGGTCGGCCTCCCACGGCAGGCTGATGAGCTGTCCGAACAGCTTGAGCTGATCCGCGCCTGAAGGTTTCCCTGTAGGGTTATGTAACGCACGTAAGACAGAAGTGCCTCAGTCGCCTGGGTTCATCTGATACAGAGCAGGACAATGCTGCCGGCGGGTTAATGCCGGTCAAGGTAGGACCAGCCAGATTCTCCTGAGGGGGTATTATAATGAGAGTTGTTGCCGTGCAATCCAGTGCCAACACCGATGGCCTGACCGCGCGCCTGGCGGAGGCGGTACTGCAGGGAGTCGAGGATGCCGGTGGTGAAGGGGAGATGGTACATCTGAATTCGCTGGCGGTGGAGGCCTGCCGCGCCTGCGGTTCAGGCTGGGGGCATCACCGCAGAGATGAAGGTATGGACCCGCAGCAATGCATCATTGATGATGATTTTTCGCATCTGCGAAAAAAGATTGTCCGGGCAGATGGGCTGGTCTTCGCCAGTCCGGTGTATTTTTGGGACCTGAGCGAGAGCGCAAAATCCTTTCTGGACCGTCTTCGCCGCATTCACTACGCTGACCCCGAGGCTTCTGAAGTTCCCGGGACGCCGGTTGTTGGGATTGCTGCGGCGGGAGGCAGCGGCAATGGAGCCTCGCAGGCAGCACTGAACCTCGAGGACTACCTCATCCGGTGGATGCAGATGAAGAGGGTGGCCATTATTCCGGTTACCAGACAGACTGCTGTGCTTCACCGCGAGGCTGCCCGCAGAGCAGGGAGGCTGCTGGCAAAAACGGATTCCGGATGAGGGGGCCAGCTGCGGACGTTGTTTGCTCACGCCAGCCATGGGGACCGCGGCATCAGTAGTCCTGCGTTGCTGTTGGGGACATCGCAATATGAATGAATGCTCAGTCAGGCGGCGGCTCACTCATAACCTCGATGAATGGCATAGGTGAGGACGAGTCAGTCCAGAAGGGACAGTGATGCAAAGGCAGCCTGGAGGCCTTCCAAATCGCCGAGAAGCTGCACGATGACTTCCCATGATAACAGAGGATAACTAACATTCATTTGAAGTTGCAGGTACGCTGCAGCCATAGTCGCCGGGCTGATGGCCGAACATTAACCCGGGTCATGGAAGAGAAATGACCGGGATGCTTTGAACCTAAAGGGCCTGTGTCGTCTCTGAAGGATGCGGTCGTAAGTGGCAGTGAAGGGGGGGTGAGATTGTGCGCGTTGTTCGAACACAGGAGATGGAAACCGTGACCAACCGCAGGGGAATCGCCATGCGGGAGCTGCTCAGGCACGAACATGCGCAGGTAAACCAGCTGCTGTTGCAACCTGGCGACGAGATAGGCGCCTACTCTGTACCGGTGGAGGTTTTCTTCTACGTGGTGTCAGGAAGCGGCACCCTGCGCATCGCAGACGACGAAGCAGTGGTGAAAGAAGGCGAGCTCATCCGCTGCCCGCGTGGTGAGGAGATGGCCCTGTCGGCAGACCAGGGCGAAAAGTTTGCAGTTTTGAACGTCAAGACCCCGTCGCTGTAGCTGCATGCTCAGGGCTGGGGAAATCCAGCCCGCAGCCCGATCTGGCCGGACGCCTCTATTCCGAGGGCCCGCGCATGTTTTGCCGCAGGCGGCAGGTCCCTTGCTCATCTATCCGACCATCTTCCGTCAGAATAACTCCGTATTGCTTGCGGGCGTGCGGGTAGCTGATGCGCCCGTCCAGTAGGTCAGTGAGCACAGCCTGGGGATCCCGGTTCAGCGGATCACCGTATCCGCCCCCGCCCGGGGTGTGGATGCTGACCAGCTGGCCCGGTTTCAACCGCACCGTGTGTTTGCCCGGAATGACCTTTTCGGCGGGAGTGCCCGGGTCAAGCAGGTCCCGCCCGGAGCTTGCCGGCTTGCCGCCAAACAGTCCGTACGGCCTGGTCCTGCGTCGCTCGGCGAGTATGGAAAAGGTGGTTTCGTGGTCGATTACCTGGTAATCCCTCCTTATGCCCAGACCGCCGCGAAACCTGCCGGGGCCGCCGGTGTCCGGGATCAGACAATAGTGGGTGACCAGGAAGGGATAGGCGATCTCCAGCGCTTCTACCGGAGTGTTCATGGTGTTGGTCATGTGGCAGTGTATGCCGTCGATTCCGTCGGTGCTAAAGCGGGCACCGAGACCTCCTCCGATGGTCTCGTAATAGGCGTATTGCTTGCTGCCTGCCGGATCGGTTCCGCCCATACCCACATTGCACATCTGACCGCAGCAGGCTGCTATAGCGCGGTCGGGTAGAGCCTGGCTGAGGGCCCCGATGAGAACATCGCAAAGCCGCTGTGCCGTCTCCAGGTTTCCCCCCACCACCGCAGCCGGGGGACGGGGATTGGTCACCGTACCCCGCGGGGTCACCAGACTGACCGGACGGTAGCAGCCAGCGTTGGGTGGAATTGACGGGTCAGTCAGGCAGCGAAGGGTGTAATAGACCGATCCAGCGGTGATGGCTTCTGTTGCGTTCATCGGCCCGAGGGTCTGCGGGGCGCTTTCGGAGAAGTCGAAGGTGATATCGGAGCCATCTACGGTGACCTCCACAACCAGCTGCACCGGCTCCCTGGTAACACCATCGTCATCCAGCTGATCGGAGAAACGGTAAGTGCCGTCGGGGATACGTTCGATCTCGTGGCGCATTCTGCGCTCGGAGTAGTCGATCAGCCGGTCGAAAACCCGCTGCACCACATCAGAGCCGTAGCGCTCGCACAGCTGCCGAAAGCGGTCTCTGCCCCGGGCGTTGGCTGCCATCTGCGCGCGCAGGTCGCCGATTCGCTCGTCGGGGGTGCGTACGTTGGCCCGCATCAGCTCCATTATGGCCTGGTTGGCCTCACCGGCGCAGAAGAGCTTAAGCGGGGGAATGATGAAGCCCTCCTGGTAAATCTCGGTGCTGGTTCCCGATATGCTGCCCGGCACCGCCCCACCGATGTCGGAGTGGTGGGCCCGGTTGGCGGCGAAGGCGCACAGCTTCTCATCGACAAACAGCGGAGTGATAAGCGTCACGTCCGGCAGGTGGTTGCCGCCCTTGTGGGGATCGTTTTGGATGATTACGTCTCCCCGGCGCAGCGATTCGGGGGGAAAGGCGCGCACCGCCTCGCGGACGGAGTATATCATCGCCCCAAGGTGTCCCGGCTGCAGCGGGTAGTCAGCCTGTGCGATTATCCGGCAGTCGGCGTCGAAGAGGGCGGCGGAGCAGTCCTCCCGCTCCTTTATGTTGGGTGAGTAACCGATCCTGCGCAGGGTCATGCCCATCTCCTCGGTTATGGAGATGAAGGCGTTGCGCAGGACCTGCACCGTGGTCGGGTCCACGTCCACCTCTGCTGCGGCAGGTGGTGGGCATGACCGCTGATGCATCATCTCGTTGGTGGCGATGAGGTTGCCGTAGGAATCGCAGCGGATGCTGAAGCCGGGAGGTACGAGGGTGGTGGAGACGGTTTCCGATATTACCGCCGGTCCGCTTATCTGTACCTCAGCGCTCAGCTGCTCCCGTCGGTAGCAGGGAGTGTCCACGAAACCGCGCCGGGGAAAGTAGACCGTGCGCATCTGCACGGGGGCGCTGTCGCTCGTAGAGCTGGGGTGCGGCCGGTGACTCGGTTTTGACACCCGGCCGGTGACCGCAACCCGCAGATTGATCAGCTCAACCGGCTCCTTTGGCGCTGAATGTGAGTAGGTTTTTTCATGGGCCCGGTGAAATGAGTCAGCGAGGGCCTCAGCACCCGGCCAGAGCCGATCGAGGCCGGCTTCGCCCTCGGCTGCGCTGAGTTTCCCCAGCGGTATCGACAGCTCGTACGCCTGCCCCACGTAGCGCAGATCGACGGAAAACTCGCCGGTTATCTGTGCCGGCTCGAATCCCTCCGCGTCAAGCTCCTGCACTCCCCTGCGGAACAGCTGCTCGAACATCGACCCCAGCTTGGCTGCTTTCACCTCGCCCAGCGGCGAGATATGTGACTGCACGAAATCGTGCCTGACATCAGCGGTGAGGAGGCCGAGGGCGGACAGCACCCCCGGACCCCGCGGTATCAACACCCGGGGTATGGACATTTCCTTCGCCAGGCGCAGCCCGTACAGCGGCCCGGCACCGCCGAAGGCCACCAGTGTGAAATCCCGCGGATCATGGCCCTTTTCCACGGATATGACGCCGGCGGCCCGCTTCATGGCCGATATGGCGATGTCCACCGCCCCCTGACAGGCCTGCTCTACGGATAGGTCCAGGGGGGCGGCTATCTCACGGGCGAAGGCCTCACGGGCGCTGGAGTAGTCCAGGCTTATCTCGCCGCCCAGGCGGGCCTCGGGGTCCAGATGACCCAGCAGGAGGTGGGCGTCGGTGAGGGTGGGTCTGGTGCCGCCGCGGCCGTAGCAGACCGGACCGGGGTCGGCTCCCGCGCTCTCCGGCCCGACGGTGATGGCACCGGCAGGGTCCAGCTGTACTATACTGCCGCCGCCCTGACCGATGGTGTTGATATCTACCATGGGGGTACGGACGGGATGGCCGCCTATGCTGCCCTCGGAAGTGACAGAGGGCTTGCCGTTGGATATCAGGCTCACGTCGGTGCTGGTGCCGCCGATGTCCAGAGTAAGCAGATCGGAACGCGGCTGATCCGTCGAAAACTGCGCCACATGCGCTGCTGCTGTGACCCCGGCAGCCGGCCCGGACAGGAGGGTGTATACTGCCCGCTCACCTGCCCCGGCGGCGGTGGTGATACCGCCGTTGGACAGCATCACCTGCGGGGGTTTGTCTACTCCGCCCTCGGCGAGGACGTCTTCAAGTCGGTTGAGGTAGCGGTTCATCACCGGCCGCAGGTAGGCGTTGATGACGGTGGTGCTGGTTCGCTCGTACTCGCGGAATTCCGGCAGAACTTCGGATGATAGAGTGACCTGCGCGTCGGGATGAAGCCGCGCGAAAATATCCCTTATCCGTTCTTCGTGCCGGGGATCGAGGTAAGATCCTAGGGTGCACACCGCCACCGAATCAATTCCTGCATCCCGGATGCGCAGTGCGGCTTCGACGGCGTCCTGCTCGTTCAACGGCTGAATTTCTCCGTAGCGGTAGCTGATGCGGCCTCTGACTCCCAGCCGGTGCCGGCGGGGAACCAGTGGGGCGGGTCGCTGCAGCTGTAGGTCATATATGGGATCGTCTCCGGGCAGGCTGGAGCGGTTTTGCCTGCCTATCTCCAGTACGTCTTCAAATCCGCGGGTGGTTATCAGGGCTGTGTCTGCGCCTTTTCCCTCCAGCAGGGCGTTGGTGGAGACGGTCGTACCCTGTACCAGGCGGCTTATCTCTCCCGGAGAGATGCCGTACAGACGCTCGATTTTCCGCAGGCCGTCTATCACTCCCCGCTCGGGTTCTGCCGGTACGCTCGGGACTTTGGCGAACATAACCCGCGAAGGGGTTACCACGGCGACGTCGGTGAAAGTACCTCCGATGTCGACTCCGATCATTGTCTGGGCAAAATCTTCTGCTGGCTCGTTCATTGATCACCCTCCGGTAACTACAGCTTGAACTACCAAGGAGTTCGGGAGCAGCGCTGCGTTTTCCTGTGCGGCGGCAGCGCGGGATCCACTTTGCAAGGGTGGTACCGGCCTCCAGGAGATATCGACGAAGGTCAGCCGAATCTGCCTGCGCCATCCCAGCCGGGAGGTGCCCTGACTGCAACGGCGGCGTGGGCATAATCGGGCAGATGTGGTAAATTGTCGGTAAGCAAGCTTCAAGACCGCATCCTGGGTAGGCCAGACGCGGGTGCAATACGCCACCCGAGGAGGTAGTTTCAGTGCTGCGATTACATTACAACGAAAACCCGTACGGCGTCGTTCCCCAGGTGAGGGAGAAGGCGCTGCGGGCGGTAGATGAGCTGAACCTGCGCTTTTATCCCCAGCGGGATGCCCGCGGGTTGAGAGAGGCTCTTTCTGATTACACCGGTTTTCCTGCCGATCAGATGGTCATAGGCAACGGTTCCAACGACCTGCTTCAGCTGGTCCTGCGGGCGCACGCAGATGAGCTGCAGCAGGTGGTCATCCCCACCCCGACCTTCGGCATGTACCGCAGGGCCGCGGAGAATCACGGGCTGCAGGTGATTGAGATACCACTGAGCCCGGCTCCCGACTTCGAGCTGGATGCGGGGGCTGTGACCGCTGCGGTCGGCCGCGCACCGTCAGCGGTTGTAATCTGCCACCCCAACAATCCCACCGGCCGTTACTTTGCCCCCGCTGCGGTGGATGAGGTGCTGCAGTCGGACGCCCGACTGATAGTCATCGATGAGGCCTACTTCGAGCTGGCCGGCCGCACCCGCCAGGGCGAAATAGAAAATGACCCTCGCGTCGCAGTGGTGCGCACCCTTTCCAAGGGGTTCGGTCTGGCCGGTCTGCGGGTGGGGTACCTGATGGGACAGCCCGGCCTGGTCGACAGGCTGCACAGCATCCAGACACCCTACAACCTCAGCGCCGCCAGCCAGGCGATAGCCCGGGTTGTAGTCGAAAATGCCGCCCACCAGCTTACCACGGTGGACAGGATGGTGAAGCTGCGCGAGTCGATGAGAGAAAGGATTGCGAGGCTACCCGGTCTTACCCCTCTGCCCAGCGTGACAAATTTCTTTTTGGTCCGGGTGGTGGAAGAAGAATTCGGCATGCCGCCCGACGAGATAGCAGATGAAATGAATAAAAAGGATATACTGATACGCTATTTCGATGAAGTACCGGGTCACAACAGGATATCCATCGGGCTGCCCGATGAGATCGACCAGTTTGTCGAGGCGCTGGTCGATCTGTCCAACGGTGAAAATGGCTGATCTGCCCGGGTAGCCGGCGGGAGAGGGTGCGGTCATCTCCCGCCGGCTGGCTAATCTGATCTGCAGCATCTCCCTCAGACCGGCAGCTCGAACATCTCCCTGTCGAAGCGAGTGAATACCTCCGTGCCCTCTTCGGTGATGAGCACTATGTCCTCGACCCGCAGGTAGTACTCACCCGGCAGCCACAGTTTCGGTTCAAGGGCCATGGTCATTCCCGGCAGCAGCGGTTCATCCCACTCGGGGTTCAGGCGGGGGTTTTCGTGCAGGTCCACTCCTATCTGGTGGCCCAGGCCGCGGTTGGGCAGGCGGGCACGCAGCCGGTCGCCGTAGCCTCGCTTATCCAGCGCCTCCTCGATTTCATCAAACAGGTCGCTGACCCGCATGGTTTGGGGTCCCATCTGTTCGATCAGGTGGCACTGCGACTCCTGCAAGGCGCGGTAGGCTCCGGTGATGTGGTCGGGGGCCGGTCCGCAGTAAAAGGAACGGCCGAAGTCCGAACAGTAACCATCCACCACGAAGCCGAAATCAAAGGCTATGGAGGTACCGGGCACCAGCCCCTTATCTTTCGGATAGACAAAGGGCTGCTCGGTTGGTTCAGTATCCGACTTCACAAAAGCAGCCGTGGGCGAAAAGGACACGTCCTCTGCGCCAAGTCGTTGTCCCACATCAGCGATCAGCTGCTCGAGCTCGGGCTGAGTTACACCCGGCCGTATGTGTTCGACTACCTCCCCCATTACCTCATCGCACATGGACGCTGCCCTGCGCAGCACGGCGATCTCATCGGCGTCCTTGCAGTAGCGGATCTGCTCTCCTATGGCCTGAGCATTTGATACGTCCGCCTCTATCCCTGCCTCCGCCGTAAGCCGGGCCAGGTAATCGTCCGCCGGTTTCGGACCGGTGCCGATGCGGCCTTCGGGCAGCACATCCCGCAGAAGATCCGGCAGATTGTCTGATGTTCCGATCCCTTCGGGATCCACCGCGCACTCTTCGGCCAGCCGGGGGCTGTCCGCAGGCAGTACGACGCGGGGCGGGGCGCCGCCTGCCAATATCAACAGGCATTGTGGTTCGGTGGGTTCATTCTCCCTCCTCCAGTGCACAGGTGCACCGGTGAAGTACCGGAAGTTGGGACCGGTGCCGTAGATGAGGGCGTCATATGTGGAATCCTGCAGCGCCTCGTCCAAACGCTGCAATCTCTGTGCATAGTTCATAATTATCGCCTCCTTCGATTGTGAGTCGGGCTGGTGTTCTGATGCCCGGGCCGCCAGCTAAACTGCATCTGCATTTGCCCTTTTGCGCCTTTGTCCGCTGGCGACAATCTCCCGGCGGCAGGGTCGTGACCAGTACCGCAGCGCCATGACTTCACCCAGCAGAGCCGCCGGCAGCACCACCCCTCCGATCAGGTAACCGGAAACACCGGTTGCCGCCGCCGCGGCATTCACGCAGACGACCAGGATGATGAGGTTTACCAAAGAAGCACCGTTTACCGGCCAGGTTTTCTCAGTCCCGATCAAAAGCCCCTGATAGTAGGCCTGAAAGGCCCGCAGAAGCGGCATTACTGCCAGAAACTGAAGCGAGATGTTGGCCGCCAGCAGCGTCTCACCGGTCAGCCCTATGATGCTTCCGTGATAGAGATTAGCCAGCGGGGTGAAGGCCACCGTACCCATAATCACGGTGAAACCCACCGCCACCGCCGAGCTGAACTTCTTCATCTTGTCCAGTGAGTCCTCGTCCTGCACCAGGGTCAAAAAGACCTCCCGCAGCATGCGCAGATGGTTGGCCAATATGGCTGCGGTACCCATGGCCACCGGGAAGGCGGCCAGCGACAGCACCGGCTGGTATGCTCTGGCGATGCCGCTGAGCATGAGGGGTTGCGCCGCGGTGCGCAGGACGCTGGTCAGGGCCAGTGGTGCGAAGAACCCGATGAACCCGGCCACGCTGCGGGCGCCCTCCGGTGTATCGGCGCTGACCGCTGCAAGGCCCTCGGAGACAAGCAGTATGCGGCTGGCGATGAGGGCGACGACTGCATCGACGAGCACGCCGATAACCAGCGCTGCGCTGCCGACCACCACCCCGTAGTCGGGGAAGTGCAGGCTTCCCAGCACCACCACCAGCACCATGCTCACAAGCCGGACGCCGGTCCCCCAGCCGACCACCGATGTCCAGCCGAACTTCACCAGGATCCCCTGATAATAACGGCGTATTCCGATGAGGGCGGGCCAGAGAAGAAGGACAGCCAGCCCCGGGCGGGCAGCCGAGGCCACCGCTTCGGGGTACCCGAGGATGATTTCAAAGAGGTAATTGTATACCGGGGTGATGAAGGTGATGAGCGCCGTGGCCACGGTGAGCGCCAGGGATATGGCCAGCATACAGTTTCGCGTCAGCCGGTAGGCTTTCTGGTCGGTTACCAGTGCATTGGCCGCAGGCAGCAGCATTATGATGGGGGATTCCAAAAGGACTGCGGTGTAAAAGGCCATGCCGTAGGCGGCGAGAGTCACCTCCGGGTCCTTCAACCGGGCCAACCCCGCCTGCACTATCGGCTGCCCCGCTGACATCATCAGCCCGCTGAGCAAAAGGGGAAGAAAAAACACTGCGATTCGTCTGTAGGATAGCTCGTTGTCCGAATCCGACGTTGCCTTTTGTGTGTTTTGCACTGTGTCGATGACCTCCCCGCAGTAGGTGCCGGTCCGCGGCAGCATTCGTATCCCGGGCCCGGGTTCAGAAGCGGCGCAGGGGACCCACCCGCGCCTCAGATCAATGCAACCCCACCTTACAAATGTTTATCATACCAGTGCAGCAGCCGCCGCAGATAGTCCTTGAGGTGATTTTTCTCCCGGATACCGTGTCCTTCCCGGGGGTAGATGACCAGCCGGACGGGCACCCTGCCGCACAGGGCCCGGTGCAGCTCGTGAGCCTGGCTGACATCGCAGCACTGGTCCTTTTCGCCGTGCAGTATCAGGGTGGGGGTGTCAATGTCTTCTGCGTACGTTATCGGCGAGTAGCGGGCAAAGGTGTCGTCGCGGTAAGGGTCCGCATCGTGAAACTGGCTGGCGTAATTGGGCCTGTCGCTGGTGCCGTAGAAACTGAGGACATTGACGATGCCGGCGGACATAACCGCCGCAGCAAAGCGGTCAGTCTGGCAGGTGGCCCAGGCGGTCATGTATCCCCCGAAGCTGCCGCCACCTATTCCCAGCCGGTCGGGGTCGGCGATGCCCAGCTGGATGCAGTGGTCCACTCCGGCCATTATATCGGCGAAATCACCCTCGCCCACATCACCGACGTTGGCGCTGGAATATCCGGTTCCCCAGCCGGCGCTTCCGCGCGGGTTGGGAAGCAGAACAGCGATGCCGCGGGAAGCCAGCAGTTGGGCCCACGAACCGGGGGACGCCCGGAAGGTCTGCGCATGCAGGGAGGTAGGCCCTCCGTGCACCCGCACAACCAGCGGATAGCGTCTGCCGTCAGCATATCCGACGGGTTTGACCAAAAGGCCCTGCGCCTGCATACCGTCGGGGGCGCGCCAGTGCAGCACTTCCGTCTCTCCCAGCTGCCATTCAGAGGTGCAGTGGTTCACCGAGGTCAGGCGCTTCCATTCAACTGCGCACCCCGTTTCTGCGTTTCCGCATAGGCTGCCCAGCCATACCTCGGGGGGCTCCTCGGGGCTCTGTCTGCTCATCGACAGCAGCCGCCGGCAATCCGCCAGGGAAAATCGAACCCTGCCGCCGCCGGCCTCCCGGCCCCGGTAGATCTGCCGGTAGTTATCCTCGTGCGCCTGGATGTTCAGCCGGGCCAGCTGCAGGTCACCCTCCCGGTAACCCGCGGTCAGCATCTCGTCAGGCGACGTCCAGTGCAGCGAGTTTACGCTGACCGGGTAGCCGCCCGTCAGGCATTTCGGATCATCCTCGCCTCCTGCTGGGGTGACCCACACGTCTCCCGTCACCAGACCCGGGTCACTGCATGTGCAGCTGAGAAATGCCACTGTGCGGCCGTCCGGCGACCAGGCCGGATGGGCAAGCTGCACGCCCTCTTCAGGGCAGTACAGGTTGCGCAGGTTGGCCGTGTGTGCCTCGCTGTCTTTTTCTGCCGTATCCCAGGTGACCAGCCGGGCTGTGTACCAGCACCGCAGGTGCGGCTCATCTGATACCAGCGCGGCCACGCTCCTGCCGTCTGGCGAGATGTCGAACTCCCACACATGAAGCTGCGGAGGGCTTGCCGCGTACGCCCGGTCTGTCTGGGTGTCGGCCAGCCAGAGTCGTTGAAATTTGGCCTCTTCCTCGAATATGATCCGGTCGGTTTTTTCCTCTTTGCGCTGCTTTTGTTCATCAGTTTCCGGATCAGCTACCAGCAAAGCCAGATGGCGGCCGTCGGGCAGCCACTGCATGTCCTGTACGCTGCCCTGCAATTTTGGTGCAATGCTGCGGGCCTCACCTCCGCCTGCCGGCAGGAGGTAGGGGAGATAGTTTCCCCGCTTGGGGTCCTTTCTGTCGCTTACGAACGCCAGGTCTGAGGGGAGCGCGCCTGCGCCGTTTTCCCGGACGGCTGGCGACCAGCGGGGCATGCGGTCGCTGACGTCGCCGCGGCTGAGGGGACGTTCATCTCCGCCTGCTGGTGATACCAGCCACAGCTGACTGGCTGGGTTGGAGTTGTCGTCCGTCTTACAGTGGTGTGCCACGACGAAGACTATCTGGCTTGCATCCGGCGAGACCTGCGGGTCGGCCACGCGCTGCACTGAAAACATCTGATCTATGGTCAATTCGGTACCGTCCTTATTCACAAGCTGTCACCTCCGTTTGTGCCTCGTACGAGGTCAGCTGTCGCCGGGACTCAAAGGTAAACATCACCCGGTCTGACCGAAGACTGACCCCGCAGTATGGGCATTCGGACTCAATGTACTGGTTTCCCCACCGAAGACGCCATACCTGCAGCCTGATGATAAATGCGACCGGAGCTTCTCGGGCGGCAGACCGGCGGGACGGTGAAGCATCAGCGGGCGCATCCTCACCTTCTGTCAGTGCGGGCAATAAGAATATTGTATGGACGACAGAAAAGCCCGGTCATCGGGCCGCTTTTTAAGTACAGAAACCACTATGAGATGATAGCCCCGACGGTGCAAATTTTGCTGAACGACGGAGAGGCGAAGCTGCATGAGCTGATGTGGGCCAGGCAGCCGGGCAGCGGACATAGGTACATGCGCCTGCTGGCCTGTGGTGCCCGTGACGCCGATCTCCCCTGGTCCTGCGGATACGTGTTTCACATGTTTCACTACCATCACCCCTGGACCCACCGGGGCTACCTCACCCACAAAAGTGCAGCCGATGAACTGGCCGGGCTCTTCACCATCGGTCAAAACTGGTGGACCCTCGGCAGACGTGACCGGGCAATCTACCAGCTGGGCCGCATGCTGCACCTGATTCAGGACATTTTCATCCCCCAACACGCGGCCGTGACCGCCGTCAGGGGGCACGGTCAGCTGGAAAACTGGCTGGACGAAAACTGGAGGCGGTTTGTCGTCGGAGAGGGAGGGTGCTACAGCTGGCAGAGGACTGTGGTCGGTAAAGATGGTCGCAAAAACCACGTCGTCAGCTCGAAAAACCCCTACGACTGGGTCGATGCGGGCAGTCACATCTCATACCAGTGGTACCGAAAGCACTTTGAAGGCGGTGAATATGAGGTGGGCGAATTCTCCCGGCTGGCATCGAAGATCATCCCCTACACCCTGAGGTACTCGGCGGGATTCATACGGCGGTTTTTCGTCGGCCTGGCCTTCTGAGCTGCCTGTGACACGAGCCTTGGCGCATGACAACCGCCGGGCCTGCCCAGCCTCACCTGCGCCATTTTTGGGCAAAGATGACCACAAAGAGCGCCACCACAAATCCTCCTATGAGTGACTGGATACCTGCTACCACCCGCATCCATCCGGTGGGGTAGAGGTCGCCGTAGCCGAGCACCGCGAAGGTCTGCGCGCTGAAGTACAGCATCTTTCCGAATCCCCGCACCGGCTGATGCTGCAGGTGCATATCGCAGATGTCTCCGCCGGGGAATGCTGCCGAACCCACGTGGTAGATGAGGGCAAACACTACTATAAGCGAAAGGGCCGTCCACACCAGCCGCTGCGGATTTGTGCCGTACTCTGAAGTCCAGTCGATGAATACCTTTTCGAACCACGAGGATCCCCAGGCGACAACATCGGCAGGGGAGGAGACTCTCCGGGTGCGGGTCTGCCTTTTTGCCCTCATCTCTTCGGCGAATAACCTGTCGGCCGCATCTTTTTTGCCTTCGGCGTCAAGCGAGATGCGCTGCACTCTGCAGGCCTCGCGCCTGGCCTGCGCCAGCCGGTATTTTTCCTGGACAATCAGACCTATCTCCTGCTGCATTTTAACCCCCTGCGAGAAGGCGGAATAGGCGAAGTCCAGGTGGTCTTCAAAGGTGGCGTCTATAAAGAAACATGCCCTCTCGAAGCAGGTGCACGCGAAGGAAACGCTGTCGTCGAAGGCAGCGCCGCGAAAATCGGCCGGGCCGCCGAAATCGGCAAACCGGAAGGCAGCTTCGGCTTCGAAAACTGAACCTGCGAACTCCGCCCGGGAGTGAAAATCCGCGTGACTGAATTCGGCTGCTGCAGAAAAACGTGCGCCGGAGAAGTAAGCGTCGGCGGCAAAGGAAGCATCCTGCAGGTTTGCCTGCCCCCCGAAGGAGGCGTTGGAGAAGTCGATGTCTCCCTCGAAAG
>PUMD01000091.1 GCA_003551215.1 Clostridia bacterium | reverse complement strand
TTGCTTGCGGATGTCAATGCGGCAAAAGATGAAGAAGCCTTGCTTTCGGCGTTGGAAGATGAAACTTTGGTCTTGGAACATGTCGAGAGCAAAAACGCCGCCGACTATTGGACCGCCTATGAACAGGCGGGCTATGACAACGGCGAAGTCTTTCTCACCGTCGCCGGCCTGCAAGCGTTCATCGACGCCGTCAACGAAGATGTCCAAGAACGGATCATCTTGCTTGCCGATGTGAATGCGGCTCATGACGCCGACGAACTCTTGAGCGCTCTACAGGATGAAGAACTAGACCTCGACGATGTCATCGCGGCGAACAAGGAGGCCTATTACGAGGCTTATCAACATGAAGGCTATGACGATGACAAGACCTTCCGCTATGTCGAGGAGGTCCAAACTTTCGTGCATACGGTGAACGAAGCCGTCGAAGGGGACGATCCCTCCGAAGCCGACCTCGACGCTGTCAACGACGCCACCAACGCCGACGAACTATTGAACGCTTTGCAGGCACTCGATGTGGACAATGTCCGCCCCGCCAACAAGTCCTACTATTGGCAGATCTACCAACACGAGGGCTATGACAACGCCAAAGAGTTCACCTCCATCCACGAAGTGCAAGGCTTCGTGAACGGGGTGAACGACTATGTGGACGGAAACTGAATCCTAAAGACTTTATAGATCCCTTCTTCAAGCCGTTTAAAGCGAGAAAAGAGCCTCCGTTTTCGTTTTGCCCCCTGTTTGTGGTAGAATGAAGACAGATAAACCGAAAAGGTGGTGCCACACATGAAGAGAATGTTGCTGATTGTAGTAGGGATGCTCTTCTTCATGGGGCTTACGGGTTGCGACGTCATCGAACAACAAATCGAAAAAGAACGAGAGAGGATCGAGTCTTTGGAACTTGAAGACTACCGAGTCGACATTCCCGCCCGGAGCGTCTCTTTGAAGATCACGAGCGACGTCGACGAACAACTGCTCGAGGAAGTCAAGATCAACGGCGAACGTCTCGAACTCGTCTCCGAAGGCGATGATTGGTATCTTCTCGCGGACGTCCCCATCGAGAAAGCCTACGAAATCGAGACGGTGTATTATCGTTCCGACCTCGGACCGAGAATGTCTTTTGATGTCGATTTCTCGATAACCCTCTCGGAAGCCTTGGAATACCTTTCCGACGACGAGCTGTTTGAAGTCGAAGAGTCATTGACACTCGCAGGCTACACGTTCATGGTGAGTGAAGAAGAACTTGTCGAGATCGACACGGAGGCAGAGTACACACTGGACATCATCGACGAGTGGGTCTGGTTGATCCTCGAAGACGATGTACCCCTCTTCGTCGTGTTTGAGTATGAAGACACCCTCTATGTGATCGACGTACCCGAAGAGGTCGACGAGTATCTAGAATGACCCCGGGCATCAGACCTGGAACACCAGAGTCGTTTCTAACATTTTTGACCTAGAAAGAAGAACGACCACCACAAACCAAGGGTGGGCGGCATGCGACCGCCCGCCCTTTTTGTTTGTGGCATTTTGATGACGACACTAGCAAAAACACTGTCCCAATAAGATGTGTAAAAAAATGCACAGGTATTAAAGAGAATGTCCGGTCATGTTTTAAAGGGCAAAACGACTCGCCAGGACCTCATATCATCCGGTCTCACGAGTTGTAATTCTGTTAAATATCAGTATAATGAGTCTATACATATGTATCCAAAAAGGGAAGGGGATTACAAATGCATACTTTTTTGAACTTGCTCAAGTTCTTTTTCGCTTTCGTGCTTGTCTTTGGTCTATATGCTTGTGGCGATGTCGAACCGGTGTCGTTGGAAGTGGACCAAGAGAGTATCGAAGGCGATTTTTTCATTGAGGATTTCGACATGGAAGAGGTAAGACTGGTTTTGACCAAGGATGATGGCAGTGAGGAAGTCATCCGTCTGGACGAGACCATGCTTTCCGAAAACGATCGGCAGAAGCTAAAAGAACCCGGGAAACATGAAATCACGGTCGAATATGAGGGCCTTACTGCGGAGCTGACTCTTCGAATGGTCGATTCTTTGACCGTCCAGCTCATGGCCATCTATGATTTGGCCACAGAAGCGGATGCTTTTGACGGTACCTATGAAGAGTGGCTGGAGACGGTGCGAGGCCCACGCGGCGAAGACGGCCGTGAGGTGCGTCTCCGAGTCGCGGAGGACCATATTCAATGGCAATACAAGGATGATGATGACTGGGAGAACTTGTTGGCCCTGGAAGCCTTGATGGGTCCCGAAGGCGAGACTGGTGATGATGGTGAAGATGGTGTGGACGGTCGCGAGATTCTTCTGCAGGTTGGTGACACCCACATCCAGTGGCAGTATGACACGGATGATGTATGGCAAGACCTCATCGCCATCGATACTTTGATCGGTCCTCGGGGTGAAAGAGGCAAAGCCGGCCAAGACGGGCGAGAAGTCACCTTCCGTCTGGAGGACGACTATCTTCAATGGCAATATGAGGGGGACAGTGATTGGCAAGACCTCCTCGCCTTGGATACCTTGACACGCGGCCCGCGAGGAGAAGATGGTCAAGATGGTGAAGACGGTGAGGACGGCCGTGAGGTCGCTTTTCGGGTTGCAGATGATAACATCCAATGGAAATATGTGGGTGAAGAGGATTGGAACTGGCGCAACTTGGTTTCACTCGCCACTTTGATTGGACCGGAGGGTCCTCGAGGAGAAACCGGCGAAGATGGTCGTGAGATTGAGTTTAGCGTCAGCAACACTCATATCCAATGGCGATACGATACAGAAACCATCTGGCGGGATCTCGTTTCTTTAGATTCGCTCACTGGCCCCCGAGGGGAACAGGGTGAAGCTGGAGAAGATGGTAGGGAAAGCACTTTCCGTATCGAAGACGGATACTTACAATGGCAATACAAAGGTGAAAGTGATTGGGAAGAGTTGTTAGAGCTTGATTCCTTGACAAGAGGCGAAGACGGTGAGGACGGCCGCGAGGTCGTCATGCAAGTGAGTGAAACCCATATCCAGTGGCAGTATGAAGGTGGCGACGAATGGAAAGACCTCATCAGCCTCGAGCTGCTCACGGGTCCCAAAGGGGAAGACGGCGCAGACGGTAGAGAAGTTGTTTTCCGTGTATCCGATGACCACATCCAGTGGCAATATGAAGGCGATGATGAATGGGCGGATTTGATCGAAATCTCCTCACTTGTCGGACCCAAAGGTGATCAGGGTGTGAGTATCGTTGACACTGAAATCAATGAATATGGAGAACTTATTATTACCTACAGTGACGACACCACGCAAAACCTTGGCCAAATTTTGCGGGTACACACCGTTTTGTTCAAGGACTATAACGGTTACGTCTTAGATATACAGTTGCTCACTCATGGTGGAGATGCTGACTCTCCGGTTGAACCAGAGCGGGAAGGACACACGTTTACTGGTTGGAGCGAGGAGTATACGGATATCACTGAAGACATGACAATTTATGCTGAGTATGAGGTTAAGACCTATTCAGTGTTCTTCAACTCTAATGAAGGACAGGAAAAGGATCCTTTGCACGATATTGAATATGGTAGTACCATTGATTTGCCCATCCCGGAAAAAGAAGGATATGATTTTCTAGGGTGGTATGAGGGAGACGATGTCAACGCTCGAAGATTTACCACAAATGATGCTGTCAAATCAAACATAGAATTATATGCCCGCTGGACAAGAACTCTTCATGAGGTGGTCTTCCTAGATTATGATGAAACGGTTCTTGGTACAGTCCTTGTACGACATGGAAGCAGTGCCATGGAACCCCCCTTACCATCTCGCAAAGGACACACCTTCATAGGATGGGACCAAGATTTCACCGCTGTGGAAGATTCGTTGGAAATCAGGGCCCTTTACGATCCCAAACAATACACCATATTGTTTGACACTGGAGACGGTCCCACAATCGAGCCTATGGATGTTCTTTACGGAGAGGATGTCGAAGAGTTGCCCCATATCGACATGAAACGTTTTGTTTTAGAAAGATGGGAAGTCAACGGAGAAGAGGTTGAAACACCTTTTACATACCAATACGCTCATGATGTGACATTCAAAGCTCAGTGGGATGTTTTCCTTCCGCACACGATTCAAGATGTATGGGATAAAAACATTGGTGAAGAGATAGGCACTCTGGGAATCGTGACCGCCATCATCGACCACCGCACGTTCTTTATCGAGGATGACACTCGTGCCATCGCCGTCTATGACGGAGATGAAGAGTTCATCGAAGACTTGAACGTGGGCGATCTCGTCCGCGTCCAAGGTGAACGCGAC
>PUMD01000033.1 GCA_003551215.1 Clostridia bacterium | reverse complement strand
GCGAGGCGGCCGGCCCTTATCCCGTGAGCGCCACCGCCAGCCGGGTGCGTTTCACCTACGAACAGGCTCCGGGCGAGGGCGCGCTGGCCTTTGACGACGTGGTGATCGCCGAGCCGACCACCACCACCACCACGACCGTTACCACTACGACCACGACTACCACTACCACCACTGAGCCGACGACCACGACCGAGCCGACGACCACCACGACCGAGCCGACCACCACCACGACCGAGCCGACGACTACGACTGCCACTACCACTACCACCGAACCGACCACTACCACCACGACGACCACCACTGCTACCACGACGACGACCACGACCACGGAGCCGACCACCACGACCACGGTGGTGCTGCCGATCGTGGAAGGGTTCGACGACTACGATATCGGTATTCGACCGGACGGCTGGAGGTTTGTGGGGATTGAGTCGGCCGACGTGTTCACCGAAGACGGCTGGTATGGGTCAACATTGCCGTCGCTCAAGCTTGACGACGCCGCCGAGGTCTGGACGCCGGTATTCGCTTCCGATATTGACGTGGCGCTGACGTTCTGGGTGCGTGGTGTTGCCGACCAGGGGACCAGCGTTCTGCTGGTCGAAGAGGAGTATGAAGGCGGTTGGGTGACCGTGGTCGAGCTTTACGACATCACGACCGAGGGCGCGGTGATGGGTCCCTACGCGATCGCCGCCACCGCCAACCGGGTGCGGTTCACCTATGAGCGGGCGTCAGGCGAGGGCGAGTTGGCCTTCGACGACGTGACGATCGGGGTTGTCACCACCACCACGACCACGACCGTTACCACTACGACCACGACTACGACGACTACCGAGCCGACGACCACCACCACCGAGCCGACGACCACTACGACTGAGCCGACCACCACCACGACCGAGCCGACGACTACGACTGCCACTACCACTACCACCGAACCGACCACTACCACCACGACCACCACCACCGCTACCACGACGACGACCACGACCACGGAGCCGACCACCACGACCACGGTGGTGCTGCCGATCGTGGAGGGTTTCGACGACTACGATATTGGTATTCGACCGGCCGGCTGGAAATTCGTGGGCATCGGCGACGAGGATGTCTTCACTGAGGCTGGATGGTACGGGGAAGATTCCCCGTCGCTCAAGCTTGACGACGCCGCCGAGGTCTGGACGCCGGTCTTCTCGCCCGAAACGGACGTTGAGCTGACGTTTTGGCTCCGGGGCGACGGTATTCAGGTCACCTCCGCGCTGCGGGTCGAGCAGTTTTACGGAATCGGCTGGTCAACCGTAGTCGAGCTCTACGACATCACGACCGAGGGCGCGGTGATGGGTCCCTACGCGATCGACTCAACCGCCAACCGGGTGCGCTTCTCCTATACGCGAGAGTCAGGGGAGGGCGAGCTGGCCTTTGATGATGTAATAATTCGCCAGGCCACCACGACGACTACCACCACTACCACCACGACTACGACCACAACGACCACCACCACGACCGAGCCGGCAACGACCACCACCACGACTACCACTACTACAACCGAGCCGATCACCACGACGACCACCACTACCACGACAACGACCGCGCCGACGACCACGACCACCGTACCGCCGGAGCCGGTGGAGATCCGGCTGGTGGAAAAAGAAGAAAGAGTTGAACTTGTCAGGGGAGAAACCTACGGCGTGGAATGCCGGATCGAGCCGCCCGTGGTGTTGGATGTATCGGCGATTCAGCTTGATCTCAGGTATCCGAGTGCTATACTGGTTGATCCTTCGATAGATGATAATAGCGATAACCTGACCCCGCCTGGATTCGTTTGGGACGCGGATGTTGTCGATGAGGATTTCGCGGCCTGGAACGGCTTCACCCACGCCCGTTACCTGAAGGCTAAATGGGAAGCGCCCTTCTGGGAAGCCGCGGCGGAAGATCAGGTGGTTTACACGCTTTACTTCACGGTCAGCCCGGCCGCGGAGCCGGGAAGTTACGGTATCTTCTTCCTGGAAGATATGACCGGAATCATAAACGAGATGGGAATCGAGGTGGACGTAACATTCGAAAACTATTACTTCGAGATTGTCCCCGAACCGACCACGACTACAACTACGACTACCACAACAACTACTACGACAATACCCACGACCACCACCACGACCGAGCCGACCACCACGACCACCACCACGACGACCACGACCACTACCACGACCGAGCCGCCGGTGCCCACGGCCACACCGTCGCCGACTCCGGAAGGCTACAAGACCCCGACGCCGGCGCCCGGCTCGGATATCGAGCTGACGATCTATCTGGCCGGCCTGGTCAGGAGCACCGAGCCCAGCTTCACACTACAGACCACGACCGTGAACGTGGAGTTCCGGACGTCGCGCGCCTCTCCCGCTGTCGAGAATCGTTTTGAATTTGAGTTGGGCACAGACGGCAGTAGCGGTCCGCGGACGATTGAGGGGCTCGAGTCCGGAAGCTACTATATCCTGGTCCGCCAGCGCTTGCACGGTGAGACCTACGGCGGCCATTCGATTCCCCTGGGAAGCAACCACCTGCAGGTGATAAGTGCGGACGCGATTGAGCTGAGCGGCGCTCACGTTCAGGGAGTAAACTTCTCTGAATCGGAGTCGGAAGATTTCGTGGAACACTGGTACGCGGAGATAGGCCTAAGGCCGATGTATAAGATTCAGGATACGCCGGCGGTCTGGGTCCTGGCTGGCGGAGACGCCGACGCCAACCGGATCATCAACGTAGACGATCCCATGGCCTGGGATACGGCGGTGGAGGATCCGGAAGCCCGAAGAAGGGACGATCCGAAGTACTCCGAGCAGGTTGACTTCAATCTGGACGGCGTGATCAATGTGCACGACTTCGCCGTCTGGGACGCCACCCGCGCGCGCGGGATCGACTACGCGCCGTTACCGGAGGAAGTCGAGTAATAAATTATGAAGAAAGTCGGCTCAAAGTTCAGGTTATTCAAATGGTGTCTGGCGCTGGCGGTTTGGTTGGCTCCCGTAGTCGCTCGGGCCACGGTTGATCTCGATTTTTACGCTGAAACCGACCAGTGGGAGCGCAACGGCGTCTATGAGCTGAGCGTGCTGTTGACCAACAACCGGGACACGGATATTCAGATCGCCGCGGTACAGGCCGATTACAACTTCGAACGGATTCTTTTCAAGGAAGATCCGGTTTTGCTCCAGGACAACATCACGGGTTACACTTTCGCGGTCAACGTGGTCCGGGCCCATCCCGAGGTCGAGGGGAGGATGGAGTACATCAAGGGGATCAGCAGCGCCTCCGTCCCCAACCACTTTACGATCCCCGCTTTCAGCACCTTTACCGCAGTAACCTATCGCGTGCGGGTAGCCCACGCCGCCGCCCTGGGGGAGACCGATTTTGAGTTTCACATAACCCGTTCGGTGATGGAACGCGTGGGAGTCGAGGCCGTGCCGGCTATGGGCAGCGCCGACTCCCTGACGATAACCATCATCGAGGACACCACGCCCCCGGACACCTACGCCTCTCCGGCCGGGAAGACACTCAAGTCCGGAGACTCGCTTAACGTAAGGCTGTTTCAGGTGGAAGATCCGCCTTACGAAGACCTGGATATAGTTTATTTTGAAGTGGGAGAACCTCCGGTTCCCGACCCTACCACTGCCAGCGACTCGGTTCCCGCCGGCGGCCAGGTTACTCTTCCGACCAACGCGGGCAGGGTTCCGCCGCACCCGGAGCCGATCACCGGGGTGCTGAAGTTTTTCGGACGGGATAACTGGGGGAACCTGGAACCGGCCTTCAATACCGAGACCTACATCATCGATATGGTTCCCCCCACCATCAGCAACCAGACCGCTTACCCGGCCCGCGTGAAACTAGGGGGGACGGTGACGGTCGAGTTCGAGGTTGACGAGCCTCTGGGACCCGATCCGACGGTGAGAGTGGACACCAAGTATTTCGATATGGTCAGCGGGCCCTCGCCTTATAGGTACACCTACAATGTCCAGACCGGAGACCTGGAGGGTAATCGGACCATCCGGATCCGGGCGGAAGACGTGGCGGGCAACGTAACCACCGACACTTCTTTGCGGGTGATTATCGATATGACGCCGCCGACGTTTATCCCGGTTAGTTTCGAGCCGCCCCAGGCGCTGCCGGCCCAGACATTGACAATCAAATTCCGTGCCTCGGAAGCGCTTGATACCGATCTGACCGAGGTTTCGATCGATGGAAACCCGGCCACTTTTGTCAGCGTCGGCGCGCCGGGATTCACCTATACTTACGAATACGTTGTCCAGGGGACCGAGGAGACCAGCTTCGTCAAGGTTCACGGGTTCGACCTGGCCGGGAATTCGGCCTGGAACTATGAGGGCTGGGGGGATATCAAGGTAAGCGGAAAAGACGTGTTTCTCAATATCGGGGTCGGGACGGGCGCCGTGGGCATAAACTTAAAGCGCGAGTCCTACTGATCGAGGTCAAAGTGGCATTAATGAAGAGTCTGCTGGAAAAGGTTATTTTGACGACGGCGGCCGGCGTCATATCCTGCCTGATCTGCCTTCCGGCGTTGGCCCTGGTCGATATCTGGGTCGAGGAGGCGGAGGGCAGAGTCGAGCTGGAGCGCAACAGCAGCTACACCGTGAACTGTTTCGTCAGGGTCAAACCGGTGGCCGGCCTCAATATCTCGGCCTTGCAGCTCGACGTGGAATACAACAACACGGTGTTGGAATCGGTAACCTTTAACGACCGGATCGGCGCCCCGGACGTTGCTCCCGGGATCGTCTGGGATACCAGCGTCGTCAACCCGACATTCGGTTCTCCAGTTGATAACTGGCAAACCGCGCGTTATCTGAAGGCGAAGGCCACCTCGCCATACTGGTACGCGGCCCAGGACGAATACAAAGTTTACCAGCTGAACTTCAAGATCAAGCGGGACGCCCCGTTGGGCCCCACCAGCATCAACTTCGTGGTGGAAGACGTTGGGGTGATCGACGCCGACACCGGCAGTTCGGTCGCTCTCACTATAACGCATTTCGACTTCGACGTGGTGGTCGATCAGACTCCGCCGGTGACCAGCGCCTCGCCTTCCGGCTTTCCAGACGCCGCTTTCTACAACTATAACCGGACGGTCTCGCTTTCAATCAACGAACTGGGGACGATCTATTACCGGGTGCGGGTGGACGGCGGCGGATGGCCGGCCTATAGCGTTTACACCAGCCCCATTCCGATCAGCGCCGATGAAAACGAAACTAAAAAATACGAGATTCAGTTTTACGGAATCGACGATCCGCTGGATACGGACCCCAACGAGGAGTCTCCGCCCAATCTTCACACCTATTGGGTAGACAAGGAGCCGCCGGAGATAAGCAATATCCAGGCCGATCCCGACGCTGTGGGGCTGGACTGGTGGACCTACATCACATTCGACGTTCACGACGCTTCCGAGACCCTGCGCCTGCCGCGCACGCTTGACAGCGTCGAGGTGGGGACCCAGGGCGCCGGTTGGATATCGGGAACCGGCGTCGGCGAGCACACCTGGCGTCGCCGGATCGACGGAACCGAGGGGGAGGGGTGGGTGGACGTTACGGTCAAGGTGACCGACCGGGCGGGAAACGTGGCTTTCGCCACCGCCACCGATCTAATCTTCATCGATACTCAAGGACCGGAATGGACGATCACGCCCAGCGACGATCCCGTCTATCTCGAACAGATGTTCTCGATCGCCATCGAAGCCGACGAACCCATTACCGATCAGGAAAACCCGGCGGTGACAGTGGGCGGCGATGCTGCCTTTTTCTCCGCGCGACACAGCGAGACGGAGTTCACCTATCTTTACCGGATGACCGGCCGCGGCTGGGAGGCTTGGTTTAACCATCTCGATATCGATGCCGATTGGGACAAGGACGGCCTGCCTAACTGGTGGGAGCAGTTTTACGGCCTGGACCCGCACGATGGCGCCGGTCTTGAAGGCCCGGACGGAATCCGTTCCGCCGCCGGCTGGACCAACCTGGCCCACTTCCGCTACCTGGAATTGACCGACAGGATGTCCGACCCCAACGATCCCGATGATGGCGGCCAGGCTCTCCAGTTGCGGACCGGTTGGAACCTGATCAGCTACACCACCAATACGGTCTGGCACGTTGGATCCCCGCCGGGCGGAATGATGGCCAACGTGGAGTTCGAACGGGTCGAGGACGACGACTGGAACAACTTTTTCACCGCCGAGAAGTTCGTCGGGTCGGCCGGCAACCTGGGCGCGATCAGGGTTTGGCGGGGCGGTGAATACAAGTATTTTCGGCCGGGTGACGTCCCCGGCACCTTCAACCTCGACTATATTTCGCCCGGAGACGGTATCTGGGTGAGGATGGACGCTCCCGACATTTTGATCCTGGACGGTTGGCGGGTGCCGTATGACGGCAGCCGCGAATATGACGGGATCACCCTGTCGCAGGGATGGCATCTGATCGGTGTTTTGCCGATGACCAGGTTCTACGTCTCCGGGCAGCCGACTGGAGCGGGCATTCCCGGGCCTAACGACCTGCAATACACCAGCGCCCACGGAAATATCGTGGAGATGCTCCAGAATGCCTTTGGCATCTCGAGCAGCGACTGGCAGCATGTCGAAACGATCCAGATGTTCTATCCCGGAGTGGGCGGACGGGCTTGGTCCAGAGGCGTTCCCGACTGGGCACAGAGCCTTACCTATGCCATGACCGGTTACGGCGCCTGGATATACGTGGACAATCCGATAACTATTCGCTCCTCCGAGCCGGTCCATTGATCCGGCTTGTAAATAACTTGGGTTAAAGAATAGGAAAATGAAATACTTGCGAAATCATTTTATTTCGACGGCCGTTCTTCTCGCGGTCGGTCTTCTTGTCTTCGCGTTCGCGGCGAACGGCCAGGAACTCATTCCGAGTTATCGTTATATGCTGGTCTGGGGAACCGGCGATCTCGCGGTGGGGGATACGGTCGAATTTTACACCGCCGCCGGTGTTCTCTGCGGACGTTGGACGGTGACCGAGGAGGGCGGATACGGCCTGATGACGGTCTTCGGCGACGATCCGGCCAGTCCGCGGACGGAAGGCGCCCGGCCGGGCGAGATGCTTTACATACGGGTCAACGGCCGGGAGATCACGCTCCCCGGCGGCCAGCCGGTCTGGCGGGAGAGCGCCGCTCCGGTCAGGATAGACCTGTAAGGAAGGTTTCGGGTTTAGGTTTCAGAGGTTTGAAAGCGATAAAGATGAAAATATGCCGGCGATTAAAATTTACGGCTCTTATTTTGGCGGTTGGGCTGGTTGCGCCGGCCGTGACCGGACTGGCCTACTACTTTCCCGAGCCGGCCCCGACGCAAGATTGGGATATCTTGTGGGGTTATCTATTTTTCAACGGCACTCCCTTCGCCCCGTCCGGCGGCGAGGTGGCGGCTTACGACCAGGGGGGCACGCTCCGTTTTCGATCTTCCACCGCGGGCGACGGTTATCAACTCTCGTCTTTCTGGGGGCCGCCGACCGGCTCGGTGAGCCCCTACGATATGTCTTGGTTGATCTTTGACGGCAGCATCACCGTTTATGCCGCCGTTGTTATACCGGATCAGGCCTGGGAGTGGACCGGGGGAGGGGGGACGTATCGTCTCGACCTCCAGTTCGGCGAGGTCCTAATGGTCATTCCGGAACCTTCCACCCTCCTGGTCCTGGGCGTTCTGGCCGCTTCGGGTGCCGCCTTTTTCAAGATGAAGAAACGCGGCGAAGACTGAAACGCCCCGCGTTGTTTCGCCGCCGTTGGCCTTGTTCAATTCCGCCGAAGCTTCTCCCCTCTTTTCGTTACAAGGCGAGATTCTGGGCATCGCGAAGCAATCACTTGCGATTTTAAACTTCCTGCGACTTTTTCGGGTTAGCCCTTTAGACTAGTTCAGTATTGAAGTATATTTAATGTTATATGAAGAGGCCGCTTTTCCCCAAAGCCGTTCTCCTGCTCGTGTCGCCGGCGGTCGCGTCCGCCGTCTTCTTCCTGGCGGCCGGCTACGCCGCCGCCGACTATTTCGAGAGCGCCTACAACGCCGTTCCCAGAACCGGCGACCCGAACCAGTTGCAGATGCTCGGCCGTTTCGGAGACTTTGCCGATATCGGAGGCTGGACCAACAATTACGAACCTGAAGTCGGCGACGAGGTCGGCGCCTTCTGGACCAATCAGAGCGACGAGGAGATACTGGTCGGCGTGACGACCGTTAATGAAACTCAAGCGGCGCAGAATATCTACGGCCTGCTGACCATCTACGGGGAACTGTCGGCCGGTTTCGGCGGAGGCACGGAACTCTCCCACGGCTTGAAGGAGGGCGCTACGATCTACTTCCGCGTCTATCCGCTCTCCCGCCTTTCCGAATATCCGGCCAACCCCACGCTGACATTCGCCAACGACCTTGAGCCGGGCCGCCACGATCTGGCGGTGGAACTGCCGCCGACGGCGACACCGACGGTTACACCGACGGCGTCGGTGACCGCCACGCCGACGGCGTCGGCAACACCTTCGGCGTCCGCGACCGCCACGCCGACGGCCTCCGTGACGCCGTCAATCGCTCCCACGCCCAGCCCGGCTCCGACGGCGATTCCGCCTATGAGCCGCTGGTATCTGCCCGCCGGCGCGATCAAAAGCGGCCAGACCGCCATCGACACCTACATTCTGGTGGCGAACCCCAACCAGCAGACCGTGCCGCTGAAAGTGGATTTCGTCGGGAGAAGCGGTTTTATAAGTTTTACCGAGGTGGAAATGCCTCCCCGAAGCCGAAGCACCTTCAAACTTACCGACAGCGTCGATTTCGAAGACGACTCGGCGGAATCCGTCTCCACGATCGTAACGTCGCGCGACGGATGGCCCGTTTTCGCCGAGCGGGCGATGTATTTTCCGGGAGGAGGGTGGAATAATTGGACCGGCGGCCACGCTACGATTGGGATAACCGAACTTGCCGGCGAATGGAACCTTCCGGAAGGAGCGACTCATCTCTTCGACCATTTTATTCACGTTCTCAACCCGGGGCCGGATTACGCCTCGGTTACCGCCAACTTTATGGGTAAGGACGGCTTCGCCGGCCAAACCGACGCCGTGATTGCTCCGCTGCATAACTGGACAATCCTTGTTAACGCCGAGTTGGGAGAACGGGACCAGGTGTCAACCCGGGTGGTGGTCAACTCGGGAGGCGAAGTGGCGGTGGACCGGACGATGTATTGGCCCCAAGGCGGCGCGGACGGCTGGATGGGGGGGCATTCGTCGCGCGGAATCTCGGCGCCGGCCGCGGTCTGGCATCTGGCCGAGGGCGCCAATCATATTTTCGATCATTACGTCCTGGTCTCCAATCCCGGCAATAAGGCGGCATTAGTAACCTTTACGTTTATGGCTCCGCAAGGTGATCCCGAATCCCATAAGCAGACGGTCGCTCCCCGGAGCCGCTACACGCTTAAGGTCAACGATATTCCCGGCTGGGAGGAGAAGCCCCAGGTCTCGACCACGGTCGCCGCCGAGGGAGGAGAGATATTCGTCGAGCGGGCGATGTATTGGCCCCGGGGTAATCCCGAAGACTGGACCGGCGGCCACAACTCGATCGGCGCCCCCGCGCCGGCGGAGAGATGGCACCTGCCGGAAGGAGCCACCCACCACTTTGATATGTATGTCCTGGTGGCCAACCCTTCCGATGCGGTGTGGGCCACGGCGACCTTCACCTTTATGGACCAGACCGGCTTCACCGCGCAGACGACCCGTCAACTCGCCTCCCAGAGCCGCCAGACCGTCCACATCAACTCCATCCCCGGCTGGGAGGTCAAGGAACAGGTCTCGACGTTGGTGGAGTCAAATTTTCCGATTCTGGTCGAAAGAGCGATGTATTGGCCGCGCGGAAAACCGGAGAACTGGCAGGGCGGACACGCCACGATCGGGATCGAAGAGCCTTGATAAAAAAACCGGCGCTTATCGGCGCTTGATCGCGAATCCCGGCGCTCTCTTCGCGGGTTATTTGGCCCCCGGCTTATGAAGACATATTTCCTTAAACCTCACCTCCCGCGCAAGCTTGTCGCCTCCCGCAAACAAACACTGGACCGGCAGCTGCGCATCTGGCAGAAATCGCTCCTGTGGATAGTCTTTTTCAGCGGCCTGTTCCTGCTCCATTTTGCCCTCCAGTTTCGGGTGCCGCTTTCTGCCCGGGCGATGGATACCGGCCAGGTGGGGCGCAACCTCGCGATGGGCAGAGGGGAGGAGAGCTGGGTCGTTCGTCCGCTCGATCTTGCTCCCGGCCGGGATCTCACCGTTTTCCCCCGCTGGCGTTACCCCTGGCTGGAGACCCGCCTGGTCGCTATATTTTTAACGGTATTCGGTTTCGATGATTCGTCGCTGGCCATCTACAGCACCTTCTTCTTCCTTCTTTCTCTGGGAATGGCGTATCTGCTTGCCGGCGGCGGGATTGGGGGGAAGAGGACGGCATTTCTGGCTTTCATCCTGGCTTTTACCAGCCCGGTGTTGCTGCGCAGTGCAATCAGTGGCCTGCCTCATACCGTCCTGGCCTTTCTGCTGGTCGCCATCTTTCTCTCTTTGAGCCGCTTGCCGGCGCCGGGAGCCGCTCTGGCGGCGGGGCTGGCGGCCGGAGCGGGCCTGTTGGTGGACTACGATTGGATGTTCCTGCCGCCGCTGGTGATTTGCTACGTGGGAATTTTCAGCCCCTCCCAGCGCCCGCGCAACCTTGCGTTGTCGCTGGCCGGCTTCGGCGCGATCTTCTTCCCGTGGTTCGTTTTCGCGGCGACTTCCGGCCCGCATCCCCTGGCTTTTCATCTGCGTCACGGCTGGTTGACGCGTTCGGTGATCTTTCCGGAGGGATCGGCCGATATGTATTATCGAACCGGCGCGATGCCCCTCCGCCTGCCGCTTTCTATGATCATCGGCAAACTCAACCGGGGAACGGCCGCGGCCTACGGTTTTATTCCGCGTTTTTCGGGGAACCTGCTGGCGCCGCTTTTCCTGCTTTCGCTCTTCACCCGCGATCGCGGGGGAGGGGAGGGGAGGCTGAAATACCTGCTGGCGGCGATGATGGCCGTCCTTGCTTTATGGACGGCGGCCGGGCGGCAGGAGACCGCGATGATGGCGGCCTTTGTCCCGGTGGCCGCGGTTTTCGCCGCCGGGTTTGTTTGGGATTTCCTTGAAAAACAGCATTATTCGCCTTCGCGGCGCCGGGCGGTTGTCGGCGGACTGCTGGCCCTGAACATTCTGCCGGTATTATTGGCTTCGCCCGAACGCGCCGGGGGGAGGCCCGAGCTGCTTCCCAGCCTCACCTACGCCACCAGGTTGATTCGGGAGGAGGAGGCGGTGGCGACCAACGATCCGGAACTGACCAGCTGGTATGCCAATCGTCGAGCGGTGCTGATTCCGATCCGCCTGGAGATGATGGCGAGGTTGATGGCGGACCAACCCGAGGTCAGGTTTCTGCTACTGACTCCCCGGATCCTCGAATCCCCCGATCTCGACCCGGCCGGCGGTTGGCGGGGAATATTCGCTCTGCACGCCTACCCGGTCTTTTCCCGTCTGAACCAAACGATCGTTTTACCGGGCCCTGTAGTTTTCCAGGGCGACAAGAGCGCCCTCCTTCGGAGAGTCAGCGCGCGCTGGTAAGCGCTGAAGAGGAGGAGGAAATCATTTGGATTTGAAAATAATAAATAAGGTAAGGCGGCGGAAAGGCATTCGCCGTTTCGGTTCCATCCTGGCGATGTCGCTGACCGCCGTGGCCGGACCGATCGCCTGTTCTCCCGGCGAATCCGATTACCGGGCTATGATCGAGATCTGCCTGGCCCAGGACAGGTTCGAGGATGCTTACCGGCTGGCGCTGGCCGCCCTCCGGTCCGATCCCGGCAGTCGGGAGCTCAGGGAGCGGGCGGCATCCTTGCGGGCGAAAAGGGACGCCGCCGTGGCGGAAAAGGCTCCGCTGCCCGGCAGCCCTTTTGATTCCGAGAGGATTCTGCGTAGATTCGTCGAAGCCAGCCGCGCCGACCTGGAGGAGATCGAGCGGGAATACCTGACGGCGCCGCGGTTTCCGGCCGCGGAAGGCGACATCTTTCCCCTGGTCGTGAATATGGAACCCGGAATGATGGGAGTGGTCTTCGTGACCGTCGAAGACTACCGCCGCTTGTTGAGCGAGATCAGTCCGCTGACCCACGATTGGCTGGTGGGGCAGAACCCTTATCTTACGCAGGGAGTGTTGTTGGGTTGGCAGGGCCGTTTTGAGGAGGCGCTCGAATTATTCCGGATGGCGCTCTCTCTGCACGAAGGATGCGCCCGGACCCTCAACAATATGGGGGTGGCTTATTTTCGGATGGGACGCCTGGATGAAGCACGGGAACGGTTTGAAGAATCACTGCGGACCGACGGAACCAATGTTTTCGCTCTCAACAGCCTCGGTCGAATCGCCCTGGAACTCGGACAGACCGACGCCGCCTCACGGTTTTTCAGGCGGGTGCTCCATCTTCGGCAGGGAAATCTGACGGCCCATCTTATGCTGGGATATCTAAATTTCCGGCAGGGCGATTACGAGCAAGCGCACGGCTATTACCAAAGGGCCCACGCCCTGGACAACCGTTCCGCCGAAGCCTGCTTCGGCCTGGGAACCGTAATGGCGCAAAAGGGGAGATGGTCTGAAGCGGCGGCCTGGCTCGAAAGAGCGATCGCCTCCGATCAAGCTCATCTCGAAGCTTATGTCGCCCTGGGAGGGGCCTACGGGAAATTGGAAGAGTACGATAAGGCGAAGGGGGTACTGGGGCGAGCGCTGGAATTGGAACCGGACCTTCCCGGCGCCTACTACAACCTGGCCTGCGTTCACGCCGCCCTGCAAGATCCTTCACGGGCCGTTTCCTATCTTGAAAAAGCGTTGGAGAAAGGTTTCACCGAAAAGATACTGCTGCGCGACGCCCCGGAGCTTGATTACATTCGCGACGATCCCGATTTCCGGGAACTGCTCGAGCGCCTTTCGGTATGACCGGCCGCCGAAACGAAGATATGAGAAAAATATTAAGAAAGGCGGCCATACCGGCGATTCTGGCCGTTTCAATCGGACTGCCGGCCGTTTTCCTCCGGATAAACGGAATACGCCTTTCCGAACCGGCTATGGAACAAGCCGAAACGGCCCGGAACCTGGGGTGGGGCAGGGGATACGTCACGGCGGTCACGCGGCCGGCGGTCTTCGCGCCCGCCCGGGATTTTTCGCGTCAGCCTGCCTACCACCAACCCCCGTTAACCACCCTGCTTCTGACGCTATTTTTTCGGGTGGTCGGCCCGTTTGACCGGGCCGCCGCCGGCGCGTCCTTCGCTTTCTTTTGGTTGGCGGGGCTGGCCCTCGCCGCTGGAGTTAAAAAATATTTCGGAATTCTTCCGGCCCTGTTCTGCGGACTGTTCTATTTTTCGAATGCTCAACTGTTGCAAGCGACCGTCGCGGGTTCCGGCGTGTTCGCGGAGTCGCTTCTTCTGATCGCCGCCGTTTTTCTCGCTCTGCGGCCCGGAGGAAGGCCGATCGCCGACCTGGCCCTGGGAGCGGTCCTGGGTCTGGGGACGCTGGCCGCTCCCACTTGGTGGTGGCTGGCCGGCGGGCTCGCGTTTTTCCGGGTCGTCGTAAAGGCCGACGCCGGCGGTCGGGCCTCCGGATGGAGGGGGAAGGCGTGGCCGACTGCGGCCTGGATCGCGGGAGGAATCCTGATCGTCAATATTCCCTGGTGGATCTTCCTGGCGGCGTCGGGGCGGGGCGGGGCGCCCGGCTACCTGTATCCGGACTACAAGATGTTCACCAGCCTATTTCCCGACAGCTCCTGGTGGCGCGTGCTGAATCCCGCAGGCGCTCCGACGCTGCGGCAACTTGCGTTAAAATGGCGGGACGGGTCGCTCGCGGCTTACCACAACCTGCTCGCGGTCTCCGGAACCTTTTTAGCGCCTTTTTTCTGGCTGGCCCTCGTCATTCGTTTCGGTACAAAAAGCCGCGCCCGCCTGCGTCTCCTGGTCGCGGCCGTCTGTCTCCTTCTCGTTCTTGAATACGTGATCGGGGCCCGCCGACCGGAAAACCTTCTTCTGATAATTCCCTGGGCGGTCGCTCTCGGAAGCGCGGTCTTCGAACGTTATCGGAGGGAGCTGGCTTCCTTCCGGCCGACTCTGGCCTTGTTCGCGACCGGTGCCTTAATACTGCTCAATCTTTATCCCTTCGTCGGCGCTTTGAGGTTCACCCGGATCGAGACCTCGCCGCCGCTATCCCGGCAACTCGCGATTTTGGGCCGGGAACTTCCCGCGGACGCGGTAATAGTCTCCGATCAGCCCGGGAAGGTCGCCTGGTATGGCCTGCGGCCCGCTGTCTGGCTGCCGGACCGGCTTGAGCAACTGCCAGGGATGGCCGCGAATCACGAGCGGCCATTTTACCTGTTTCTGACGCCGGGAAGCCGGGAATATCCTCATCACCGCCGTGCCGGGAGAACTGCCTGGGCCGACGTTTACCACGGCTCCGGAGAGTCGCCATACTGGGAAACGCTTGGAGTCGAGTGGATTCCCGGAGACCGCCTGCTGGCGGAGATCGCTTTTCCAACCCCCTGAACCCCTCCGGGATTGCTTTGCGCGGCGTTTCTTGGTCTTCGGATGAGGAGAAAAAACTCAATCCGCCCCAAACGCAATCCGGACAAACTTTTTTGTTCTCTTCCGTTTAGTATGGATTAAAGGGGCTTATTTGATGTCATTCTGAGCGACCCCTTCGGCTGTGCTCAGGGCAGGCTACGGGAGCGAAGAATCTGACGGTTTTCCCGTCATCCTGATGGAGTACTTCGGCTTTGCTCAGTATAAACTCCGCGACTGAAGGATTTGACGGTATTACCGTCATCCTGAGCATAGCGAAGGATCTCCTTTTTATCTGGAAGAGAACCACTTATTTATCCCCGAGTTATCCACACCGCGACCGTAATTGCCTGTAATCTTTTGCGCTGCATAAGGATAAAGGACAATTAGCCTCCGTTTTCCAGTATGCATTAGTTTACATAATGAACCTTATGGGAGGTTGTGTCAGATTGGTATTTTATCAAAAACGGGATCGTTCTCGATCCCGATTTTATTTTTAAACGCCGGGCGGCCAGGCCTTCTTAAGCGCGTTTTCCTTCAGGAGGTGGAAACCGCAATGGCTTAATCGTTCCTTGGATTATATTTCCACAGTATTTCGCCGGATTGCCCGCTTACCGCGAATATGTTTCCGTTAACCGTGCCGCCATGCAGAATTGTCAGCGGTCACTTAAAAGGGGCCACTAAGGAACGAATCAAAATCCGCCACTTTGAGACCCGGATCAACGGGGTAGAATACCTCCTTACGAAAGGAGGGTCTACCCATGGGGAATCATATCAAAGTGGCTATAAGGCATTCAATATCAACGTTATCTCGCCAGGGTTGGTCCCAGAGGAGAATTGCTCGCGAGCTTGGGATCGACCGAAAGACAGTCGGCCGGCATATCTCCCGGCGGCCTGATGCTGCTCCAAAAGGGGCCATTTCGACCGCCGGGAATCCCCTTGATTCGAGTTCAAAAGGGGCCATTTCGACCGCCGGGAAATGGGGTCGAAAAAGCCGATGTGAGCCCTACCGCGAGCAAATCAAACAATGGTTCGCCCAGGGCCTGACCGCGCAGAGGGTCTACCAGGATCTAAGCGTTGAGTATGGCTTCACGGGCTCCTACGAGTCGGTCAAACGTTTCTTCCGGCGCCTCAAGCAAGCCCACCCCGAACGAATCTATCGTCTTGAATCGCCGCCCGGAGAGGAGGCCCAAGTCGACTTCGGGCGGGGCGCTCCCGTGCTGCAGGCGAACGGCAAGAAACGCTTCCCGCATGTTCTCAGAGTGGTTTTGAGCTACTCCCGGAAGGGATACAGCGAATGTATCCCCCGTCAAACCACTGAAGCCTTCATCAGATGCCTGGAGAACGCCTTTCGTGCTTTCGGCGGTGTTCCCCGCACGATTAGTCTCGATAATCTTAAAGCGGCGGTGACAAAGGCCGACTGGTTTGATCCGGAACTCAATCCGAAAGTGGAGGAATTCGGCCGTTACTATGGAACGACTTTTCTTCCTACTCGTCCTTACACTCCTACGGATAAGGGGAAAGTCGAAAGCGGGGTCAAATATGTAAAGAACAATGCTCTCAAGGGCCGCGTTTTTTCCGGAATTGGCGAGGAAAACGAGTTTCTGCGCGAATGGGAGAGGACGGTGGCGGACTGCCGTATTCACGGCACCACCCGCAAGCAGGTGGGGAAAGTTTTTGCCGAAGAAGAAAAAGCGACGCTTCTTCCGCTGCCGGCGATGACTTTCCCCTGCTTTGAAGAGGGCGAGCGCACCGTTCACCGGGATGGCTATGTGGAGGTGGCACGCGCCTACTATGAAGTCCCCGAGGAATACATCGGGCGAAAGGTATGGACGCGATGGGACTCACGACTGGTACGCGTCTACAACCAGCGTTTTGAGCAGATAGCCGTGCTGGCACGCCTTGCTCCCGGCCGCTTCTCCGACTGCTTGTCCACCCAGGGGCGGAGAACAAGCGTGGAGCGAACGGCGACTCACTGGATAAACCGTGCGGCCCGCATAGGCAAACATGCCGAACAATGGGCTGTCGGTGTAATCGAAAACCGCGGACCCCGCGGTATTCGTGTCTTGATGGGGCTTTCCTCTTTGACCAGAAAACACGACCCCGGCGAGATCGAGAAAGCGTGCGCGCTGGCAGTCTCCTACGGAACGTACCGTCTGCGGGATGTGCGACGCCTGCTCTGCAACCCCACCCCTCAAGAAACGTTTGCTTTCCTCGAGTCACATCCTCTGATTCGGGATCTGACCGAATACGGCGACTACTTGCGGTCATTGCAAATCGCGACATCCATAACCAAGGGAAAGGAGGTGGTCCAGCCGTGAACGACTCATTGGTGAAGGCTTTGAAGCAGTTGAGGCTTTCCGGTCTTTTCGGAGTCCTGGAGGTCCGGCTTCAAGAAGCCGGCAGTCACAACTTAAGCCATGCCGAGTTCCTGGAACTGGTACTGCAGGATGAACTCGAAGTGCGCAAACAAAGAGTAATCAAACGACGGGTGAAGTCAGCCGCGTTTCGGGATCTGAAGACGCTGGAGGATTTCGATTTCAGCTTCAATCCGGCGATTAAACGCAAGGAAATCTACGATCTGGCAAGCTGCCAGTTCATTCTCCAGGCTCGGGATGTCCTTTTTGTCGGCCCGCCGGGGGTGGGAAAATCACATCTGGCCCAGGCTGTCGGATACCAAGCGATCAAGTCGGGGTTCCTGGTTTTGTACCGTTCGGTGTTCGATACGGTTCGGGAGTTGATCCAGGGAGAGAATATGCTGGAAGACGGCAACACACTGAAAAAATATCTGCGGCCCGATCTTCTCATCCTTGACGACATGGGATTAAAGCAGCTGCCGCATAAAGCCGGAGAGTATCTCTTTGAGATCATAATGCGGCGATATGAACTCCGGTCAACCATCATGACCTCCAATCGGCCGATCGAGGAATGGGGCAAACTGGTGGGCGATGTCCCCGCGGCAACCGCAATCTTGGACCGATTCCTGCATCACGCCGACATCATCAATATCACGGGGAAAAGCTACCGCCTAAAGGATCGGGCTTGCAAAAAGCCTTCGAAAGAGTGAATATCAAACCTCAAAGTGGCCCCTTTTGATTCGACCATTGGTGGCCCCTTTTAAACCGACCGGTGACACAGAATACCGTTGTATATCGTTAAAGGAGACACCAATGTCCTCTCTTCGATATCCGACTTCCATATAAGTTCCCCTGTATTCGCATTCAATGAGTATATCTTTCCTAAAGTCGATATAACATCGGAGTCAATCAGCGATTTTGACACAAAACTGCCGAGGAGTTGACTCGAAATTCCTCGCCTCCCCGGGGAG
>PUMD01000173.1 GCA_003551215.1 Clostridia bacterium | reverse complement strand
GGGTTTGCCCGCCGATAGTGCTTCACGAAGCGCTCTCTTCAGCTGTGTTTCGGTTTCCACTTGATAGCCACTCGCCCCAAACCCCCGGGCAAGCGCCTCATAGTCCCTTGCGGAAAACCTGACACCGCCTGGTGCATAGCCCCGCCTTTCCTGCTTGAGCTCTATGAGGCTCAGAGATTCATCATCGAAGACCAAAACCACTACCGGCAGCTCCCTGCGAACCGCCGTCTCCATCTCCGCTGCGGTCATGGCAAATCCTCCATCTCCCGCAAAACACACGACCGGCCTGCGGTTGTCTGCGGCCAGCGCTGCACCTATTGCCGCGGGAAGCCCGTATCCCATGGAGGAAAAACCGTTGGTAAGAAGATAGGTCTTCGGAAGGTAACTGTCCCACAGCTGGGTATTCATCAGCTTCTGCGCGCCAACATCAGACGTAACCACCACATCATCATCCAGTATTTCCCGGGTTATCTGCGTCACCCGATGCGGCCTGAGCTTCTGGGGGTGCTGACCCTCCCTCTCATCAACATCAGACAACACCAGGGTACTGTGAATCCTGCTGCGGTATTCTCCGATCTGATCCAACGTCCATTCTGGGTGAGCATCGGCCTGGGCCAAAGCCTGCAGACCGGCATCCATGTCGCCAATAAGGCAAACATCGGCCTGATAAAGGTCATCGTCCAAAGGTGCGTAATCGACCCAGAGAAGACGGGTCCTCTCAGGCACAGCATCCCGCCAGCCCACCACCAGCTCGACCTGGTCAAAACCCACCGCAACGACCAGATCGGCCCTGGCAAGCAGCTTCTTCATATGCTCGTCGGCGGCCATGCCCAGACCGACGGACCCTACCGCCCAGGGGGAATCCTCCGGGAAAAATCCCTTGATCTTCGGGGTGTACAGCACTGGTATCCCCTTGCCTTCGACCAGGTCAGCAAATGATTTCCGACACCAGCTCCGGTAGACTCCCAGACCGGCCAAAAGCACCGGCCTGCGGGCCGCGCGCAGGCAGGCCTGCGCCTTCTGCAGCTGAGCATCAGAAGGGTTCGGCAAAGAAGGAAACCCAGAGGGAACATCCAACTCCGCCTCGCATCCGGCAGTTCTGACTCGCTCTTCGCCCACGTCCGCCGGGAGGCTCAGATGTACAGGGCCTGGGCGACCGCTCAGCATTTTATCAAAGGCTTGGTTCATAACCCTGGCTGCATTGTCTGCAGTCAGGGTGGTGCTCCATTTGGTCACCGGCCGGAACAGCTGTTCAGTATCCACCCGCTGGTGAGTCATATCGGAAAAATTGTCAGCAGACAGCTGAGCAGTTATGAACAACACCCCAGAGCGTTCGAGTTGGGCCTGGGCAGCCGCCGAGACTGCGTTGGTTGCCCCGGGGCCGAGAGTTGTAATACACACACCGGGAGCATCAGTCATAAGGCTGTACGCATCAGCCATAAATCCAGCAGCGGTCTCGTGGTTGGTCAGGACGAAATCAATTCCCTTTTTGCGACACTGTTCCATAAGCGGCAGGGAATTCCCGCCCGGAATACCGAAGACATGGCTGATTCCTGCTTTGGTGAAGCACTGCACAATTAGCTCGTTGACTGTCGTCTTCATGGTATCTTCCTCCGTCCGCGGTGGTTAATCGCGTCACATAATTCCTACTTCTGTGCTGTACCACCGGAGTCCCCCCGCCTGTGAAGAACAACAAACCATTTTGGCAATAACGTATCCTCCGGGGCCAACAGCAGCAGATGTGTAGGTGGCGGCTGGTGAAACCCCACCGGGTAGAAAAAGGCGATATTTGCGCCTCAGCATCCCCCGCGGCGAAAAATTGTACCTCTCAGGACGGATGTTATAATAGATTCCAGTATCCCAGACAGGATTCCACCTGCTGCCCTTGATCGTGTTCCTGTTGGCTTAGGGGTAACATCGGCTGTGCCGAACGCTGCCTCCTGTAAGCATCAGAATATGAACTCAGCAGAAATGCATAGCCTCTGGAGAGGAGCTGCACTCATGCAGGAAACTATGGAACCGGAACAAAAGCCGCATGCCCCTCTTGCGTCACCGGCCAAACGACTGGGAGCTCACCTGGTGGAGGCCTTTTTGCTGGGGTTTCCGTGGGCGCTTGGTGAAGTCGGGCTGATACTGGGCCTTGGAATGTGGGCGTGGGAACTTTGGTGCTGGTCGAAATCCAAAACTATCGGCAAGCAGCTGACGGGCATGACAGTGGTCGATTCCCGGACCCGTGAGGAGGTCGGCTGGGGAATGATGTTTCTCCGCGAGATCCTCGGCAAGACCATATCCGGCCTGGTAATCATGCTCGGCTTTGCCTGGATTCTCATAGATGATGAACATCAGGGATGGCATGATAAGCTTATCGGCTCAGTGGTTGTGGAAGATACAGGTTAGAAACCAACCCTTTCGGTGCGCTGAGTCTCCCTGAAGACAAGCAGATGACCACCGGCACAGCACAATCCATCGAGTGCAAGAGTGATTCCTTTTCGTGTAAACACAGAGTCAGCCAATACCATCAATTCAGCACCTTCTGTGCTGGACGAATTTGAAAACCGCTGAATCAGCTGCAGGCTCATAACCAATTTTGCGGTATACTGCGTTGGAAGCCGGATTGGCCAGATCGGCGTACAGCACACAGCAGCTGTATTGTTCAAGCAGCCGGCGGCTCACCGCCTCCACGCAGGCAGTAGCATCCCCCCGCCTGCGTTTTTCCTCGGGAGTGAACACGAGGTTCACAGCAACGGTATTGCGCAGCGGCCGGCTCTCAGCTGCCATCGAAACCGGTTCGCCGTCCACCCAGAGATACAGCGATTGGTTGTCTATCAGTCGCCTGGCCATCTCTGCGGAATCAGGAGGAGATTCATCAGGCGTCGCCTCCTCAGCAAACCTGGTCAACCAGTCAGAAAGCAGCGGGATATCGGTCCTGGCAGCTCTGCGAAGATACCCGGGGGCCTCAGCAGTCGAGGATACCGATGTAAGCCGGTAAATCCGCTGCTTCATTGACAAGACTGCCTGAACATCGGTCGCCTTCGCCCAGTAGTCTGCAAACAGCTCCGAATGCGGCAAAAGCCCCACGATACCGGGGATATCTCTGCACTGCAGAATCTGATCCGCCGCAAACCGCACGGATGCATACGAACACAGCCCGGTGGGTGCGATAATGAGATTGTGGGGAGGAGTCCTCAACAGCACCAGCGACACTCCCTCATCCTCCTCGATCAGGGCAAAAAGCAACTCCCCTTCTCCCGGGTCATCGTGCCTCTGCAGCCCGGACAGAATCCCCAGCGGAAGATTATGCTTCGCCTCTTGTTCCTGCAGCGCACAAACTGCCACAGGGGCAAAGCTGTCGAGGTCCTCAAAGACGCGCATCTTCACTGTACATTCTTACCTCCCCATTTCATCTGGAGTTTCTCTAAGAAGCTATTCATGCTCCCATCAGACGCCACCGGTCCATCTGAAAACCCCAAAAACGACTTGCTCGCTGCCGTACCTTGGGGCCAACCTACTCATGCTCAGGCGAGCGGGGTTCTCCAGCTGCAGCGGCCAGCCGGGCTTGCGCCTGCCTACCCCAAGGGTGCTCCCCGTAGGCCCGTTTCACTGCGTCTGCAAACCAGGTGAGTCTTTCGACCCCCATGCATTGGACTGCCACCTCAAAATCGTGCACATACTGCTGGTTATCGACTGCACTTGCCTTGTAAAGAAGGACCACCTCGGGGCTAAGCACACTCATTGCGCCTCGCTTGAAAAAAGCCCTATCAAGACCTCGGGTTATGGAATGATCCCGCTTGTAGTAGAGCTTCTCCTCATCTATCCGGTTGAAAAGAACCTCAAGGAAATCGAGGCTGTCCTGCTGAGTCCGGTTGAACTCGACATACGTAAACGGCCCATCCACCCTGGTCACCTGTATGAATTCCGGCTCACCGCGGTAGCACCATATGGTACCGAAATGAAGCTCGGAATGCGCACGCGCATAATCGACGGCCACCAGTCTGCCCTGCCCGACGGGAGCCTCGACGTTCCAACCCTCACACTGCAGATAATCGATGCACCTGTCAGCATCGTCAAAGGCGACGGTTATGTCCAGATCCTTGTGGGACCTGGTCTGTCTGCCCACATAAACGTCGATGGCAAACCCCCCGCACAGATGCCAGTTCACGTCCAGGTCGGCGAGGTGCTTGCTCAAAGTCGTCAGCAGTGAGTTTACGGGATGTCCGGTTGAGCTGCTGCCTTTCATCGTACTTCCTCCCTGCTGAAGCAGTATCTTCATAATAAAAACGCGCCTTGCCGCACCACAGACACTGACCTCTTGTTGCATCCAATCTTGCTGCTGCACCACAAGCTCAACACGGGGTGTTTGGCGGAGCATG
>PUMD01000176.1 GCA_003551215.1 Clostridia bacterium | reverse complement strand
GCCGCGGGCGATGTGATGGGAGACGTACTTTTTGCCGTTGTATTCGCTCCAGGACTTTTTGACGAACACGAGTATCACTCCAATCCGGGTACTGAGACAATTATATCCTCAATATGATAGCCTTACAAGGGGATACAGGGCATATATTATTAGACAAGGTTTTTTGACAAAAAAGGTCATCTGGCCCCTTGCTATGCGGCTACTCAGCTTTTATAGGGGGGTGAAGATCGGTTATTTCTGCCTGGTTACGTGCAAGATGGTGACTGAAGATATCGCCGATGCAACAGCGGTCCACAGGCGGGAGTACTCCCGCCCCTTTTACAGCTGACAGGTAAATCATCCCTTGATGGCCCACCGGCAAAAATCAGCAAGGCTCTATCTCCAGAAGAATCGTCAATGCCAACCACGTATGTAGGCCCTATAATAGTTGTTATCACCACGCGCATGTGGTGCACACTACTGTAGATACTTGGCAAACAACAGGCGCGGTAGATTGCAGGTAATATCTGCAGTTACCCATTTACCTCCATCCTCCGAAGATCAGATCTGACTCCCAAGTTTACAGGAATCTCCCCCACCACCACGAACAAAACAACTAATGCTAAGGAGAGCCGCCGGCTCACTATCAGGGAGGTAATATGGATGGAGATGGACTGGTATGACAGACTGAATGTATCAAAAGTCATTAACGGAAAAGGAACATCAACCAGCGTTGGTGGAAGTCTGATGCCAGATGTGGTCATCGAGGCCATGAAGGAGGCTGCAGGACACTACGTTCAGCTGGACCAGCTGCTCCGGCAGGCAGGCAAATATATTGCAGACATTACCAACAACGAGGCATGCTACATCTGTGCGGGCAGCTCCTCGGGCATTCTGCTGGCAGCGGCCGCCTGCATGGCAGGCAGCGACCCCCGGAGAATCCGTCAGCTGCCCGACACCACCGGCATGGCTGATGAGTTCATCGTACACCAAAGCCACATCAACCCCTATGTGCGCATCCTTCCGGTGGCCGGGGGTAAGGTAGTCCCTGCGGGATACTCAACGAAAACTGAACCGTGGCAAATCGAGGAGGCCATCACGGAAAAGACAGCAGGCATCGTGTATATATTCTACCGCGGAGGATGGCGGGTCGAAGAAGCAGCCCTAACTCTTGAGGAAACAATCGACATTGCCCACAGTCACGACCTGCCTGTCATAGTGGATGCAGCAGGTCAGATCCCTCCCAAGGAAAACCTCTGGCGATTTACCGAAATGGGAGCTGACCTGGTGATAATCTCCGGCGGGAAATGTCTCAGAGGCCCGCAAAGCAGCCGCCTGATCCTGGGCAGAACAGAGCTGATCGAGGCCTGCCACCAGCTGGGTCCTCCCAATCACAACATAGGGCGCGCCTCCAAAGTCCCAAAGGAAGAGATCGTCGGGCTAACAGCGGCAGTTGACCACTACCTGTCCGTAGATGAGGAAAGCAAAATCCAAAAGTGCAAGCGCACAGTCGACAGCATTGTTGACAGCCTGTCGGACGTAGACGGCCTCGATGCATACAGCCGGCTGCCGGGCGATTCCGGTGAGCCTTTTCCTTTCTGCGAAATGCAGATTCTCGGGGCCAATTCCGCTTCCTTACGGGACACCCTGATCGATAGGCTGACCGAGTGGGACCCGCCCATAGTGCTCAGACCGACCCTTCGCGACCGCATATCTATTAACCCCATCACCATTGAAGAAGAAGGTCAGGTGCAGGTGATGGCGGATGCCATTTGTCAGATTATGAGCAAACTGACTATCTAGCATCAGGCAGGTGCGGGTGAGTTGCGGAAGCAATCATCAGCCTGTGGTAATCGGGACGCGGTCCAGCGATCTGAAGCTGACACGGTTTCCGACCGGACTCAGCAGCCCTTAACCGTTACCGCACCTGAACATCATGAGGAGGTCCTGCATGACTGAACTGATAAGCGGAAAAGGTTTCAAATGCAGCCTGCCTGACGGACTCCCGCCGCTGGTGGCCATCAGACAGAAGCTGGCCGATGATGCGTTGGAGGATGTCTCCCGGGCAGCCCGGGAAGCAGTCGACAACCTGCGGCCGGGCGAGAAACTGTCCGAAGGAGACCGGGTACTGGTGGCAGCCGGCAGCCGCGGCATCTCGGATGCCCCCGCGGTGATTGCCGCCGTGTGCAGCTGCCTGCGTGAGGCTGGTCTGCAGCCGACCGTCATCGGAGCAATGGGCTCGCACGGCGGGGGCACCGAACAGGGGCAGATGGAAATACTAAAAGCCCTTGGCATAACGCCCGACAGCGTCGGAGCACCGGTGATAACCTCGGATGAAGCCGTCGTGATCGGAGAAGACGAAAACGGACAGCCGGTTTACTTCGACCCCATCGTTTTCGAGTACGATGGCCTGCTGGCTGTCAACCGGGTGAAACCACACACCACAGCACACGGTGCAATACAGAGCGGAATCATAAAAATGCTGGTGGTGGGCATGGGTCATCATCCGGGAGCGCAGTCTTTTCATCAAAGCGCCCCCGACAATCTCTCGCAGACCCTGGTCAGCATGTATCGCGTGATAAGGGAAAAAACGCCCCTACTCGGAGGAGTTGCACTGGTAGAAAACGCCCACAAGCAGTCGGCTTCAGTCGAGGGAATCGAGGCGGCAGAGCTTGTGCATCGTGAAAAGCAGCTTCTGCACAGGGCAGAGGAGCTTATGCCCAAGCTACCCTTTGATGCCGCAGACGTCCTGATCGTGCTGGAGATGGGTAAGGACTATTCGGGCACGGGCATGGACACAAACGTAATAGGAAGGCGGCGAATCCAGGGGGTACCCGCACCGCAGAAACCCCGCATAGGCAAGATAGCTGTTCTGGATCTGACAGATGCCTCGCACGGAAACGCCTGCGGGGTCGGGCTGGCCGACTTCATGACCTCCCGCCTGGCGCGCAAAGTTGATCTGCAGGCCACCTACCTGAACGTGCTGACCAGCCGCCTGACCATGCGGGCCATGCTGCCGATGATCATGCAGACCGACCGCGACGCTGTGGCAGCCGCCTTTACAACCTGCGGCGCAACTGAGTCCGAACAGCTCCGCATCGCGGTCATCACTGATACACTCCACCTCGGCGAACTCTGGGTCTCCGAGGCCCTGTGGCAGGACATCGCGAACAGATCTGATGTGCACAGGTCTCACAAAAATCAGGTGGAACTTACCTTTGACGAAAGCGGAGAGCTTTGTCTCCGTTGAGCATTTACTGCAATCTTGCCGAGCACAATGCTCTGTAAGACCCCCTCCCGCGAGGCGGGGCGAAAGCCCCGCCTCGCATGCTTCTTGTGGGCCGTTCAGCATGAGAATGACCGCTCCGTAGGCTGCCTAATCTGATGGCTAACACTCCTGACTTGAACTTGACGCGGGCTGCTGACGAAGGCAACCTGCTTCTCACAGCAAATCCCTGAGGCGCTCATTTTTTCTGTCCGCGCAAATTCTGCACCAGACGCCAGGCCTGCATAATGTCCATGGCCGCCATTCCGCGGGGAATAAATACCGTCGGCCCGGCCAGGCTGAACTGCTGCGGCGCTGCCAATAGATCAGCTATATTGGCAGTAATCCAGCCGCTGCAGTATCTGCCCGCCTCCCTGGCACGCGCGAGGTCTCCCGATTCGAGGCATCCGGAGAGATCGTCGACAAACACCGCCTCGGCTCTGTCCAGCAAATCGAAGTCCAGCTCCTGTCCCCCGCCCATGGAAACCACGGTAGCGTTTTCGGGTACCCACCCGTCGCGAACAACAACCTCATCCGCCGACGTCATGGTTATCACCAGCTCAGATGAACTAACTGCTTTCTCCGGGTCGTCGACTGCGCGAATGTTGAACCCTTCCCGCCCGAAGCTCTCAGCAAAGCTCTGCCGGCTGGCAGCAGTGCGCGACAGCACCCGCACGTTCCCCAGCCGGTAGCGGTGGGCCAGGGCCTGCAGGGTAGTGCGAGCCAGTCGGCCGGCACCGAAAAGGCACACTTCTTCAAAGGACTCCCTGGCCAGGGCCTCCAGGGCTACTGCCGTAACCGCGCCCACCCGCCAGCTGTAGGCAGTTTGCTCCTGCAGCACTCCCAGAAACTCCATCTCCGGCCAGCTGTTCAGAATAATGACCCGGCTGGCGCGCAGCCCCGCTATTCCCTCGTCAACAAAGGCAGCTCCCTTGACCCGGTATCCCCGTCCCCCATCCGGGAAGGTAAGGCGCTTGACTCTCGGCTCGGTGAGCAGCAGCCTTCCGTCCGACTGCCTGCGAAAGGTTTCTCTGGCCGCATCCAGGCTGAGGTCCCAATCGAGAAGGGATACGACCTGTTCATCGGTTATCACAAAAGGACTCTGCACAGTTGATCCCTCCAAAGGCGCGAAAAAAGCTCGAACTGCTGGTTTCCTGCCGTCGTG
>PUMD01000119.1 GCA_003551215.1 Clostridia bacterium | reverse complement strand
TATACAACCGAAATAATACGAAATGGAATAAGAAATGGACCCCTTTCCTTCCCGGGATATGACTTTAGACCACATCTTCGTATTCATGCAGACCCGATACTAAGCGCATAAAAACCATAAACCAATCATTGAAAGATACGGGCAAAAGCGCTCTATATATAGTATAGGCCACATTGAGTACTCAATCTGGCGTTTTTGGATCAGCGCTTGGATCAGCGCTAGACCCTTTGCCATCCGTACGCGACTATCTCCGCAGCACAAAACCCCACCGACCCGGAATAAGCTCTTTGATACCTACTCTCAAGCTCTGCCATGTTGCTTTGTTGTTTGCTTTACCCTATATGTGTATATCAAGTGTCATTGGATGGGTCAGCGCTGGGTCAGCGCTGGGTCAGCGCTCGATCAGCGCTGCTTGCTTCTCCCCGGGCGCTGGCGTCGAGCCGCGATGACCAATGCTCTCCACATATAGGACCGATTTTACCACAACCACTCTCACATCGTAGCTTTGATATTCTAGTTTCCAAATATGTGCTTCATTGTGGCCTGCTTCATGCGCGTTTTCATGCTGGTGCCCCCCCCGAGAACAGCGTCTTGACGCTGCCTCCTTGAAGCAGCAGCAGCGATGATGAGGCGAGCGCAAAACGCTCTTCCACGGTTTTGCTTTTTGAATTCCCTCCCCTCCCTCCTTGTGCCTTGCAAGGCGTGTGTGGTACTCTACCCTTGTGTCTGCCCCACTGTGCTGCCTCGCCTTGATGCTTGCTTTGGCCGGCAAGCAAGGCCTTCTCATCAGTCGTTCTCCTCATCATGATCATCATCCTCAACACACGCTCTCTCCTTCTCCTCCTTCTCGCCCACACACCACAGCAGCTACCTGCCCTCTCTCGACGACGACAGCCAGCATGGAGGGCATCGACGCGGTTGCAGCAAGCGCAAGGTACGTGGTAGTGATCGTGTGGAGGCCAAGCTCCAGCCCCTTTTCTAGTGCGACTGCCCGTGGTCGGCCTCCTGCTCCTTTGCTTGCCTTCCTCCTCTTCCCCGACGCACCGAGGCTGCCTGGGGGTCTCGTGCGTTGCCCTGTGTGATGCCTGCCCCCTCCCCTGCCGTCCTTTGCCCTCCTTCAGCCAGACTGCTGCTGGCCCTGTCTATCATCATGACCCCCCACCCCACCATTAGCCACATTACGGCCCTCCCACTCCTCCCCCTTGCCTCGCAAGCAAGGAGCGGACGGTTCCTGGTCCTACCTCGATAACCTGGGCCCGCGGACCCGACCCTATGGTCCAGGACGTGCGCATTGGACAGCATGCTGCTGCGGGAGGGCTAGGCCTGCATATACCCCCCACTTGTTTTTGCCCCTTTTCGATGGACCCCGTACGCCACCTTGGGAGGCTTCTGCCTACAACCACCCACTCGTCTGCAAGTATCGGGACCATAAGCGATTTTTGACCGGGTCCATGTGTGGCTGGAGGACCTCCTGAGAGACCTCCCTCGGATGGAGGTGCTTTTTCCCGGCACGTATCCTCCATCCTGGCCTCTTGCACCCACCTGTTCACGCCCACTTTTGGGCCTAGAAATATGATGGGGCTTGCTTTTGGACTTTAATGGTTATGCCCGATTTTTTGGGGGGCCAGGACTTGGTGTGAGATGCCGTCTTATGTGACTTTTCGCGGCCTCCTCCTACCCTCCACGTCCTTCCCTCCCTCCTACTTTCATTGCTTCCTGTCCCTCCGCCCCTCTCTGTGTGTGATGCGGCACTTGCCTGCACTCCTTGGGACCACTTTATGATTCCAGGGTGTGTGAGATGTGGCAGCATGTCTATAATTGCGTGCTTGAGTGGCAAATTGTCCTACCTCCAACACTCATCCTCCCCACCATCCTCCCCTCTTCTTCCCTCCCCCTCCAGCAGCGAGGCGCCACAGCTCTGGAGATGCACCCAATCTCATGTCCACGATGATTGCAAGACACTTTTCGAGAGCAAGTCTAAAAAGGATGCCCACAACCGGAAGTTCCACCAGCTGACGGTGACAGTGACGGTGGCCGACGATACCATGGTGACATTCGGCATTTATTTGCAGGCTTGCAACAGTACTCTTTGCTCTCACGCAGGCTATGCTCACAAGCGGGGTCATTTTATGTACCAATATTTTGACAATTTCTCTTTGCTATTCTGTCTCATGTTACTCCCTCTCCTTCCTCCTTTCCCGCATCCCACTACGCACAGGCCCAAAGGTGGAGTTGCCACTGCAAATGCCGCACCACCATCACTTCCTCCTTCGCTAGCGCCTTCTTCCCTGCCTCCGTCTCTCCCCTCGTCAATCTGCCCTCCTCTCCCCTCGTCCTCCTCTTCTATGTATATTACCGGGATCCCCAAGGCTTGGGGATTGGGCACTTTCCCTGACATAAATCAGTTCTTTACAATTTGCCTTGACAATTTCAGACATTTCTGACCAAAACGTCTTAAGCACAAATCCGTGTTCCTTTGTGTGCTCCTGCCATCACCCATGTCTCCCGGCATGTACCTTTGGGACCCTCTCTTGCTGCTCTTCCTCCCCCTTTTCCTTCCTCCGACCTTTTTTTGCTTTGACCCCTTGTTCTCCACCAAAAAGCCACCAAATGCCACCGGGCCAGTGTTGAATGTGCTGATCGATATGCTCTCCGTACATTTGTGCTTTCCTTTGTTGCTTTCTCTGCTCTTTTTGTAGATCCTTGCCGCGCCTTGTCCACCTTAGGAAAGGCAAGGCGGGAGGTCGCATGCTTTGAACTTTGCCCAGCGACGAGACAGCGAGCAGCGATTGAAAACTGCCCCTCCCCTGCTTCTGTTTTGCCACAACACCACAGCAAGCAAGGCCCGCATCTCATGCCTGCTTATCTTTGGATGTGCTTTGTGCCTGCTTTGCCACCCTCCTTTGGTTCCCTGTGTCCTGCGTCTGCACGCACCCTCCTCACAATCACAACCACGCCACTTTATCACACCCACAGCATGACTGACACGCCTCTCGCTTTTGCCTTCACGGCCTCACACCACTGGCGCCAGCACCATCCAAGGAAGCAGGGACAGAGCTGCGACAAGGGCAAGGTACGTAGACTGTGGCTGTGCCTGCGCTTGTGCTGCTGCTGAGGTCATGCTACCTCTTCTTGTTTTCCTGCCCTCCCCCTCCTCTCCCCATCCTCCTTCTGTGTTCGTCTGCCCTACCCTTCCTCTCAGGTAGAGCCTGGCAAGTGAAAGCCCAGCGTTTTGCCCTGCAAGAGGCACAGTGTCTTGTCCATCGCCCTCCTTTTGATTATGGGGTGCTAGCCTAGCCGGCCACGGCATGCGGAGTGCCTCTGGGTCTGGCCCTTGGCGCACCACCCCTCCCCTTCCTTCACCAGATGAGTGGGAGTCGGACGGCCTTCGCAAGTAGAAGTTCATTTTTGGTGCTTTGCCTCTCTGCATCGGTGCCAAGAGCGTTGTTGAGTGGGATGGTGCTGATTTCCTCCTCTTCTCCCTCCCCTCCTTCCCCTTCCTCCCTTCCTTGCCTCCTTCGCCAGGTGCCTCCTCCCTCATGCGGCTTCTTCTTTCTGGCAAAATAGCCTGCAGGGCGCAAAGGTCCTCCTCCGCACGCTTCTCCTTCCCATCAAAATAGCCTGCAAGGGCGCAAGGGCGCTCAAGGAGACTTTTGAAGCAGCGTCGGCAGGGGTTCGGAACAGGTGCGTGCTTTGTTGTCTTTTTTTGTGCTCGCCTTTTCCTTCATTCCTACGTCCTTTTTCCATTCCCGCCCGCCGCAGGATCCTTATTTTTTATTTACATGCTTGATTGTATCCGAAACTGCTGCAATTTTAATCCTTCTAAGTCATTTTTGTGTATTTGGTCTTTTTGGGGTACGAGAAGCACACACTAGGGGAGAAGATGAGCTATTTTGCATCGTTTTGCTTTGCTCCAAAACCGGCAGCCACAGCGCACGACACACACACGCATGCCTACACACCGCACCCCACACGTTAGGACACTTATGTAACCCTTCTCTACAGCCCCCCACAGGCCGCCGTTCCACCTCTAGCGTCCAAGATCTTTTGGTTTGTCCTCCTCGCAAATCGTCATCAAGCCTACGCCCACCACTGCTCTGCAGGTACACGTCGTACCGAGACCCACAGCCACGCTGCGCCTGCACAGCTGCACTGGAAGGCCTTCTTAGGTGCTCGAGATGCATGCTGTGTGCCCACGTCTCCTCCCTGGGCCTTTGGGTGGGTGTGATTTGCGGCAGCGCTAGCGGCGGGGCTCGACGAAGCAGCGACCTCGAGGCCCTCGACGTCCACCTCCTACCGAGACCCACAGCCACGCTGCGCCACCACAGCTGCACTGGAAGGCCGCTCTAGGTGCTCGAGATGCATGCTGTGTGCCCGCGTCTCCTCCCTGGGCCTTTGGGTGGGTGTGATTTGCGGCAGCGCTAGCGGCGGGGCTCGACGATGCAG
>PUMD01000015.1 GCA_003551215.1 Clostridia bacterium | reverse complement strand
CTTCTGGGGGATGCCACACTGACAGAAAAATGAAGAACTACTCTTTGACAACGTATCGACTCATCAGGATGCTATGCATTTTTAGATTGCCGTTCTATGGATCGGGACCTTGCCAAAAACATGCTGGCAGAATCACAGAACGAAGAAGATGAGATAGCAGCACTTCGGGCGGGAGCCGACGATTATCTGTCAAAGCCAGTACATCCTGAGCTGTTAATGGCCAGACTCAAGGCCCTATCAAGAAGATTCAAGCAAAGTCCTTCCAGAGGCTTTTCTGACCTTCCTTTTAATGTTCGGGAAAGAACTCTTTACGCCGGTGGTAAGACGCAGCAACTGACTCCCAAGGAATGTGATCTGCTGAGTTATCTAATGGAGCATGAGGGTCAGACGCTCAGCAGAGAGCAGATTTTGCATGAGGTGTGGGCATACGAGTGTGCCGTGCAGACAAGGACGGTAGATACCCACGTCAAACAGCTTCGAAAGAAGCTTGGTGAGTGCGCTTTTCTGATTAAGACCATATGGAAGAAGGGCTATAGATTTGGCCCGACGACCGACAATGAAGATGAAACGGGCAGCTGGTGAATTTCGGGGCTGTTGTGGCAAATCCACCCAGATATATGTTCAGCTGACCACTGAGAGCGCCGAAATGCTGCCCCACTACCAGGAAGACGAGGGAGGAACTCTCCCATGAGTTCACGCCCCCAAAGCAGAGAAGACGTCAAAAACCAGCGGCTATGCGCATGTACGTCCTCTCGAAGGCCTGATAGATTCGGATTATGCCTACGGATTTACGATTTTACCCGGCGTGCGTCACTGCAGGAGGTTCAGGGGAAGATGCGCAATACCCTCAAGGTCCTGCGGAAAATCATCGGCAATCCGGGATTACCGGAAATGCTTCTTCTGGCTCTACTAATCGGGATCGTTGGTGGATTTGCAGCAGTGGCTTTCCACTACCTGATAGGATTCGCCAAGAGCACTTTTTATGCGCCTACCACAGCTGAGACCTTTATGGATGTGGTCTATTCTTTGCCCTGGCATCGCCGGATTTTGGCTCCAGCAATGGGGGGTTTGATAATTGGTCCCTTGATTCATTATGCAGTCCAGGAGGCCCGCGGACATGGCGTCCCTGAAGTGATGGAGTCCGTGGTTCTGAATGAAGGTCGAATAAGACTTCGCGTCGCTCCTTTGAAGGCAGTCGTATCTGCTATATGCATCGGTTCTGGAGGCGCAGCAGGTAGAGAAGGGCCGGTGGTGCAGATTGGTGCATCCTTTGGATCCTCTGTCGGACAGCTATTGGAGTTGGGCCCCGAGCAGATCAAGACGCTGTTGTGCGCCGGGGTAGCAGCAGGAATCGGCGGAACCTTTAACGCTCCTTTGGCCGGAATGGTATTCGGAGTCGAGGTTTTTATCCGTAAGATTCAGATGAAAATGCTGGTTCCCATCATGTTTGCATCGGTTACTGGTGCTCAACTGGCAAACACAATTCTGAGGAGAGATAGCGCCATATTGGATACCCCGCATCACGTTGTGACCAACTGGCGCGGGCTTGTTCCGTATGTAGGTCTTGGCCTGGTTGCGGCAGCAACAGCACTCATTTATCAAAATGCCCTCTATTCAGCGGAACATCTGTTTGAAAAGGTCCCCATTCCTGTACAGGTCAAACCTGCCATTGGAGGGTTATTGCTGGGAGTACTAGCGCTATGGACGCCGCAAATCATGGCTACCGGCTATCCTGTAATGGTAGATGCTCTTAACAGCAGGTTGTCGCTGCAGACAGTCTCTGTGTTTATGTTTGCCAAAATTTTGGCAACATGCCTCACTCTGGGCACAGGGGGTTCGGGCGGTATATTCGCACCATCGCTCTTTATTGGTTCGATGATGGGAAGCACCTACGGGAAAATACTCTATTCAGCCATGCCTGCATTAGCCTCAAACCCGGGCTCTTACGCTACCGTTGGCATGGGTGCTGTGTTCGCTGGGGTTAGCCACGCCCCTGTATCATCCGTTTTGCTTCTGTTTGAGATGACCCGTGATCCGTTGATAGTTCTTCCACTGACTCTGGCCTGCGCAGTTAGCTCAGCAGCCACGCGTTCCTACCAGAGGAGAAATATCTATACCGCAAAACTGCTGAACCGTGGGGTGGATGCGGAGGCGATTTTGGAAGGAATGCTAGAGCCGGATGAGGTGGTCGCAGGCATTCCTGCCGGTGAAGCAAACGCAGATTTGGTGGCAGTTTCTGAAAAAGGGGAGACCCGGCATTCGAAATAATGGCTGTCAGGACTCTGTCTGACATGCCGGTGCTGTGGGAAAGTTTGGTATGTTGGAGATCCTGTCACCTTGCCCAGCAGCAGATATGCTTAGCATTATTGAACGGCTTGTCTCCGGGGGATTGGGGAAGATGCTCAGCCAACCAGCAGGACAGCGGACGACCAGAGATCCCTGCATTGGCGAAACCGGAGTTTTCGTGTGTCTATCCTGCAGTTTCACAGCGGGGAGCTGAGAGAAAGGAGATAGGCGAATGGTTGGAAAAGGGAAGCTCAAGGCAGGCCACGACGCGCCCCAGATAATTGTGCCGGTTGCCGAACCGGAAAATGCCGTGATACTTGCCCGGTGGGCGGAGAGGATAGCTTGTGCCAAGGATGCGAAGATAGTGTTGTTAAATGTTGTCACCTTACCCTATCAGACTCCATTGCAGGAAGAAAAAAAAGTTTCAGCATGTGGGCTTGAGCTTTTGATGAGCACACGCCAGCGAATGGAGTGCGGCTCTGTGGATACTGTCCTGCTTTATGGCCGGAGCGCTGCAGGGTCTATAGCCGACCTGGTACGGGAAAAGGGGGCTGATCTTTTGGTGGTCGGCTGGAACGGTCGCTTCAAGAGCAGGGATTTTGAGGTGGGGAGCAGTTTCGAGACCATAATACGTGCAGCACCGACAGACTGCCTTGTTATAAGGTCTGGAATCACAGAAAAGCTCAACGATTCGGAAATCCAAAAGATCCTCATGCCGACAAAAGGGGGATTCCACAGCACAAAACAAGCAGAAATGACCTCGCTTTTGGCTGATGCCCTGGATGCCGATGTTACGGTGTTCAGTGTGCAAGATCGAGGCGAGGACGATGAAGAAAGCCCAAGACATCGTCTGCAGGATGTACTGCGGCAGTTTGGTCGTCAGAACGTCAGCCTCACAATGACTGAAGCGCAAGACATCGCTTGGGCCATCGTTAAGGAGTCTGTCGAACATGATCTGGTAGTAATCGGTGCGACAGAGGCAGGCTCATTCCAACGAATGGTGTTCGGAACAGTTGCCCAAAAAATTGTGGAAAACTGCCCCAAAACGGTAATAATGGTGAAGCAACACTAGGAAGTGGAATCGGTTCTCTGTCGTCAGGACTGGGTCAGATACGAAAAACCATACGGCAGCCAATTATCGCATGATCAGAGGGTCGGTACGATGCGGTTTGTCTGTTCACAGTAAGCCCTGTATTCATCGCCGAAATGCTGCAGCATCATCTGCTCCTCTTTAGGTATGCGCAGGAAATACAGCAAACCAAACGCCATCAGGCCTCCCATGCCGGCCAGCCAGTTATGCATGAGTAAAGCCTGGGCCATGCCCCACAGAAGCTGCGAAGTATACATGGGATGGCGCACGGAGCTGTAGATACCGCAGGTGACCAGCTGGTGTTCGCTGCTGATTTCAAGGGATGGTGACCAGTTTTTGCCCAGATCGGAATGCGACCGCCAAAAAAGCCAGACAGCAGCTGCCAAAATCGCAAGACCCACAAACCCCATCCATCGCCGGGCAGGCTCAGCAAAAGGGTAGTCGGCAAAGCCCAGCCAGGGGGTCAGTGAGTAAATCAACGGGAGCAGCCCCATCCCGATGGACAGTCCGGCGTTTACCACCGGTTCTGATACGGGTGCCCACTGTTTTATCTTCTTCGCTTCCCGCTGGTGCCTGTCGTACGGAATCCGCATTATTACTTCCACAATGAGTCCGCCAAAATATGCCGCTTTGAACAGTATGCCCACAGAGATCCCCCCCTATATGGCCTGCCAGACCGGCAGCCTGTACATTATATCACTCCATTACATGTCAGCATCAACTGACAAATGCTTCTCGATACCCCACGTGTTCCAAGAGGGAAAGCATCATTAGTGGTATCTTATGGGTGCAGATGGTAAGGTGAACACAGGGGTAGCACGTTTGATATGTATCAAGGCTGAAGCGGAGTGCATTCTTAAGGAGGTGCAGCCCATACTCGATAAGATTCATAGTTTGATCACCCCCCGCGACGCAGACGGTTCACCCCTGCCGGTAACTGAACGTCCCGTAACTGGTGCGCTTGTTGCCCTGTCGCTGCCGATAATCGGCGGTGAGGTCATGCAGCTGGCGTATAACCTGGCTGATACCTTCTGGCTGGGACGACTGGGTACCGAGCAGCTTGCCGCGATATCCTT
>PUMD01000064.1 GCA_003551215.1 Clostridia bacterium | reverse complement strand
TTGCGCCCGTTTTGGGAGGTGAAAACATGGCCCGCAAAGATGAGGGCATTAAGGTCGTGGCGCGGAACCGGAATGCCGGCCGTGATTACGAGATCGAGGAGACGCTGGAAGCGGGACTGAAGCTCAAGGGAACCGAGGTAAAATCTCTCCGTCAGGGAAAGGCCGATCTCAGCGACGCCTACGGCATAGTTGAAGGCGGCCAGGTATATCTTTTAAATATGCACATCGCACCTTACAATTTTGCCAGCGCGGGCAATCACGAGCCAAAGCGGCCGAGGAAGCTTTTGCTGAACCAGAGAGAGATTGATTACCTGTACGGGCGGGTGCGGGAGCGCGGTTTCACCCTGATTCCGCTGAAGCTGTATTTTCGCCGCGGCTGGGCGAAAGTCGAGATTGCGGTGGCCCGTGGACGGCGTTATCATGATAGAAGAGAAAAGATCAAAAAACAGGAAGCTGAAAAGCGAATGCGTCAGGCTATCAGAAGGCGTTACTGAGGCGCCATGAGGCGCAGTGCCTTGACATACAGAGAGTAAAACTACTATAATTAGAATTTGCAATAGAGGAATCTGTCCAGATCTTCGTGGGGGTGAGTAGACTCGATCCGGGCGATGATAGGGCAGGCAGCAGGTCGAGCTGGCCGTAGGCTCGTAAAAAGACGGCACTTCTATTTAATTGCCAACGAAAACACTGCTCTAGCTGCTGCATAAGCAGCTACGTCCTTCCGTTTTTCGCCCATCGGAACGGACAGGGCGACACACAGGTGGGCTGGTCAGGAGGCTACGCCCGTAACCGCCTGACGAGAACTGACGGGCTGACCTCCGAAAGACTCTGTCCGTGGAGGTTTTCGGAGGAAAATCAAAACGCGGACTAAGCCTGTAGCGGTCTGTTTTATCGGGTCCGGACACTCGGGGTGCGACTCCCCGACACCTCCACCAAAATCCTTTTGCGGTGGAGGTTTTCTTTTTTTGCCTTGTCAGTCGAACATATGTTTGATAAACTTGCTGCAGTAGGTGATTGATTGTGCGAGGTAAACTGATACCCAGGGGAAGACAAAAACAGACTACTGCCGCCTCCCTGAGCCTGGTTCACGTGGACATGGACGCCTTTTACGCTTCGGTCGAGCAGCGGGACAATCCTCCTCTGCGCGGTGCCGCTGTGGTAGTTGGAGGGTCTCCCGAGGGACGGGGGGTAGTATCCACCTGCTCGTATGAGGCTCGCCGCTACGGCATTCATTCAGCCATGCCGTCTTCCCGGGCCAGGGCGCTCTGCCCGTCTGCTGTATTTATCAGTCCGGACTTTGCCCGATACCGCCAGGCGAGTGAAGAGGTCCGATCAATTCTGAGAAGCGCTGGGGAAGCCATTGAGGTGGTAGGCCTGGATGAAGCCTTTGTTCAGCTGCCAGCTGATTGTGCGGAGCCTGTCCAGATCGCACGCAGACTGAAAAGGGAGATAAAGAAGGAGTGTGAATTGGACTGTTCCGTCGGCCTGTCGTACAACAAACCTCTGGCCAAGCTGGCGTCCGAATGGAACAAGCCCGACGGGTTTATGGTCATACGCCAACGCGAGGCCGCCGAGCTGCTGGCAGGAATACCAATGAAGAATCTGTGGGGAATCGGTCCTTCAACAGAGGAGACTCTGCGAAGACGCGGGATCGTCACATGCTCGGACTTCGTTGAAGCCGACGCCGGTTTGCTTATCGAGCTGCTGGGGGCGGGGAGATGCTGGGAGCTTTCGCTGATCTGCAACGGCCTGCGGGTTGATGAAGTTGGAGAGTCTACGAGAGCAAAATCTGTGAGCCGCGAGAAAACCCTTGCTCATGATGTCGATGAGCCAGAAGAGCTGCAGGTACATCTTCTCGGATTGGCTGCTGACCTGGCCGAACGCCTGAGTCGAAAGCAGGTTCGCGGAGTCACAGTGGTGCTGAAGGTGAGATTCAGCGATTTTACCACGATAACCCGCTCGCGGACTATGGATGAGCCGGTGGACGGCGAGGATGAGCTTATCGAGGTTGCCACCGAGCTGATGGACACCGTGTTCGAGGATGCAGCAAGTGAGGGCGTCAGGCTGCTTGGTCTCGGCGTAAGCGGGCTGCACCATTCTGATGTTCCCCACCAGCTGAGTTTTCTCTGAACCTTGGTTACGCCTACGTTACATATTGACATAACTTGAAGGATGTAGCTGTCTCCCGTCGAAATCCTCTGAATGAAGTCGCAGTTTCGGGTCATTTCCGGGCTGCACTCCAGATCAATATCCGGCGGGAGGAAAGAGCATAATGAAAAAATGGACAGCAGAAAGCCTGACTGTAATTGTGGGGTTGCTGGTTGTTTTTTCTTTACTGGTTTCCGCTGGAGGTGGAGTGTCTGCTTCCGCTGAGGTAAGGCTTGAGATAGCCGGCCGAATTGTGGAATCTGATGTTCCCCCTCGCATTGAATCGGACCGAACACTGGTTCCTGTGCGGCTGGTGAGTGAGGAACTGGGCTGGGATGTTACCTGGATGGGGGACTCAAGGCAGATTCTGATCACCCGCGACAATGATCTGGATGCTGGTTATGTGCTGCTGGGCATCGGTGACAGGATGGCCGTTGTGGATGACGAGGAGTATGAGCTGGATGTCGCACCATCCATCGACAACGACCGCACCATGGTTCCGGTGCGCTTTGTGGCTGAGGCACTGGGGGTCGATGTTCAGTGGCAGGCCGACACACGAACCGTCAGCCTCAATGTACCGCAGGAAGACAATAAAGAGCATGGTACCGGCGACGAGGTACCCGATAATTTGCTGCATGGTATAACCTATGTTAACGATGAGTCGTTTTACGGCCTGCGGTTTGATGTCTCAGGTAAGTATGAGGTTTCCAAGGTTTCTGAAGACGATGATCGACTTACCCTTCAGGTCAGCGGGGTTGATGCTGCCGATTCGTTGACTGATGAAAGAAAGCGGTTTTCGGAGGGGCCTGTAGAACAGGTGGAGGTCCGACGCGGCGAGGACCGCCTTTACGTGAGCATGTATTTTCGCGAGGAAACCATCTACAGTCTGGTTGCCGATGAGAAGGCTTTCATGTTGGAGTTTTCCCGTCTGTATCTGATTGAGATGGTACCTACTGAAGGAGAGCCGCAGATAAAGCTTTTCACCTCTATGGCTGTTTCTGAGCCCCGTTCGTTCAAACTCAGTGACCCTGCTCGTGCCATCGTTGACCTGCAAGGGGTGGCGCTGTGCAGCGGAGTTGAAGACCTGCTGGTAGATGAGGGTAGCGTAAAAGGGGTTCGCCTTGGACGGCACAGAAAGTCGCAGGGGGACTCATTCGATGGAACGCGGGTGGTCATCGATCTGTACGAAGAGATGTCACCAGCTCTGGACGTAAAGGAGCAGAGCCCGGGTTCGGTAATTTCTGTCGCCTGGGGTGGTGAGCAGCCGTCACTGCAGGGTAGGACAATAGTGATTGATCCCGGTCATGGCGGAGATGATCCAGGTGGACAGGCTTTTTCGGATATTCGGGAAAAGACAGTGGTGCTGGAGATATCAAAACATATCGCCGAAGTGCTGCGGGAGGACGGGATGGACGTCATCATGACCAGAGAAGGTGACTATACCGTTGACATATATGACCGCCCCGAAATAGCCAATCGCGCCAATGCGGACGTTTTTGTCTCCGTGCACTGCAATGCCGACTCTCGTGGCATCACCGAGGGTACCGAGACCTATTACTACCCCAATGGAGCGGCAAGCGAAGAGCTGGCCCGAGTTCTTCACGCGCAGCTGGTAAATACTTTGCAGAGACCAGACCGTGGAGTGCGCTACGGGAATTTTGCTGTGCTGCGGGAAGCAAAGATGCCGGCTGTACTGCTGGAATTACTCTACCTGACTTCACCTCAGGAGGAACGCCTTCTGAGAAACCCACAGGTGCAGAGGATGATTGCCGAGGCGGTACGGGATGGTCTCGTTGAGTTTTTATCGACGCGTTGATCGCCTTTCCTGCGAATTTCCTGGTTTTGCCGAATCCACCTGCCGTTTGCCTCACGGTGGGATATAATAACTATGTGTGATGTCAGCTTCGCGACAATTTGATCATATCCTACTGCTGAGGACTGCGGACTGAAGGGGCTTAGGCGGCTTGTGAGATTAGGGAGGGTGTTTTGTGGAGGATAAATCGATTAGGAGCGATGGTCGGGCGTTTGATGCCCTGCGGCCGGTGCACATCGAACGGGGGTTCATAAAGTACCCGGAGGGTTCGGTGTTGATCGAATGCGGTGATACCAGAATCATTATCAACGCCAGCTGGCAGTCAGGCGTTCCCCGCTGGCTCCGGGGAAGGGGGCAGGGATGGATAACCGCTGAATACAGTATGCTGCCGCGGGCAACACAGGAACGAAATGTCCGGCCGGTTCATAGGGGAAAGCTGTCCGGCAGGGCGCAGGAGATACAGCGTCTTATAGGTCGTTCACTGCGTTCGGTTGTGGAGCTGGACAGACTGGGTGAGAATACCGTCTGGGTTGACTGCGATGTCATTCAGGCCGATGGAGGGACCAGAACTCTGTCTATTACCGGGGCTTTCGTGGCGCTGATTGATGCATTTTACGCGAAAATACGCGACGGCGAGCTGGAGTATGCTCCCCTGAACAACACGGTGGCCGCGGTAAGCTGTGGAATAGTGGGGGACAACGTACTGTTGGATCTGGCCTACGACGAGGATGCTCATGCGCAGGTGGATCTTAATGTCGTGGGGACGGGAGACGGGAATCTGGTGGAGGTGCAGGGAGCGGCGGAAGGTTCTCCCTTTACCTCAGATCAGCTGGATCGGCTCATGCAGGTGGCCCAAAACGGCATTGACCAGCTGACCGACATTCAACAGGACGCCCTGGGGCAGCGCTGGGATGAGGTTCGCGTTGGCATAGCCCGGCTGGATGAGTGACAGTGCGTAATGCGGCGGGCGTCGATTGTGAGGTTGATCCGGGTATGAGAGAGGAACATCCGCTGGTTTTTGCCACTGGTAACCAGCACAAAGTGCGAGAGTTTCGAGAAATCTGCGCAGCACTGCCGCTGGAACTGAAGGCGCTGGCCGATTATCCTCGGGTTGATGCGCCGCCTGAGACGGGAGACACCTTCTGTCAGAATGCGATGCAAAAGGCGGTGCATGCCTGCGAGCAGCTGGACCTGCCCTGCTGTGCTGATGATTCGGGTTTGAGCGTGCCGTCGCTGGGCGGAGCTCCAGGTGTGCATTCGGCGAGATTTGCCGGACCCTCCGCAACGGATGACGACCGCAATCGGCTGCTTCTGCAGAGATTAGAAAACAGCAGCGAACGCGCAGCATATTTCACCTGCGCGGTGGTGCTGGTGATAGGTGATGAGCATCTGCAGAATTATGCAGTGGCGAGCTCGCCGAATGCTCTGGACTGGGACTTATGGCGGGGTCGGCTGTGGATATGGCGCGGCGAGGCCACGGTATTTGGCGAGATTGTTCAAAAACCGGCCGGCGAGGAAGGATTCGGTTATGATCCACTGTTTTACCATTCAACAAGTGGGTCGACCTTTGCCCAGATAAATATGAAACAGAAAAACAAGGTGAGTCACCGGGGTCATGCTTTCCGGATGATGGGAAGGCAGCTGGGGTTTTTGTTTGGCGTTGATTCGTGATAAAATTAATATCATCAAAAAGAAGACGGAGCGTAGCGCAGCTTGGTTAGCGCGCCTGCTTTGGGAGCAGGAGGTCGCCAGTTCGAATCTGGCCGCTCCGACCATTGAGGCCCTCGCGTTTAAGTGGGCGGGGGCCTCAGCTTTCAAAGGCAGATATGGAGTCCCAAATTGCCAGATGAGCGGTTGCGCCAAACCTTATATTGTCGTAAAATACGATTTGCGGTGGAAGCAGTACAGCAACGAGGTGCGGGAGTAGCTCAATGGTAGAGCCTCGGCCTTCCAAGCCGATTGTGCGGGTTCGATTCCCGTCTCCCGCTCAGGCGCGCCCGTAGCTCAGTCCGGATAGAGCATCTGACTTCTAATCAGGTGGTCGGAGGTTCGAATCCTCCCGGGCGCACGAAGATGTTTATGGTGGCTGTAGCTCAGGCGGTTAGAGCGCTAGGTTGTGGCCCTAGAGGTCGGGGGTTCGAGTCCCCTCAGCCACCCAGGTTGTGTGCCCATAGCTCAGTCTGGACAGAGCATCGGACTTCGGATCCGAGTGTCGGGGGTTCGAATCCTCCTGGGCACACAGCGTCATAATAGAATACAGATTGTTGGGGCGTCGCCAAGCGGTAAGGCAACGGCCTTTGGAGCCGTCACTCCCAGGTTCGAATCCTGGCGCCCCAGCACGGTGAGCCACTAGCTCAGTTGGCAGAGCACCGGACTTTTAATCCGGGTGTCCGGGGTTCGAATCCCTGGTGGCTCACACCCCATACTCCCCGGTATAGCGCTCTATATCGGGGTTTAACTATGTGGCGTTCGGGAGAGCGGAAACGACGGAGTGCCTGCCGGGTGACTGGATGTGATCATGTGGTCGCGAGGTCTATTTTTGACCAGGGAAGTCTGATACGGTTTACGGTCCCCGGACGGGCTGACGGTGGTAAGGTCGCCGCGGGCCAAAACGGAAATAGCGGTAGGCAAGCAGCCCGGTTACTGGGCTTCCTACCTGTGGGAGTTTCTGCCGCGGATTTCGATAAAACGGCGCAGCTGCAGAATCGCGCACAAACTCCACCAGCAATGGCATAAGCCGCACAATCAATGTTGGTTAATCCATGTTAACGTGTTGCGGTGTAACTTGCAGCATCTTCTCAACTAGCAGCATACAACCTCAAGAAGAATCGCGTTTGCAAAGGTAACACAATACCCCCTTTCTCGTATTATGTAAACGTAACGTGATCAGTACTGACGATAGAACCCCATACTGACAGAGGAAGGGGGTGCGCATTCATGATCTTCGGAACCGGGAGAGACAACATCGGTCAGCTCCTTTTGTTCCTCGTGCTGGCAGGCATAGGTGACTTCGGTCGACGTGATGACATTGGAACACTGCTGCTGTTCCTCGTGCTGGCAGGAGGGTTGGGCAGCCAATACTGAGAGTGGGCACCTAGGCAGAGCAGACTCCCCCCTGCAATCAGGGGGGGTTACATAAGTCCATCCTCCTTGGGGTTCCCTGGGAGAGGTGGGGGTGTAGGGATATTCCGACGACCTGTAGGATGCGCTGCCTTCCCTTGTTGATGCCTTCGGTCGGGCAGATGCGCTGCGAGTCAAACAAGGCCCTCGCTGGCTGTCGTCATTAGATTCACAGGCGGATCAGTCGTCGCCCCTTCGGCTGTCCGGTACCCTTGCTTTCAGTAAGCATAACGCAAAACATCTTTGCCAATCAGAGTCTGTCCTGACCCCTCTTTAATGGTTGGGTTCAGTCCTGCGCACCTGGCGCGGCTCGAACCGAACCAGCGCTATGGCCCGGTGAGATGCCTTTCAGCTTCTCATCGGGATGAAACTCAGACACGCGACAAAGGTGAGTTCCTCTCTATCGAGCGGCACAAGTCGACAGGCGGCAAACTCAAACCCACCCCAGAGCCGCCCTTTTCCCGTCCGTACATCTAGCGATGCGAGGGAGTCCATATTGGTGCCTCACCTGTTTGATTAAGAGCACCCGGGCGCCCATCAGGACGACTCTCCGGTCAACCCCGCGGTGCCTTCACCGGGTGTGCAGCAAAAGACACCTGCTGGTGAGACCGTCACAGCTTCTCCATGCTGCTTTGCCAGCTGGGTACCATATGCGCCAATGAGGTGAGAATGCCGGTGATGTAGGATGTTAACCCTTCGTCATGCTGACTGAGACTACCCCCAGACAAAGACAGCTGCTCGAATGTATTGAGGTGAAATTGACCCCGCAGGGGCTGCAGACAGAGAGGTGACACTGCCACTGCGGCAGAATCACTGAAAAACACCCGTGGGATGGGGCAGTATCAGCAGGCGATACTCTGCAACTTCGGATCAGTGCACTCTGGTGGGCTCCTCGGGCTTTTGTTTTTCGTTGGGAGGGGGAAGATCGGCTAAGTGGAAGACGCAAGGGTTGGACGGTGGTGCTATCTGCATGGCAGACACTGCTCGGGTGCATCCGAAGGCAGGAATTCACAGCCGAGCCTGAGGGTTGCCAGCCGGCAGGTCATGCCATATACTGTGCTTTACAATGTAGAGGCGATGGGGCTCGCCTTTGTGAGTTGCATCTCAGCAACTGATGGCTCCTGCCTGCAATTCGCGGTGGGAGGTGTTTTTGTTGAATGGAACACGAAACCAGCCATTGCATGACCAATATAGTGCGGGGATGCATTGTGGTGCATTGACCAAGGTGTACCGGTCGACCCGCTGGAAGGGGGTAAGGTCTTTTCGCTACGAGGCCGTCTTGCATGTGTGAGCATAGCGTGCTGTTTCTGGATGATCATCTCCCAAGTGAATCTGTGCAGCAGGATCGCTTTGTGACGGACTTGAACCTGCAGCCTATAATCGATGCGGTGACTGATGGCTGGGATTATTGCAAGCTGGGTGACATTTATTTCCGCCCGCTGCGGTGCAGTGATACCATAAAATATCGACAGGAGGTCTTTGCGGATCTTGAGGATTGCAGCCTCTTTGAAGCAGTGGAAGACTTCACAGAAAGGATGGCAGCGGCCTGGCGGTACCTAGACTTGATCAATGAGTTTGATTACGAAGAGATCAGGCAGGGCTGGTTCCTGGAGGCTGCCGACACCTATTGCGCAGCGGTCCGTTCACTGGAGGATAAGCTGACCACAGGTGATCCGCAATCCCGCGGTTTGAGAGGCATGCGCGACCATCTGCGCGATTACGTTCGTTCTGACCGGTTTACCACTTTTGCTCAGGACCTGGAGACTGTGCAGCAAAGGTTGTCGGAGGTCAGGTATTGCCTGCAAATACGGGACAATACCGTTGAAGTTAGCAGGTATGAGGGCGAACCTGACTACGCAGCAGAGGTCAAAAAGGTGTTTGGGAAATTTAGGCAGGAGACAACGCGTGACTATATGGCCAAATTTTCGACTGAGGCCGGGGTGAGTGATGTTGAGGGACGAATAGCCGGTTATGTGGCTCGCCTTTTTCCCGACGAGTTTCTTGCTCTCACCGAGTTTTGTGACACCCACAAAGACTTCGTGAAGGAAACTGTGGCCACGTTCACTCGCGAGGTCCAGTTCTACCTGGCCTTTCTGCATTACATCGCAGCGCTGCGTGATGAAGGGCTCCCGTTTTGCTATCCGGAGATAGCGACTGAGGACAAGGAGGTGCACAGTCGCAGCTGCTTCGACCTGGCTTTGGCCCACAACCTGGTAACGGACGGTACCCGGGTGGTGCTCAACGACTTTTTTCTGCGGGAGGAAGAACGCATTTTTGTGGTGACCGGGGCAAACCAGGGCGGTAAGACTACCTTCGCTCGCATGTTTGGTCAGGTGCACTATCTGGCATCTCTTGGCTGTCCGGTTCCGGGAAGTGATGCCAGGCTTTACCTGTTCGACCAGATATTTACCCATTTCGAGGAGGAGGAGGAGATTGAGGATCTGCGCAGCAAGATGGAAGATGATCTGGTCAGGATGCATGATATTCTCCGTTCCGCCACATCGGACAGCATAATAGTGCTCAATGAGATTTTTACCTCGGGGGCAGTTGAGGATCAGCTGTTTCTCAATCAGAAGATCATTGAAAAAATTGTGCAACTGGATGCTCTCGCCGTCTGCGTGACATTTGTGGACGAAGTGGCGCAGCTGAGCGACAGCATAGTCAGTGTAGTTGCTACAGTGGATCCCGAGTCTCCACAGATGCGGACATACAGGTTGGAAAGAAGGCCGCCGGATGGCCTGGTGTACGCTACATCCATAGCCGAGAAATGGCGCCTGACTTACGATCAGCTGAAGGAGCGGATATGATGATCCGGCCTTACCTTTTGTGCAGGGATCGGGAATTTGACTTTGAGCAGGATCTACCTCCGCAGGAGTCAGAGATGGTAGAAGATCTGGAAATTGATACGCTGTTGGAGGTTATGGTGGGGGGAGACAGGTCACTTGAAAAGGTGATCCGCACTATCTTTTTGCTTGGAAGCCGGGATGCCGCCACCATTGAGTATCGTCAGGGGATCGTGCAGGATTGCCTGCGCCATCCCGATGCCATCAGGAACATCTATGATATCGCAGTGGAGGCCGTGCAGACCAGAAAAGAACAGGCGCTGGGCATTTATGCAATGTCATCTTCGCCTTCGCTGGTGCTGTCATCGGCGGTGAAGTTGCTCAGAATGCTCATCGACATGATTGACAAGCTCAAAGAAGCCGTCCTTCGAGATGATCTGGCCTTTGCATCGCAGGGCCTGGGTCAGTTCTGCGAGATGCTGGGTGGTGAGCTGAACGATGATTACCTGTCCTCCCTGCGGGGTCATCTGGATGAGCTGGATCTGCAGGAGGGCGTTTTCGTCAGTGCCGAATTGGGTACCGGCAATATCGGTACCAATTACGTCCTGCACCAGCCTGAGAATCGGGGTGCGGGATGGATGCAGCGGGTGTTCAATGTTGAGGATGCCTCCTCCTATCGGTTCCGCATTAATCCCCGTCATGAGGGTAGTAGTCGGGCGCTTGAGCAACTGAAATACCTGGGGATCAGCGCTGTGGCCAATGCTCTGGCCCAGTCGGCAGATAACCTGCTCCGCTTCTTCGATCTTCTGCGAAAGGAATTGTGTCTGTATATTGGATGCATTAATCTGGCGGAGAAACTGGCCGATATTGGGTGCCCCATCACCTTTCCGGAGATCAGGGGGTTGCAGGAACGCTCGCTTTGTTGTGAGGAGCTGTACGATATATGTCTGGCTCTGACGATGGAAGACAGACCGGTGGGCAATGACGTTGGGGCAGAGGACAAGGGGTTGTTCATAATCACCGGTGCCAATAAGGGAGGAAAGACCACGTTCCTGCGCAGCGTGGGACTGGCGCAGCTCATGATGCAGGCTGGCATGTTCGTTCCAGCTGAATCCTACAGGGCGGACATGTGCAGCGGACTGTTCACGCACTTCCGCCGCAGAGAAGATGAAGCCATGGAAAGCGGCAAGCTGGAGGAGGAACTGCGCCGCATGGATGATATTGTCAGCAACCTGCAGGAAGACTGCATGGTTTTGCTGAATGAATCGTTTGCCGCCACCAATGATCGGGAAGGTTCTGAGATTGCTCGACAGATAGTCGCTGCTTTTATGCAAAAGGGTGTCAAGGTTCTGTTCGTTACACATCTGCAGGGATTTGCCCACAGTGCTTACCGGCAACAGGCCGATAACACTGTATTCCTCCGTGCAGAGAGGAAACCTGATGGACAACGAACCTATCGGATGATAGAGGCAGAACCACTGCGCACCAGTTACGGCAAGGATCTGTTCCGGAGGATTTTCGAGGCGGGCTGACGAGCACACCGGATCAGAGAATCTCAGCCTATCACTGCCGCTTAATCATTGCGAACGGCCGGCATCGCCCCGGGCCTTCTGGTCACGGAGTGTCCCTGCATGGGGAGAAGTATCTGCATTTTGCGTGCTGATAACGATAGTCCTGGTCGGCCTCGCGACCTGGAGATGTATCTTCACCTCCGCCTCCGTCCTGTGCGACTTCAGCTGAGCTGGGTCCCGTAGTACCCGAGGGTGGGAACGATAACCCCTCCTTCGCGCGTCTCATTCAGCCTGAAATTGACGGGTGGTGGGACTGGTCTCCGTCAGGAGGTCCAGATCTTCGGACGACAGGAGACCACGCTGCCTGAGCGCATCTCAGCAGAGGCGACCTGCGATGATTATCATGGCCCTGCACATGGCATCGCAGTCCAGACCCTTGCCCGTCAACGACAGCTCATAAACCGGACTCACCTTACTATCTCCTCCCCGCTGATCAGCTGATAAAGCAGAAATCTTTGATATTGAATGCTCCCTTTGTACCGTCGTCCTGAACGCTGACTCCTCTCATCAGGCCAGATAATGATCGTATACCGCCCGCGACAGCTCAGCTATGGTTCTTGTGGCTTTGCGACGGTCGCTGACGTCGGCGGTGAATACAGTGATGATGGCCCGCCGCGATGAGTTGATCCAGGCGGGAGGATACATGATGCCTGCATCACATACCACGTCGAAAAGGGTTCCGGTTTTATGGGCGACTCGGGCTCCCTCGGGAAGCAGAGCGGGAATACGCGAGGTTAGTTTCTGTGCCCTGAGAATCTCTAAGGCTTTGTCAGTCAGGTCATCACAGAGCAGGGCCCCGGTTTCCAGAAGGTACAGCAGTCTCGTCATCTCACGCGGTGTGCTGACGTCAATGTGATCCCTGATTATGTGCCGCGCAGAGGTGTTTGGACGCTCCTCCGGTGGCTGTTGTCGCCGCTGGTTCAGTATATCTACCAGCTGCTGGGGATAATCCAACTGCTCTGGTTTTACCTGTGCAAACCGGGCCAGAAGCTCTGTACAGCTGGCATTGACACAGGTGACCTGCAGGCCCAGCCCGCGCAGGCGTTTGTCAACATGTTTTTGCCCTACCCGGCTAAGCAGAAGGTCGGTTGCGGTGTTGTCGCTGACTATGATCATCAGAGTGGCCAGGTCCAGCAGGGTGGGGTTTAGTCCTTGCTGCATTTCCGGCAGGACCCCCGAGCCGGCCACTTTTTCTCTTTCGTCCAGCCGCACTCGTTCACTCAGGTTGAGTTTGCCCGCCTCCGCCTGGCTGAACAGCTCCACCAGAATAGGTATCTTGAACACACTTGCCATGGCATAGACCCCATCGCCATCTATGTCCAGACGGATGTCGTCGGGTAAAACACGAACAGAAAGTCCCACACGTCCATCGAGATTTTCAGCTATGTTGTTAAGCTGAGACGTGAGTCGTTCAACCTCGTCTTGCATAATCTCTACCTCCTCAGATATCATCGTCACGTCTTGTTCTTCTCCCCGGAGAGGCGAAATCCTGTGCGGATCGATAAGATTCATTCCTAAGCTGCAGCTCTCTCAATCGGTCGACGATAGCTCCCCATGTGCCCGCAGCATGATACAATGAAGTGTCATCCCTCAAGTTCGGACCGGATCGGGGCGTATCAGCTGATTGCTGTATTGAACCAATCGGATTTGCGGATATAAAGGGGAATGAGACGGATGCGCAACCATGTGAGAAAAATTGCTGCTGTGGTGGCTGTCTTTCTTGCGGCAGTGATCTTGATTGAGGCAGATTTCGGGATTACCTTTTCGACGGCGCGTGCGGATAGTCAGATCAGCACTACTACAGCCTCCAGGGAAGATGAGGCTTTCCGTCGCGAGCCGCTGGTGGTAGTAGAGTTACGGAGGACAGATGGTATCAACAAAAGTCTGCTTCTGCAGGAGCTGGAGATTGCCCTGTCGGAAACCGCCCACCTCACGACTGTTTCTGAGGAGGATGCGCTGGATAATACGCCCGTCCTTATGGCAAGCGTACGAAGAGCGGGTTATTATCTCCCCGTCTATTCAGATACACAGCTGCAAGTGGATTGGTACTATGCCAGCGATGGTGACCTCGAAGGACTCCTGCGGGGTGAGCCCCTGACCTTCTACGGTGATGAGGAACCCGTCAGGCGGATCAAGGGGGAGACCAGCGTCAATCTGATCATGTATGGTTTCTTCACCAGCCGGAATTACGCACGCAGCCTGGCTGAGAATCTCGCATCTGAGCTGACAGAGCAGCTTGAGAATCACCTTTCTCCCTGAGGCTGCCCACAGAAGGTTTCCCCGCGCAGATTCTACAGCATCGGCGGATGAGGCAGGACCCTATACCGGGATGCTTCAGTTGACGGAGGCAAGTTGGCTTCTCCGACCGACCATAGTCTGCAGACCACTGGTGTTGAGCGGGGAAATATCTTTTGGTGTCTGCACCTGCAGTTGGGCGTTCTTCTCAGAGAAGCTGTTTTCGGGAGGATGTATGTTGTGAAAGGCGCTTCTGTTTTTGGCAGCTGCTATTGCCGCCCACGCGACCCCTCCTGATCTTGGAAGTGTTTTTCACGGGGTTGATCTTTGGTGTTGTCCTGCGTGCCCTTTTAAGCTGGCAAGGCAGCGGTCCCGCCGTTTTCCGCTCAAGCACTACCGCAGATAAAAGGGCATGAAGCCCCGCCGGCCGCAGCGACCGATACCCGTGCTTGCAGTCATTCACCGACCTACTGAAGCACTTTGATGTGCCCAAATTTACCGTTTGACAAATGTGCAGAAGCAAGATAACCTCTGAATTGTTTACGTCATTAACACATTAAAGAACAAAAGAAGGGGTAAAGATGGGTAATCTGGATGATCTGACGCAGCGACAGAGGCTGATGCGCACACAGAGGACAGCGATTTCGGAGACCTTCTTTTCGTGGGGTTACGACGAGGTTTACGTGCCCATCGTCAGTCAGTACGAGACACTGCAGAACAGGAGCTGTCTTCCCGACTCGGCGGTGTACAAGCTGCTGGATGGGGATGGAGGCATAAGGATGCTGCGTCCCGACATGACTGCTTCTGTGGCCTGGCAGGCAGCCGTCCAGTGGTCGGATGTTCCGCGGCCGCTTCGAGTATGCTACTTTGGCGAAGTATTCCGCCGCACGCAGTCAGGCGGGGGAGTGGCTTCCATTGCCCAGGCGGGAGTCGAGCTCATTGGAACCGGCAGTCCTGAGTCTGATGCGGAAGTAGTCGCCCTCTCTGCAGATGCTCTGAGGGCTGCAGGCCTGTGCAGTTTTCAGATCAATCTGGGGCACAATGGTCTGCTTTCCGAGATAGCCGATGAGCTGGATATGCAAAGCTGTGCTTCCGACAGCATGCGGGACGCCCTTGTCCGAAAGGATTTCGTAGCCGCCCGGGATATAGTAAAAGCCAGCGGACACTCTGCTTTGTCTGAGGGGCTTATGCATATTCTGACTCCGGACAATGCCGCAGAACCCATGCAGATACTCAGCGAAATCGGCGGGTCGCTGCCCGGCCTAAGGCAGCTGCAGGCGGTTTTCGAGGCCCTGCGGGATTTCAATCTGACAGACCGGGTACACATTGATATATCTCTTGCCGGGGATTTCTCTTACTACACCGGAGTCATATTTGATATTTACCACGCCCGCTGCGGCATGAGGCTGGGTGGAGGGGGGCGCTATGATGATCTGCTTGCGGCCTTCGGCAGCAGGAATGAGGCAACTGGATTCGCCCTGGATCTGGCTTCTGTTTGCCGCTCCGCTTCCGGTGCCTGTCGTGTTGATAATGCCGCCCCCCTGTGGCTGGTGGCTGGAGATGAAGGGTGCAGACCGAAGATGACAAGGCGGTGCGAGCAGCTGAGAAAAAACGGCTGCAGGGCAGTGGTAAAGACCATCTGTGGCATGGATACCGACGAGCTGGCACAGTGGGCGGACTGCAGGGGATATGATTACCTGGAAGTTGTGCGACCGGGGTCAGATTCCGCACAAATACCACTATCGGGAAGGAGTGGTGAAGATGACACCGGCGGGTGAATTCTGCACTCTGGCTTTACCCAAGGGCCGCCTGCTTTCGCCTTCTTTGCGGGTGCTGGAATCGTCGCTGGATATTTGCATCGAATCCCTGCGCCTGGCGGACAGACAGCTCAGCGTGCTTGATGACGAAAACGGGCTGCGCCACCTTCTGGTGAAGCCGTCGGATGTTGTGACCTACGTATCGGAAGGTGCCGCGGACCTGGGCATAGTGGGCAAGGACACTCTCATGGAGGAGACCGGTTCGGTGTATGAGCTGTACGATCTGGGCTTCGGCCGCTGTCACGTGACCGTAGCAGCTGAAAGGGAACTGGTCGAAAGTTATCCGGACCCGTCAGTGCTGTACAGGTCGCGGGGTATGGTGCTGCGCGTGGCCACCAAGTATCCGCGCATTGCCCGAAAGCATTTTGACTCCTACGACCTGCCGACGCAGATTATCCCTCTCAGCGGAAGCGTGGAGCTGGCACCTGCCGCCGGGTTAGCAGATATTATCGTCGACCTGGTTGCCACCGGCCGGACCCTCGCTGCCAACGGACTTGTGGAGGTGGAGCGGGTGGCTGAAGTCACTGCCAGGTTGATAGCCAACCCGGTAAGTCTCAAGGTTGACCGACGCATAGGAGCACTGCTGCAGCCGCTGAGCAGGAAAGTACTATCGGGAAAGGGAGATAATTTGTGTTGAGCCGGATATCCGTGGATGACTTCAAAAATAGGTTCTTGCGGCGGGGGCGTGGCGTGGCTCGGGAACCATCGGTCGAAGCCAGGGTCAGAGAGATACTCGAGGATGTAAGTAAGCGCGGAGACGAGGCGGTGCATCATTACACCGAAATGTTTGACGGGGTCCGCGATCTTGAGCGGCACGGACTGGCCGTAGATGAGCAGCAGATGCGGGATGCCCTCCGGAGTACGCCGCGGGAGCTGATCGAGGCGATGAACCTGGCGGTGGACAACCTCAGGCAGTTTCACCGCAGAGAGTCCGCGGGCAGCTGGTGGATGTGCCACGAAAACGGCAGCTTCAGCGGACAGAGGATCCTGCCGCTTAAGAGGGCGGGAATATATGTTCCCGGCGGAAGGGCCCCATATCCATCCTCTTTGCTCATGGGGGCAGTTCCTGCTCAGGTCGCCGGCGTCGAGCAGCTGGTTGTGTGCAGTCCTCCTGGTAGAGATGGTGAGGTCAGCAGGCCGGTTTTGGCTGCTGCACGGCTTTTGGGGATCGACAGGGTTTACCGCGCAGGGGGAGCGCAGGCGATTGCCGCCATGGCTTTCGGTACCGGGACTGTTCCTCAAGTGGACATAATCTGCGGGCCGGGCAACTCATACGTGACCGCAGCCAAAAGGATGGTGTACGGGACAGTGGCCATAGATTCCCTCGCCGGCCCCTCTGAGCTGGCAGTTGTCGCTGATGAGTCTGCTGACTGCGTAACCGTGGCCGCCGACCTGGTTGCACAGGCCGAGCATGACCCGGAGGCAGGCGTATTTCTATTCACCACCTCAGAGTGCGTGTTCGAAGGGGTGGCGGCTGAGGTGAGCCGCCAGGTAGAAAGCACCGGGCGACAGGAGATAGTACGTCAGGCTCTCACCCTCGGTTCGGCAGCAGTGATTGTCGACGACGAGGAGCTGATCTGGCGGCTGGTAAATAAGCTGGCTCCCGAACACCTGTCCATCAGGACGGAAGATGCCGCAGAGAAGGTAGGCAGGGTGCGCAGCAGCGGCGCTGTTTTTGTGGGCGATATGTCCGCCGTTGCTTTCGGAGACTACACCGCCGGCGTGAACCACGTGCTGCCGACCTCCGGAACAGCTCACTTTGCATCCCCTCTGGGGGTAGAATCATTCACCAAAAGAATCAACGTCCTGAGCGTCTCCCGGGAGGGATTCGCTGCCCTTGCGCAGCCCACCGAGGTCTTTGCCGAAGCCGAAGGACTCGATGCCCACGGGCGTTCCGTTTCCCTCCGGAGGCAGCAGGAGCGTTAATGGCCGACTATAGCCCACGGGCTAGCGATAAGCGGAAGGAGAGATATAACATGCGGTGCGGGAAGATTTCGCGCACGACCGAGGAGACCCGGGTGACGGTAAGGCTGGGTCTGGATGGGCCGAGCGATGTTTCCGTCCATACAGGAGTGCCCTTTTTTGATCACATGCTGCAGGCCATGGCCTTTCACGCTGGCTTCAAGCTTTGCGTTGAGGCGGAGGGTGATGTTGAGGTTGATGCACATCACCTGGTGGAAGACGTGGGGCTGTGCTTTGGTGGTGCATTCAAAAAAGCGCTGGGGGAGGTTCGCGGGGTGCAGCGTTTTGGCCACAGCGTGATTCCGATGGATGAATCGCTGGCCTCCGCGACGGTTGACCTCATCGGGAGGCCTTATCTGAGATTCTCGCTTAACCCACCCTGCAGGCACTTTGGCGCCTTCCATACAGACCTGATTGAGGAGTTTTTCCGGAGCTTTTGCCACTCTGCCGGGATTACTCTACATATACGCAACTTGGCCGGCGAAAACGCGCATCATCTCAGTGAGGCGGCGTTCAAGGCGGTCGGACGGGCGCTGGGCTGGGCGGTCAGTAGGGACTCGGAAGGACGAGTACCGTCCACCAAGGGAGTCATTGACTCATGACGGCTACAGAAGGCAGCTGGTACAGGACCACCCGGTGGCTGCAAGGCGGTCTCCTCAGCAGAACTCCGGAGGCCGGTTTGTCCCCGGTCTGCGGCTGCGCCGGAGCTTTGTCCTTGATAAATTCGCCTGGGGGGAAGGGCTGATGCAGATTATCCCCGCAGTGGACATCAAGGATGGACGATGCGTCAGGCTGCTGAGAGGAGACTTCGACCGCCAGACGGTATATGCCGAAGACCCGGTGCAGGTAGCCCTGCACTGGCAGCAGTTGGGAGCTGAGATTGTTCACGTGGTGGACCTGGACGGCTCGCGCAGCGGACGCGCGGAAAACAACTCAGTCATCCTTGATATGCTGAAGGTGGGAATACCGCTTCAAGTAGGCGGGGGCATCCGCAGCACAGAGCGGGCAGAGATCCTTCTTGAGGCGGGGGCACAACGGATTGTTTTGGGAACCGCTGCGGTTTC
>PUMD01000050.1 GCA_003551215.1 Clostridia bacterium | reverse complement strand
GTCCGGCACCGCAACGACCCGCACATCGTAAGTGCCTTCATTTGTGTGAAGGATGAGAATGTCAGCGAACGCAAGGCCGTGGTCCGGCACTGTTATATCAGCAAATCCTGGCAAAGTGAAGCTTACTGAACTGAATGACTCGGAATAGTCACTTAGCAGGTATCGACCGTCCTGCATAATCCTGATAAACCCACGGTCCACTAATATGAGGTAGTTGGAATTTACGGTGAACTGTGTCTGGAACGTAAACATCTTAGGGCGTATGTCTGAAAATCCCACAAACCGCGTCCCCGGCCTCGTGTTCATACCGCCGCGGTAATCCACATACCAGTTTTCCGCAAGAGCCACCCCAAGGTCATACTTTTCAAGGTCAGTGCGGGACCAGTAAGCGGGCGACACCTCACCCGTAGTAAATCCGTGGGTGATGATGCGTTCAGGCATCAGACATGCTCCAGTGCTTTACTGGTAAACGGGAAATAGTAGCGTTGCCAATACGGATACTCAGCATAACCGCGTTCCCGAATAAAGTCCGGGAGCGTTTCATACTGAAAGTGCTGCTGGTTAGCAGCCACCGTGATTGCATCCTCCGTAAGCATCAGCGCCTTTTGCATCGCAAGCTGCGCAAGTTCGTTGCTTCCGGTGTAGGGCTTGGCGATGTGCGAGGCAAGACGGAAGATCACCGCGTTTTCGAGGTCCACGCTCCACTCGGAAATGTCCACTTGGCGGGAAATGTAGTAGAGGATGGGGTCTTTCTCGTTGCACGAGATTTGGTTCGCGGTGAAGGAAAAGCGGGAAAAGTCATGCAGGTGGTAAGGCCGAAGCAAGTCCGCCGGGGCCGCAAATTTGTAACGGAATTGTGGATCGGGATTGGAGCTTTGCCAGTCCTCGTCCATATCCCGCTCACTTAGCATGGCGAGCCTTGCATACTTAGTGGCTGCGGGCCAAGGGGCAGCCCGCAGCACCGAGTCGCGTGCATTGTCATACCACAGCCGGCACAGGGATGCTTCGCGACTCTGTTCGTTTTCCTCAGATACAAGTGAATCGGCGCCCACCTCAGAAAGCGCCTTGTTGAATATATCAACCTTACTCATGAGGTGGGCCTCCTATCACTCGTCCTCAGACTTCGCCACGGGCTTAGGCTTCGGCGCCGGTTTCGGCTCCTCCACCTTAGTGGCACGGCGGGGTTGCTTCCCTTCCTCGAACTCGGCCACCTCGCCACGTTTCATGGCGCGGGTGCCGGTCCAGAAGTTAGCACCAAGCTTATACTTGGGCATCAGTTCATCCCTTCAGGATAGGCACGCCACCGGTCGGGCTCTTGCGTGAGCGTGGCATTCACCGCACCGCCCGTGAAGGCCGCAGTTCCCGTCACCTGGCGGAGCGCAATGTAGCGCCGGTAGTGCGCAAACGGAATGGTGTGCGCAGTAAGGAACATACCTTCATCAAGGTCCGCCAGCGCAAACTCTTCAGTTTCCGTCAGCACCTCAACATTGGTGGTAATGTCCTCATCGTCCGCCGTCACAAGCTGCAGCTTGAGCGTGGCGGCGCCCCCGCTCGTGGCCTCGCTTTGCATGGCTGCCCAAAAATAGAACGGGTAGCCGACACCGAGGTCATGGTCACTGACCCCCGTGTCAATCACATTCCCGACCTGCTCAGTGCCGGTGCCGCTGGTGTCCAGGTCCACCGGCATTCCGAAGGTAGTCAGTCGATCAGTAATCATCTCATCGCTCCTTACACGACGCGCGCTTCATCAACCGCGAGGCGGTCATTGCGGCGAATGGGCATCTCATCAATCATCATGGTCCGAATGCCGCCCACGTTGTCCCACGTCAGCGTGGAGTTGCTCGTGGCGTTGCTCAGCTGCTGGCGCAGCTTGGTGCGGATGCGGCGGTCCATGTAGACGATGGGCTGCCCAAGAGACAGCGACGGGAACCGCTCAGTGGCCTCGAAGATCAGTTCGGGCAGGTTTGCGCTGTCCCCGCTGGCGTCCGAGTTCAGATCACCGCGGGAGATGTTGGCGATCCGCACCACGTAACGCCAGTCCGGCACCGCGAGGCCCATGTCCCACCGGTAGTGCGAACGGTAAGCCTGCATCCGGCCGAAGTTCCCATCCACATTCTCGATGGTCACTTCACCAAGGTCCTGCATGTTCAGACCGCCTTGGGACCCTTTCGGGTAGATGCCGAAGCAGGTCTGCTGGCCCCACACCACAATCCAGATAGAGGCGTTGTCGGAGCCGGTTCCGCCCGCATCAATGATGTTGTCCGAGTTATCCGCGGACAAATCGTTGTAGCGGAGGGAAAGACCGTTGAACTGCGTCGGGTCTTGCTGCGCATTACCGTAGATGAACGCCTGCGCCGCATACTGAGACATGCCCTCGATATGGGCATAATCCTCAGTAAGCCGGAACGCCGCCGAGTTCCCGTTCAGGTCCGCAAGGGCCTTATCCACTTCGGCGTAAGCCTCCATCATGGCCGTGTTGTCCTGCACCTGGGCACGCTGGCCTTTGGTCGGCTGGACACCTTGGTAGAACTGACGCCACGTCGGTTCCGGCAGGCCGGTCCGCACGGTGTGGCGGTGCCCGGTCGGCAGGTTCCCCTCAAAGAAAGGAATGTCGAGCAGCATCTCGTTGGTTTCGGTCAGAATTTCCGCGACGGTCGCAATGCTCCCGTCCGGGTCCATCGCCCGCGTAATATCAAGCAGGGTGGGGTTTCGAGTCGAACTCGTCGTCATCAGTTAGCTCCTTGGTTGCCGAAAAGCCTGTCGGCTCTACTGGTTGGTGCCGTAGAAGTGGGCTGCCCACTGACCGGGGGCTGCTCATTCACAGCTTTCGCTACGTTGTGAAGAAACTTCACAACTTCAGGATGGTTGCCCGCTCCCGTCACATCCAGTGCTTGACGGAGTTCCTGTGAACCATAGCGATCGACAACCTTCGCGATCTCAGTGAGGGAATTGGAAAGGTTTTCCCCACCGATCTCGGGAAGCTCTTTGACCTGGCGTTGCCAGTCCTCTTGCGTTTGAGTCCACTGGTTGGTGAACTCGTCGCCCATCTGTTTTACGAAATCCGCGTGGAAGTCCACCAGTTTTTGGGCCGCTTCCTGCGGGATGCCGTGCTCATTGGCCATTTCTACGAACGTGCTGAGGGCCTCGCTGTCCGCCTCCAGCCCCTCCGGGACCGTAAGTTGCTCGGCGGTCAGTGGCTCGGGGGCCGCAGCTTCCTCAGCAGCTTCCTGCGTTTCTTCCCCGCCTTTCGAGACAAGGGAACCGTCCTCAACTTGGTTCCGGGCCGGATCATGTTCCGCACCAGGGTCCGTGGTCGGCGCACTGGTCTCAGTAGTCTCGGTCTCGGTCTTTGTCTCGGTGCTCTCGTTCTCGCCGCTCATCTTCTTCCTCCTTTATGAGCACGGACAGGAACGCCGGCTCAACTTGCGTGATTTCATGCAACATTTGTTGCGCTACCGCCTGTTTACCAGTCTGATGCGCCATTGTCAAGGCGTTAGCCGCGAAGGCATTTTGGCCGTAAAGTGACATACGCATGACCTGCCGGAGGAAGAAGCGAAGGTCCTCGTCCTCCAGCAGTTTGCGCACGGCGCACTCAAACTTATACTGGTCCTCTTGCTCCGGGGTCACTTTTTCTTTCCACCGCCGCGCCGGGTTGGTTTACGTGCCATGTCAGCCTCCAAGCACTCGTTGCAGGACGTTCTGGCCACCGCCCACATCAGTTTCAGAAAGTTGTTTGGCGCCGCTAGCCAGGCCCGGCCCCATCTCCGCGGCCTGTGCGGCCGCCTGTTCTTCCTGCGCAGCCTGTTGCCGCTGCGCAAATTCCTCACGGGACCGAAGTAGCTTCGACTTCACGCCAATGCCCTCGGCGTATTCACGGAGAAGTTCTTCGGGGTCAATTGCCTCAAGTGAGTCGGGGTAAAGCTGGGACATATTGCCGATGATGCCGAGCAGCCGCTCGATCGGCGCGGTGCCCACCGCACGCTGGGCGTCACTTAGCACAGAGACATACTGCACCTGCATGTCCACGCCTTGGAGTTCTTCGGGCGGGTCGGGGAATACACCGGCGCGCTCGCAGATTGAGAAGATGCGCTCAATGCACGGGCCAAGTCCTTCGGACTCGAAGCGTTCCAGCACCGGGCCAAGCAACACCAGCTTTTCTTCCCTCCGCGCATCAATTTCAGTGGCGGACCGCACCGTGTCCAGTTCCGAAATCATCGTGAACAGGTCATTGTGCAAGGTGCGCTGAATGCGGCCCTGAAGTTCCTGCTTGTTCACGTGCAGTTCTTGGAATGGAATTTGCACTTGGTAAACCGGGGCAGCGCCCGCACCAAGGTCTTGGCCATTCACATAGGTGATGCCGTCTGGGAGCATGGACTTGGGCCGGTTCGCCAGCATATTGTTTACCAGCATGGGCGGGGACACCATCTTGTCCAGCCCCTGCGCCATCCGCTTTGTCACATGCTGGAGCTGGATCACATCGCCAAGGGCGTCCATGCACGGGGAGGTCCCGTAAACATCCTCTCCGTAAATGTCCCACCGAGGTGCAATGGTCGGGAAGTCGTCCAGTGGACGCACGGCCAGCACTTTACCCACTTC
>PUMD01000155.1 GCA_003551215.1 Clostridia bacterium | reverse complement strand
GTTTCTTTTGATGGTTATGAGCATTGTCCTGCCGGTTCATTCCAGAGGCCAAGTCATCCATGATCTGAGCCAGACCACGAAGCTGGGTTGCTGCCAGATCACGAGTCTCGGCAAAGCGAGCTGACCAGCCGTGCTTTATTTGTTCGGCCCGGTAGGCGGTCTTCATAACCTGATACAGCCGCCGTGGGTGCACAGAGCAAAACCTACGCATCTCTGATTCAACATCACTATAGATTGGGGGACTGCTGATATCTAGCCGCAGAAGTATCCGGGAAATCTCTCGGTAGGTTCCCATGAACTTCTGCTGCCAGCAATCCTGGTAGCGGCGGCACTCTCTGCACACCTCAAAACCCACCCCCTCCACCACCCGGGCCACCATATCTGATGCAGAGGGCATGACAGGCTCCCCTTTTTCGACCTCGCTGAATGAATCTGCCAGCCTGCGAAAAACCCGTGCGAAGGCCTTCATCCTTTCAGCAGCCCCTGTCTCTGATGAACCGATGCTGCCGCGCAAGAGCCTCCCCAGCAGCTGTCCTGGCCCATCATCTTCATCCGCCGCAGATTCATCTGGCCGCCGTCCTGAAGAAGAATAATCCTGACCGGCGGACGGCTGCAGCCCGACAGTCGCGTCGGCTGCAGCCGTCTGCACAGCCACCGGATTGGACAGGTAAACCGGCCGGCTGTGGCCAATCCTCGTGCAGGCGAGAGCATATATCCCCACGGCAAACAGCATCTCCCAGGGAGAAAATACCCAGCCAGGGCGGGTAGAAAACAGACTGTACAGGGCAAGAGCCGGCAGTACCAGCGCCACTGGTACCCAGAACCGACTCCGCCGCATCACCAGGCCAGCCAGCAGACCACCGACAGCCAGCGATACTGCCAGACCGAGGTCCAGTTGAACGGCAATGCCCAGCACAGCCCCCATCGCCATCCCCGCAGCGAGTCCCCCCCACATACCGGCCAGGGCGGCGGCCAGCATTATCGTCAGCAGAGCAAAAACCCACAGTGCTCTCTGGCCGGATATCTCCCATCCACTCATGCCCATGAATGCCACCGCGGCAAATATGGTCACAGCAAGACAGGCTGCTGTGAGCTCCTGCACGTAATTGTCCCTTGAGCCTGCTGGCTGCCGCTGTGTAGGGGAGCCCAGAATTACTCCCAATCCACGACAGAAAACTATACAGGAACACAGCATTATCACCAGCTCGAAAGCAAAGAGGCAAAGATAGTACAGGGTTGTTCCTGTGCCAAACCAAACAAAGCCCCGTATCACCGCGGCTGTTCCGCCCGCTGCCGGCAGAAGGCGCTCTGGAGCGGTTTCTGGTCGGGATTCGCCGCTTACGCCCCCGGTCAGCTCGGCCATCAACCAGAATACAGCCAGAAGCAGGGCCTGCTGCAGGGCAGATTCCCATCCACCCAACAGGGCCTGTCCGGCAGACACACCGATCAACGCCGATACAGCCAGAGAACGCCGCCAGTACAGAACGGCAAACATGTATGCAAGCCCGAAGGGAGCCAGCAAATTGAGCACCTGTGCTCTCCCCACCAGGACCCCGGCAAGACCTGTACCTGCGTGCAAAGCGGCGATTCCGTACCAGGTCGCCGACATTCTCGAGCACACCAGCCCCATGCGGCGCAGGACCAGGGGAAGGGCCCGCATATCTCCCGCAAGCCTCTCACTGCGAACAGGCATATGGGAAGATAGGCCATCGTGGTGTGAGGACGTTTGGCGGCTCATGTGGTTGACCCCCTTTTGGGACTGACTACCGCCAAGTATAAAGGATCGTGCGCCAAAAACGTGTCACAGTGTGACGATGCAGATTAACGGTTTTACGACAGCAATCGGGGGCTGGCTCATCCAGAGCTTTCCCCGTGGAGGCGGTATCGCCACCGGCGGGAACTGGGGATGACAGCAGGTATAGCGCAGTATTACACTATCCTGGCACCCCGCTGCTTGCAGCCGGTAACACGGGTGCAGGCGGGGACAGGATTCGAGCCCGGGAGGATGCGAGGAGGATGCACCGAAAGCTGCAGAAGCTGAAAGAGACAGACCTCCACGTTCACACGGTGGGTTGCTATCATCCACAGCAGCTGTTCGAAATGGCGAAAGACTGCTATAGGGAAATAAACTGGATGCGATTTGGATTTTTGGAGCGCTACCGCGACGTCTTTGGAGTGCAGCCCGACCCGGTTGCGGTCTTCGAACGAGCATGTAACACCCTCGATCTGCAGGAGCTCGAGGAGATATCAGTCTATCAATACAGTGCGAAGGGCCAATTTGAGGAATTCAATACCAAATCCCTTTTCGCAGCAGCCATAAGCGGCTACTACCCAGACCGGGAAAAACACGAGCCTATCCTCTCCCCCATAGTTCAGCGACACCGAAAAGACGGCCTGAAATACGTCGAATACCGCAACGCCTTTGCCACCAGCGGAGAAGAGTTCAAAGACTGGCACGGTCGGTTCGCGGAATATCTAAAGGATGCTTCCGATCAAGAGTTTACTGCCCGGTACATTATACGCCTCGACAGCAGCCAGGCGGTACCGTTATTAGCAGCTGTTCGAGAGCTGATACAGAAAGAGGCCTAAGCTGGCTGAGACCATCGTGGGAGTGGATTTCTCAGCAAAAGAAACCTCACCAGAAGATCTGAGGGACTTCTACAGGGCGCTGAAGCAAGACAGAAAACGACACCCACAAACCCATATCGAGGCGGTAGTCCACATTGGAGAAGATTTTTTCGATCTGTCGCTGGAAAGCGCTGTCCGGTGGTGTCATCAGAGCGCCCTGTACGGAGCAACGCGCCTCGGTCACTGCATCGCCCTGGGGTTGTCCCCTGAGGTGGCAGTCAGCAGAGAGGATGGCGCCCATATGGGGGAAACAGTACGGGAGCGTCAGAGGCAGATTGAATACGACCTACTTTATGCTGACGGCCTGACCTCTTTCGGCGTTGAGGTTGACAGTGTGGCCCTGCTGCAGCAGAAGCAGAACCTGCAGGAAAGGGATCCCGACAGTCTGGTTTACCGCGGCTACGGCAAAAATCGCCTGCAAGAGGTTTCCCGCCGGCAGGACTACGTGCTGTCCGACCTGGCAAGACTGGGTACGGTCATAGAGACCTGCCCTACGTCCAACCTGTGTATAGGCGGAGTGCCAGGCCTTGATTCGCACCCCTTCAGGCGGTTGTTTGACTCCGAGGTGAATCTGGCAGTATGTACCGATGACCCGGGCATATTTAACACCAGCCTTTCGCAGGAGGTGGACAACGTTCTGCACTGGTTTGACCTGGCACCTCAACAGGCTGCGGGGAGGTTGGGTGACCCATGGGAATACAGGCTGGGCAGAGACCGGAGGCCAATCCGGCCAGCTGATCGACGCAACGCCGCACCACCCAAGGAATCCCATAGTTCAGATTGCAGCTGATTCGGATAGGTTTTTAAAAATCATTCCCTGTCGACGTCCCGGAGTCTACGCCGCCCCCGCATGGTGCGGGGGCGGCCCTCAACAGCATCAGATCAGGTCCATCTCGCGGCCTATCTCGGCAAAGGTTTCCAGTGCAAAGTCCAGGTCATCACGGCTGTGCACCGCAGAGATCATTACCCTTATCCGCGCCTCCCCGCGGGGCACAGTCGGGAATCCTATGCTCTGAGCGAAAATATCCCTGTCGAATAGTCGTCGACTGAACTCGGCAGATTCTCCCGCATCCCCGATCATGACCGGAGTGATGGGTGTCTGCGTCTTACCGGTATCAAAACCAAGATCCTGCATTCCGCTTTGGAAGTAGCGGGCATTATCCCACAGCTTCTCGACCAGATCGTCGCTTTCGCTCAGCATCTTCACCGCAGCCAGATTGGCAGCTGCTTCCGGGGGGGTTATCGATGAACTGAACAAAAACGGCCTGCCGCGCTGCTGGATGAATTCGATCAGGTTGGCATCTGCGGCTATAAAGCCGCCAACGCAGCCCATAGCCTTCGACAGTGTCCCCATTTCCACGTCGATGCGTCCATGCAGATCGTAATGATCCACAATTCCGCGGCCGTGCGAACCGAGTACCCCCTCACCGTGAGCGTCATCAACCATGGAGATACAGCCGTAGGTTTCTGCCAGCTCCGCTATCCTGGGCAGATTGGCCAGGTCTCCATCCATGCTGAAAACGCCGTCGGTGACGGCCAGCTTATTGCAGTCTCTGTCCTGATCCTCCTTCATCAGCTCCTCAAGAGCATCCATATCGAGATGAGGATACACCTTGATCTCAGCCCGGCTCAGGCGGCATCCGTCGATGATGCTGGCATGATTGAGCGAATCACTGTAGATGATATCGCCGCGTCCAACCAGCAGCGGTATGACTGCCAGGTTGGCATTGAAACCCGACTGAACTACCACTGACGCTTCCCTGCGCTTGAATTCCGCCAGCCGCTCCTCCAGACGGTCGTGGATGGTCATGCTGCCGGCGATGGTACGCACTGCTCCGGGTCCGACTCCGAACTCGTCGATACCCTCTTTCGCTGCTTTTTTCAGCTGCTCATCCGCCGCCAGTCCCAGGTAATTATTGGAGCACAGGTTCAGCTTCTCAACCCCGTCGATGGTTACCCAGGCTCCCTGCTGACCCTCCAGCACGCGGATCTCGTTGTACAGGTTCTTATCGCGAAGTTCATCTAGCGCTTCATCAACAAAGCTAAGTACGTCGTCCTTGGCCATAAACCATCCTCCTTAGGCTGACTTCACCAACTCGCTTCACCGCGGCAGTTTGAGATCTTTGCTTTGTTTTCTGCCGCCAGCGTAAGTATATCATTAGTGCCAAAAATGTTCACCGGGTCCACGCCGTGCAGATTGTGGGACTCGAACAGTCGATGCAATGATCCTATAATAAGCGTGTGGTATGGGAGAGTACCGTAGATTGAGGAGGTACAGGTATGCACCACATCAAAGCTGTTGCCGTCATTGTAGTGATTATGCTGGCCGCCAGCTCCGCTGGCTGCCTTCAGCACACCGAACCAGCACAAAAACCTACAGACATACCGGAGACCGAGCCCGCCCCCGCACAGGCAGAGGTCGGCGGCCGGATGACATTTGGCACGACCGAAAACCTCCGGGACGCCAATCCGCTTTTGGTCTCTGATGTACATACTCACTTTCTCAGCCATCAGGTGTACGCCGGCCTGGTGAGAGCAGACGAGGATTTGAAGATGCAGCCCTACGTGGCCGAACACTGGGAGTTCTCCGATGACGGACGAAAGTGGACCTTTTATCTCCGTGATGACGTATACTTCCACGACGGTGAACAGCTAACCGCCGACGATGTGGCATTCACCTACTCCCTTCTTCAACACGAGGATTATCCGGGAGTCCTGGGCCCGCAGTACGACGTGATCGAGGAGGTCTCGGTGGAAGATGAACTCACTGTGACGTTCCACCTTACCCACGCACACGCTCCCCTTCTCAGTCACCTTCAACTGGGGATACTGCCCGAGCACCTCTTCGCCCAATACCCGGTGGCGCAGCTGCAGGAATCAGCATCCAAACACCCGGTGGGGGCCGGCCCATACCGCCAGGCTTCTCGCGATGAGGATCAGATACTCCTCGAAAAAAATCCTGATTTCTTCCTGCCCGGCCCCTTCATCGAAGAGTTAATCATCCGCTGTTTTGATGATGAGCAATCCATGATAGCAGCTTTGCAGGAAAAAGAAATCGATTACATGGGAAACATACCCATCGAAAATATTGCCGAATTAAAGGGTGAAACTGAACATTTGGATTTTCATGAGCGTCAGCACAACGGATACATGTACCTGGGCCTGAATCAGACTGATCCCGTTCTGAGCGATAACCGGGTCCGCCAGGCGATCATGTACGGCATTGATCGCAGTGCTTTGGTTGATGAAGTGCTCGAGGGCCAGGCTTCAGTGCAGGATTCGCACATACCCGCCTTCTCCTGGGCGCACCATGACAATGTGGTCCAGTATGAGTATGACCCCGAGAAAGCCCAACAGCTGCTGTCAGAAGCAGGTTGGACAGAAGTCAATGAAGATGGAGTGCGAGTCGATGCTGATGGGCAGCAGCTGATAATCAGCTGTGTTACTGCCGCAGGCAGCACTGAGCGAGAACAAGTGCTGGCACACATAAAATCAGATCTTGGTCAGATAGGAGTGGATGTGCAAAAAGAGATTGTCGGGTGGGACGAGCTTCTCGGCCAGCACGTAGAAACTGGCGACTTTCAGGCATATCTGCTGGGCTGGGCGCTGGAGGTCGACCCGGACCCCTATCTGTACTTCCATTCGGAAGCCTCCTTTGATGAGGACGGCCTATTGGTGGGCTTCAACGACATAGGATTCTCCCATGAGCGTGTCGACCAACTCATAGAAGCGGGCAGGACCACGCTGTGCTACGATGCAAGAGCAGAAATCTATGCTGAGCTTCAAAAAATACTAAGCGAACAGCTGCCCTACATCTTCCTGTACAGCCAGACCCTGACGACCGCAGTGAATTCTGATGTCAGCGGAGCGGTGATCGGCGACACCGGTCCGCTTTACATCGAACGATGGTACATAAAGAGCTCGGATGTTGATTGAAGCCGCAACACTCGGGCGCGCTCAAACCAGGTCCTTCGTTTTTGTTTCTCTGTCGCCCGGCAGCAGCCACATCGGGGGAACCTCGGGCAGGGTATAGGCGCCGGGTGCCATCCTCACCGCTGCCCGCGCGGCACATACCATTACCTGCGCAGTCATGGCCGGGTTCGTGCCGCGCATCTCAAACCGCAGGTTTGTATTGTGAGCATCAGCTGAGGCGCCGCGGCGCTCGATTTCCGCACCGTGACCCAGGTCAGCCAGCTGAGATATATCTTCTACCTCCTTCACTACCGTCTCATCGGAGGCGAAATAGGGATCGCGCTTGATCCGCGCAGAAACCTGCTGCAGACTGGCCCCATCCTCCAGCTCAACGTACACTTCTCTGCAGTGCTCGCCCCTCCCTGCGGGGATAGTCATGGACAGCGCATTGTGGACACCTTCGATGTTGCGGCAGACAACACTGTGACCGAGACTCATTCCGGGGCCGTAGTTGGTATGGGTGACTCCGCGAGCGGCAACTGTCTTCATGATGCAGCGCAAAAAAGAATTAGTTCCCGGGTCCCAACCTGCAGCAGTGACTGCCGACGTGCCGGCTGCCTTGGCAACCTCGGCCAGCTCACAGATATGCTCCCACATAGGCTCACGGTGAATGTCGAAGCTGTCTACCGTACACAACCCCTGACGCAGGCATATGCGGGCATAAGACCGCACCTGGCGAGTCGGCACGGTAAGCAGGGCAACATCAGCATCACTCAGCTTTTCCAGGTCATCTATAACCGCGATATCCCGGTCCAATCCCGTGGGACGCCGGGCTCTTCGCCTCACAACTGCAGCCATCTCCATATCCTCTGCCATCTGCACCGCCGTTGCCGCGCTCTCCCCCACGTTACCGAAACCCACAACAGCTATTCTCAGCTTGCTCATGCTTTCCCACCCTTCGCTTGATGAAAGCAGCTCAGCCAAAACGCAGCGGTGCCAAAAGGAGACAATGCACCGCAGGGGCATTCAATCACAAAGTGCCGACGCCTCATCACCAAAAGTCACCGGCAACCCCAGCTTCAGTCCGGCTTCCTCACCGTCGACAGGAGAATCCGTCGAGATAATTATGTTGTAGTGGTTGGGCCAGTGAGTTGCATCATAACCCAGAATTTGACCCTGCAGGCAATCAGCCAGCTGCACCGGGTCCCCCCTTCTGACCAGACCACCGACGTCTATCTCACAAAATCCCAAATAGCAGATGCGGTTCACCGTACCTCCGGGCTCTGCCGATTCACCTGTGGCGATAAGCTCATGGATATCTCCGCGGCGCAGCACTCTGCTCAGCTGGGGAATAAGCTGCAGCCGGCGGTCACGGCGCCTGCCCCGCAGTACCGCCACCAGCTTCCCTGCAGCCGGCCTGGACTCAACATACAGCGTTTCATCCACCGGGGCAGCATCCCCCTCTTTCGCTGAATCATCCCACGGCTGTCGGCCGTTTCTCATATTCAGACCACCTTCTCAACTTGCGGCCTAACCGGCAAATCCCACTGCTTCCGATTCACTGTTTCTCCATTGTTACGCGTACTCCTGTAAGCACTAACCCGATTCCAATGGGAAAATTCACCGAAGCAACGACGGGATCACGGCTGAAGACCAGGACAGCCGACCCCACAACAGGAAAATGGAAGGGCAGTTGTCCGCGGGACCGAGCCAAGCAGGTGAAAGCGGGAAAGCGGCCAGAATACCAGGAACGCCTTACCGCGAACAGCATCTACGGCTACCGGGCCAAAATAACGGGAATCCACGCTGTTTGACCGGTTGTCCCCCATGACAAAGATCTTGCCTTCATCGATGGTCTGCGGCGGTACGGTGTCTTCACTGGGGGATATCACGTAGTGTTCCCTGACCATTTCTCCATCCAGGAACACGCTGCCGCTTCTGACCTCCAGTTTCTGTCCGGATATGCCCACCACCCGCTTCACCAGACTGCGGTTTTTCCCGCCTGGCTCGGCGAATACCACCACCTCACCGGAACGCGGTTCCCGAAGCCGGTAGGCCAATTTGTTGACCAGCACTCTTTCTCCTTCATAAAGAGATGGCTCCATCGATGGACCGAAAACGAGGTACACCTCAACGAAGAAGGTACGGATCAAAAGCGCCAAAAGCAAAGCCAGCAGCATGGTCTTCACCATGTCAGCAAGGACCTCTGCAGGGGAAAGATCTGAAAAAAGCTGTCGCGGCCATCCGCGGGGAGCGTGTTGCTGCATATCATACCTTCCTCACGTAAGTATATTCTATCACCGCTTACGGCGGGAAGAAACAGGGCAGCGCCCCAGGGTGCCCGAAAAATCGTTGGCCTCAGCCGAATCCTGCGGGCAAACTGTGATAATGTGAGGGTAAGACGATGATTTGAACCTTGCACCACCTGCGTTACGACATACACAGTAAATGAACCGCTTAATATGGAGGACGGCTAATGGACACCGGCCAGGCAGAGGTCGAAAACCTGATAAAAGCAACCGCTTTGGGTGATGAACGGGCATTCTCTCAGCTGTACCGAACATATTACCCGCGGCTTTTGAGGTACGCTCTGGTCCGGCTGAATGACCGCGATGCCGCCCACTCGGTTGCGCAGCAGGTGTTGGTGGCCATATGGCAGGGTGCAGATTCCTTTGACGGCAGGTCCCGTCCGGACAGCTGGATATTCGGCATTGCCCACCACAAGACAGTCGATGAACAGCGGCGCCGGGACTACCAGTCGGTGCCTGTGGGACCCGAGCAGATGAGCGAAAACCTGTCTGCTCCCTCGGGCGGCAGGCCTCTCAGGCAGGTGGAGCACCGAGACCAGCTCCTCAGGGCACTGCAGCAGCTGAGCCCCCATCACCGGGAAGTGGTGTTCCTGGCTTTTTATGAGGACCTGCCCTATCAGGAAATCTCAGAAATACTGGATATACCTACCGGAACGGTGAAAAGCCGCATGCACTACGCAATGAATCACTTGCGAAGGCTTCTTCCCAGAGGCGGAGGAGGTGACTGAAGGTGAGCGCACCAGCCGAAACGTGCGAGCAGATAAAGACACTACTGCCCTGGTATGCCAACGGAACACTGTCTGATGAGGAAAAGCTCCGTGTGACCCGACACCTGCACAGGTGTCCGCTGTGTAGGCAGGCCCTCATAGACGCCCTGCATATGCGTCGGCTGATTCGTAGATCCCTGCAGCAGCTGGTAACGGAGACACCGGGGGCCACTTCCGGCGAAGGACCGCTCGCCCGGATGGTTCTTCAGCAGCTGAGCCGACACCTGCAGGTGGAGATGCTCGGCAGGCTGCTGGTCGAAGCCGGCAGCGATACCGCTGCATCAGGACAACTCCAGGATATATACAGCGTGGCCCTGTGGCGGTGGATTCCCCCCGCGCTCAGCCGGCTGCTCCGCCAGCACGTCGCGTAGCGGGCCGAATCTTGAAAGGAGCGATTTCAGTGCCAGAAAAGACAGGCGACACTGGAGACTGGCAAGGGCAAGTGCCAAAGGAGATGAAGGAGAAGATGGAGAAGAAGATAAAAGAAAAACTGAGGAAATCCGAGGGCAAGAGCAAAGCCGAGGAGCTGAAGGAAGTCAGCGAGGGGTTGGGGCCGCTGTTCGAGACCCTATCAGAGAAGCTGCCAATGCTTTTGGATGCCGTATACGAGTCGCTGTACAGCGAGAAGGCGGCACGGCAGCTGGGAAAAGCGGTGGGCACTTTCTATCAGGAGCTGCGGGCAGGGGGAATCCCTGAAGAAGAGGCGCTGTCGATGGCCCGCGGTTACATGGACAAAATGAAGGATGTCTTCCGAGAAGGCAGCTTCAACCTCAATGAGTGATGCCCGGTGACTGTATGGAAAACGCTTACCCGGGGACCCCAGCTGCTGTGGCAGCTGCTGAGGTACATGCGTCAGTCCCGGAAAGCCCGCCGACGGGCACAGCACTGGTTCAGCGAAGAGGCCGCGTCAGTGGGGGTACCACCGGACAAAGCAGAGAAGTTGGCCGAATCGTACCCGGAGATTATCTCCGAATCAACAACCAACCTCTGGGAATAGGACGAAAACGATATTGACCAGGCGGGATGCCGGATGTCACCTACCATGAGGGACAACTGGCCGTCCCGCTTTTTTGGTTTCGGAGCTGGGGACGTTATCTCCGAGGACAAACAGGGCCGGCTTGATGAGGTGCCGTGCTCCGCACACAGGGCACTTCGTACTTTCCCTGCTGTAGTGTAAACTACTGTTAGTAGAGAAAGCGAAGCACCAGCGCGCTTGAGTTCTCCGGGTAGCCCCCCGTGGCCCTGGTCATTTGCGCACATACAGGATATGAGGTGATATCTGTGGAGAGGAAACGAGTTTTCAGCGGCTCCCGTCCGTCCGGCAGATTGCATCTGGGCAACTACCTGGGAGCGGTAGAAAACTGGGTAAAGATGCAGCATGAATACGACTGCGTCTTTGCCATTGTGGATCATCATGCTATAACTACGCCCTTTGACCCACGCGAACTGCAGACGAATACCAGGGACATGCTGGTTGACCTGCTGGCCGTGGGTCTGGACCCAAGCGAGTGCACGCTGGTAATCCAATCCGAACTGCCGCAGCATACCGAGCTGGCCTGGATTTTGGGCTCAATCACCCCTATCGGATGGCTTCAGCGGGTCCCGACGTTCAAAGAAAAATCGGAGATGCACCCCGACAACGTGAACCTGGGTTTGCTGTCCTATCCGGTGCTGCAGGCTGCTGACATCCTGTTGTACAAGGCGGAAGTGGTTCCTGTCGGCGAAGACCAGCTGCCGCATGTGGAGCTGGCCCGTGAGATCGTTCGGCGCTTCAACCACCGCTTCGGCGACACCTTTCCCGAACCCGAGGCTGAGGTTCCCAGGCACACCGCCCGCATAATGAGCCTCACCGAGCCGGAAAAGAAAATGAGCAAGAGTCTGGGGCCGGACAGCTACATTTCAATAGGGGACGACCCGGAGACAGTGAAAGAAAAAGTCATGAAGGCGGTAACCGATACCGGCCCCACATCCGGCGAAATGAGTCCCGGCGTGGCAAACCTGTTTACCCTGCTGCGGGAATTCGGAGACGAAAAGCAGCACCGCGAATTCCTGGATGAATATGAGGAAGGCATTATCCGATACGTGGACCTGAAAGAAGCCACCGCCGCTGCGATAATAGACACCTTGCAGCCGGTACGCAAAAGGAGGCAGAAACTGCTGCAGTCCCCACAAAGACTCCGGGAGATCATGGAAACTGGGCATGAGCGAGCCAGCACCATAGCATGCACCACGCTGCGTGAGGTGAAGGAAAGAACCGGTCTTGGACCGGGCAGAGAGTTCTGAGTGGTACGCTGATCTGAGTTCCTTTTCGGCGATGAAGTGCGGGGGGGGGGGTGAGGCATCCCTCCCCGCACAGCAGCTGCTCAACACCTCATTTCCACAGGCAGTTGAACAGCAGCTTGTAGGTTCCGTGCGTCTGCGCCCTGTGCTGAGGACGAAATCCGATTAGGACCACTTCACCGTCCCCGGCATAAGCAGCAACCATGCCCGGTTTGCCGGCTATCTTATCCTCACCAACCAGCCGGCCGCTTTGCAGAATGTCTTCATCCGGGTATCTCGCCACTACCCGATACCGCTGAGCCCGCAGCGCCTCGTGTATGGTGAAGACTGCACTATCCCAGCTGAACACCAGCGGTTTTGGTGGCATTCCGTAAGCCAGCGGGTCCCCGGTGTCCACTTCTGCGCGCAGGGTTGATCCATGGGTGAGATACTCGCTGGAATCCAGTCCCTTGACCGCATTTTCCATCTTCAGACCGCAGGCATCTATAGCGACCTCGCATGCTCCATCAAAAGCCACCAGGCGACCTCCCCTGTCGACGAATTCGCCCAGCGCCCTTACACCTTCTTTTCCAATACCGCTGCGGTACTCGGGCGGCACATCTTCAGCCCGCCATTTGAGGTATTTTCCCAGCCGCGAATCATCATCTACTGCAGTGATGTCAACGATCATAGCCTTTCGGTCGTGAGGCAGGATGATCACGTCGAAGTCCTCTTTCAGGGCGCCACGACGGATGCGGTCATCGGTTATCGTCTGATAGGGGAAATCCATGTTGTCCAATATGAACCGCGTCCACCCCTCATCTGCATTGCCTCCCCAGTACCGTTGATATATGCCCAGGCGGAGCCGGGAAGTCCGGCGAGCGCACTCCGGACACTCAGCAGCCGGCCAGAAGTCCACCCCCAAATCACAAGCCACCTCCTGCAGCAGCTGCTCATCGGCGCCATCGGCAGGAATGTAGAAGGCACCGGCAGGCAGTGAATCGTCCCCCATCTGCACCGGCTCATCCAAGCGCCAGACAGCAGTCCCTTGCTCGCACAGGCGGGACGCTGCGGCGTGCGCGAGGTTCAAGCGCGGGTCGAGAATGTACCCCTGCTGTCCGGACCGGACCACTGCCGCAGATGTCTTCAGAGTGTCAATCGCCGTAAACTCACCGACGGGAGTGCTGCAGGTTGTGCTGACCTGCACGCCCATAAACTCTGCCACCGTATCCGTTGCCGTATCGAAGACGCGCGGAGAACCATCTCTCGTGCGGGTCCAGTAATTATCGGGATACTCGGTCCTCTCCAGCAGAGTGCGGATCAGCCCGCGCTTGGGCTGCTGCAGGAATACAGCATGCGTCCCTGCCGGGTAAACCCGACCGTCGACCTCGAATTCTTCTTCCGCTCGCCTCACCTCTATCCCCTGTGCCAAAAGCAGCCTGACCAGCTCATCCGCGGTGAGGGGATCATGCTGCCTGGGCTCTATGATAAAAGCCCCGGGTTCTTCCTGTTTTCCACGGGAAATCTGCCTTTTTGCTTTGAGGTAAGCGTTGTGCAGCACGGTGTCCTTGTACCGCGCGCATATGTCCAGCAGTGCCCGGGCGGCCACTTTCTTCTGCTTGACAATATCGCGCAGGTGCCACCATCCACCCTCCCAGGGGCTGGGGAAATTGGTCTGTGCTTCATATTCGGGCATAGTGGGCGCCCCGGGCGCATCGAGCTGGTCAGGATGAATATATAGGGGCGAAGCCAGGTTGGCACTGGCGGATTCAGTGAGCATGCCCGCGACGTTATGATAAGCAGTAATCCAGTGGAATCCCAGGTGTCCCCAGCCGGGGAACTGAGCGGCGTTCAGCACCCCCTGGCAGCCGGCCTCTTCCAGCTTGTAGGCCATGTGAGAACCAAACCAGGCGTGCTCCCGCCAGATCAACGGATCGGCGTGGGGATGAATCGGATTGCAGTAAGGCGCCACGTAGAAGCGTGCACCGTAGCTGCCCATGTGATGATGGTCCTGGTAGGCCTGCGGCTTCCAGTCGGTAAACAGGATGCTCCCCACGTACTGGGATTCTCGAAGATTCAACATGAACGCGTCCCGGTTGTTATCGTGCCCTGCGTACTTGTGGTAAAGCCAGGGCAGGCGGGTTCCCTCGTATTCCCCTCCCAGCGTCTCCTGATACCAGTCAGCAACCATTATCTGTCCGTCTGGATTAAAGCACGGAACCATCAGAAAGATGACATTGTCCAAAATTCGCTGCGTCTCCCCATCTTTGGCGCCGAGCAGCTCATAGGCCAGCTTGGGCGCCATTTGAGTACCACCGATCTCGGTAGCATGCATGCTCATGGTCTGACACACAACCGCCTTGCCTTCAGATATCAGATTCTGTACTTCTTCCTCGTCAATGCCGCGGGGATCGCTTATGTCCAGGTTTATCTGCCGCAGCTTTTCCAGCTGCCGGAGATTCTCCGATGACGATATAATGGTCAGCAAAAAGGGATTACCTTCCGTGGTCTCCCCCATGTTGCGAACCTCTATGCAGTCGGATTCGGCGTCGAGCAATTCAAAATACTGTACTATCTCATCCCACCGGGCCATCTTTCGGTCACTGCCCAGCTGAAAACCAAAAAACTCCTCTGGACGCGTTATCTGCCCTGTCATTCGCAAACCTCCCTAGGTTGAATTCGCACCGTCGAGCCACGACCCTATGATTGCATAGACGGTGTCTCTGCATAACAGGTTTGACAATTACCATCGAAACCCTTCCCGCGGCGGCACCCGTCAGAATATTTTCCCTAAACCTAGTGACAGAATCAATCCAAATCGTTAGAATGGTGGGAGTGGTTAACTCAGATTTCCGGTCAAGGAGCAACCTGTCATGCAAAGGTACCAGCTGAAAGTCGATAACAAGCTGGGTAGAAAAGAAATTCTGGCCCTGGCCTGGCCTGCAATAATGGAAATGAGCCTGCACATGATTGCCTGGATCGTCGACACCGCTATGGTAGGGCGGCTGGGGGCAGCAGAACTCAGCGCGGTGGCCCTAGGTGGTCAGGTCTACTTCTCCTCTGCTTTTGTGCTGGGTGCGGTAGGCGTCGGCGTTACAGCCCTTGTCGCCCGCTGCAAGGGAGAAAACGATCTGATCGGGGCGACTCACACCACCGAGCACGGTCTCTTTCTGGCCTTGAGTCTCGGCCTCCTGCTGACGGCGATAATGCTTCCCAATGCTCATCGGATATATGCACTGGCCGGAACCGAGCCGGCAGTGACTGCTTTAGGAACCAGCTATGTGCGTACCATCTCTATGGCGGCTTTGATCTATCTGCCCACTATGGCAGCCAACGGGGCAATGCGCGGGCTGGGTGACACACGGGGACCGCTGATGGTGACCGTGGTCACAAACCTGGTCAACGTGGCCGGGGATTACCTGCTGATTTTTGGCCATTTCGGCTTTCCCAGGCTGGGCGTCACCGGGGCCGCCTGGGCGCTTGTCGCCGGAAAAGCCTGCGGGGGCATCCTGGCTCTGTATCTGCTTAGCCGCCGGGAAGACGTCCGTCTGCGAATCAGCCATATGATACGGCCCAATTCAACTACTCTCAAGCGGATCATCAGGATCTCGGTCCCCGTGGGGGTGGAAACCATCCTGCGTGACGGAGCCCGAACAATCTCCACCTTTATGATAGCTGCCATGGGCACGGTGACTCTCGCCGCCCATCAGGTCACAGTGACTGCCGAGTCCCTGTCTTTTATGCCAGGGTACGGTTTCGCCATAGCCGCCAGTATAATCACCGGTCAGAGCCTGGGTGCTGGCTGTGCCGAACGCGCTGAAGAAGGTACTAAAGAAGCGTGGCTGCTGGGCCTGACCATCATGTCCGTCATGGGCCTGATATTTTTCATTTTTCCCCAGCAGATTATTCGCCTGTTCACCGCGGACCCGCAAGTGGTGGAGCTGGGCTCGCGGTGTCTACGGATAGCGGCCTTCATGCAGCCTTTTATATCCACCAGTGATGTTTTCTCCGGCGCTCTGCGCGGAGCCGGTGATACCAGGACGGCAATGTACATCTCCGCCTTCGGGTCGTGGGCTATCCGGGTACCCCTGGTGCTACTTGGGGTATATGTGCTAGACCTGTCGCTTGCCGGCATATGGGTAATAATATTGATAGAGATAGCCGTCCGCGCGCTGCTGGCCCGCAGCGTTTTCCAAAAGGGAAGATGGAAGCAAATTTCTGTCTGAGGTTCGTCGACCTTCACATCCGGTAGATAAACGGGGGAATCACCCTGTGCCAGATCAAACCGTTAATCACATGCTATCACTCCTTTGCCGCCTGCCCGGCAAATCAAACCTGTACCCAGTAGCAGCCGGCGACGCTTTCAATCCTGCAGGGCTGTACCTCACAACCTATCAGAGGACATAATCTGCATTGAGGAAATGCATGCACAGGGAGTGCAGGAGCCCTTCCCCAGCTGCAGAAGCATACCGAATGCTGGCCGGGCAGCTGAGATACGCCATATGGACAACCCTATTCCCGGGCTGCTTATATTCATCACCGTGCTGTCATTCAACTATATTGGCGATGGGCTGCGCGATGCTTGGATCCCAGGCTGCAGGGTCAATGCCTTATGCCTGATGCCTCCGAACTAATTCTCCGTTCTGGCCGCAGGCTGGTTGTCCCGGCCCGACAGGCAGCCCTGTTCAGCAGAGCAGTAAACACGACCGGAAGCACCTGGTTGCAACTCACTCGTAAAAGTCAAAACCGGCCCGGGTCTCATTTGTCGACGTACGGAGAGGTAAACAGCGCCAGCAGAGCTGAGTAACCCGTTACGACGAAAGACAACACTTCTCCCGGCTGTACTGCAGCCTCTGCATGCTCAACATCGAGAATCATGTGGTCGCTTGAGGCACCAATGATTTCGACTCCTTCCATCTCCGGCCTGAGTCCATCAGGGTCAACATCCTGTCTGCCCAGTGCGACAATGGCCCGCAGGTGGTCCCCCCGGTCTTCAAACGTCGGGAGCTGACCGAAGGCATCCTGACCGGTCTCACCCGTCGGAACCGACGGCTTCTTCTTCACCTCAATGACTTCCGTCTCCACACTGAATACATCGCGGTGGGCCCCTTCGATGGGTTGTCGCTGTACTGCTTCCTGACCCAGAAGAAGCGCCTCCCCGATGCGCAAATTATTTATGCCCTGAGGGGTATCGCCAGAACACAGCAGATTCCAGTTTGCAGAGTTCCCGCCAGAGACAACTGGGGGCTGATACCCAAGCACCTCGGCCACAGTATCTCGGGCCCGAAGCAGGCGGTTCATATTATCCGTGCTGGGAATTACTCCGCCGTAACAGGCCAGGTTCGTCCCCACACCCTTCACCTGCAGGTTGGAAAGTCCCTTCGCTGACCGGGCCAGGCTGGCAACATCATCCACCCACACACCTTCACGCAGGTCCCCAACATCCACCATCAGCCACACGCCGTGCTGCACTCCTGTCTCGGCGGCAGCCTGATTTAGCGCCTGTAGCGTGGCCGCTTCACTGTTTAGGCTAATGTCGGCATGCCGGACCGTCCCGACAGCCGAACGGGGACCGGGCAGCCGCAGCAGCACCAGCTCTGCTTCCGGGGCCAGCTCTGAAAGCCTGTTCAGATTGAGTAGTCTTGAATCCCCGAGGCTCTTGACTCCGGCTTTCAGCAGGGCACTGACCACCTCCGGATGGGCACACGTTCCCTTGGTCACAGCAGTCAGCTTTACACCCCGACTGCGGCACTCATGCAGCACACAGGCAGCGTTGTGTTGCAGCTTCCCGCCGTCGATCCGCAGACGTGGATAAATGCCGTGATCTGCCACACGTATCACTCATCCTTCCTTGACCATACTTTTCTGCATCTCATCCTCTACTCCCAGGCTCTCGGACAGCAGACGCGCAGCCGCCCGGGGATGACGCCTGGATAGCACTCCTGCAACGGCCATTACATAGCGGTGATCGATGAGAATTTCGGGGTCCTCCGGGTACAGGGCCGTTGGGCTGTGACGGGAGAAAGCAGCCTGCAGCATCTGTTTGCCCTCATCGAGTTGGGTCAGCGCTCCTCCGGTGCCGACGACCCATCTGACGCGGGTGAGATCCTTTCCTTCCGCCACCGTGGTGCGTCCGGATGGCCCGTAGAGGTGCCTGGTCTGACCTGCATGCCGCGAAACCGCTGCAGCCACGGCCTCTGCAGCAAACCGCACAATCATTTCTCTTTCATCTACCGTCTCCGGCAGCGGCCCCATGGACGCCAGAATATCCCGTGGGTCAGATCCCAGTTCCTCCTGCAGCTGGTTTTCATCAATTCTCCGCAGCAGGTTCTCAGCATTCATGTAAACTCCCAGGTCACCTTCGACTGTACGCTTGGCCACTGGTTCGGGAGCGATCAACATGCGGGCAATCTCCTCCGAACCCTCGGTCACCGAGTGAACATCGGTGGTCGCTCCTCCCACATCGACCGCCACCAGGTCGCCTATGTATTCATAAAGCAGCTCCGTCGCCGTCATTACAGCTCCCGGGGTGGGCGAGATTTCGCCGGATACCATATCTCTGACTCGAGACATGCCTGGGGCCTTCACAATATGCTTTTCAAATACCTCCTGGATGGCCGACCGGGTGGGCTCGATGTTCAGCTGATCTATGCGCGGATATACATTTTCAACCACCCGGACCCTGTCGTCTCCGAAAATCTTGCGCACCTCATCGCGGCATACTGTGTTTCCAGCGAAAATGACTGGAACATCCAGCTTTAACCCGGCCAGTTTCCGGGCATTGCTTATGGCCGTATCCCGCTCACCGTAATCCACTCCGCCAGCCAGCAATATGATGTTTGGTCCAATGGAGGAGATCTCTTCAAGGTCAGATTCCGTAAGATCTCCGGCAGTGACCTTTCTGACCACGGCCCCGGCCCCCAGGGCGGCTTCATTCGCGGCCTTGACGGTCATATCATAGACAAGCCCATGAACGGTCATTCGCAGACCACCAGCC
>PUMD01000179.1 GCA_003551215.1 Clostridia bacterium | reverse complement strand
TCGTAAGCATCGGGGTTCTTCTCGGGAATTAAGCCGAATTCCTTGCGCCTCTGCGTGGTTCTGCGGGTTCCCATGGCCCGGTCGATCTTCTCGATATGCTGCAGCATATCGGAGTCGACTAGAAACTCAGTGTCGAAGCGCAGGGGGTTGATGCCGGGTCGGCCGCGGCAGTCGGTTCGTCGCCGGGCGGCGAGAGCGCCGGTCACGTAGGAGGAGGCCGCCCCTATAAGCGCCACCCGGCAGCCCTTTGCCTCCAGGTAGCCGGGGGAGCGCGCCTCTCCCATGCTCCTTCCTCCGCCGGCGAAGATCATTTCTCTCCGGTTCAGCTGGTCAATGGTGTCGCAAAGCCCCTGGTAGGTGTAATCGGTCGCGTGGTTGTTGGCTACGTTGAAGAGATTGAAGCCGAACCATTTGAGTTCGTCCAAGATGAAGGGCGGGGCGGACAGAGGTCCTCCGCCAAACTCCGACGAGGGGGTTTTCGGTTCCTCGGGGGTCATTATTTCCAGGTTAGTAAAGGACACATCGCAGTTTCTCACCAGATCTACCAGTTGAGAAAAAGGCTCATGGGTGTGCTCCGAGACCCGGCGGGTAATTATCGAGTCCCCGGTGGCCAGTACGCTTAGCTGTTTCACGGTCTTTCCTCCTAACAGAATAAAACGAGCGGTCTCCTTGTGGTTTCAATCAATCGGCCCCAGGGACGCAATACAATACGTCTGTCGGGCTTGTGAACCCAATTCACATTATCGCGCTGCAGGCCGGCTTATACTGGTTTTCAGCGCCGGAGGCAAGAATCCTTCAACTGTGTAAAACCGGATTTTCGGTGCAGGATGGATCCTACGGGGCAATAGATTGAGCTTTGGGGTGCAGAGGGTATTGACCAGAAATCTGGACAGGATGATTGGAATCGCTGACGGATAGATACCCGTCAGTGTATGACTGTCAGGCATCGTCTCATGCTTTCAGACAGAGGCGAGATGGTACAGTGGGCGCGGGCGCAGGAGACGCCCGCGAGGGTGATTTAAACCTCAATAGGAGTTCGCGGCCTGGATGAGCTGAAAGCCTGCCGACATCAACATTCGCATTGCTGTGCAGAGGCCCAAAAGAAGATGCTGCGGATGAACGAACAGAAAGCCAGTTCAGCATCTGAATCGGGTCGTTCAGCAGCACGCCATAAATTGGATGGTATCTACGCCCTTTTGTGCGGCATCTTTACAACAGTTTCCATCCCCGATGTATTGAAGGAAATTCAAAGAGGGGCGGTTGTGCCGGGACGAGAGCAGTTGAAGCAGTCACATTCCCGCCTCCGACGGTCTTCAATAGTTGCGGAAACAACATCATGGAACAATAAATCCATCATCTTTACCAGCTATTGCCCCGCTCTTTGATGATGTGGTGGTGGTTCGGTCTATAATCGGCATGAGTTGCGGCCAGAGACAGGCTTCTAGCGCGGAATATTCCCTATGGGGAGTGCTTCTCCATCTACATACGGGTACTGCTGTGTGAGGAGTCACTTTCAACAATGAATTTCAGATCATCTGAGACCAGTGGTCCGGTTATTTTGTCGTCTTCTTCGAGCAGTAATCTTGCCTCTTCGTAGTAGGGAATCTGCAGTCGTCGGAACACGTCCAGGAATTCGCCAAAATCCTTTTTCTCCTTGAACTGCATGACTCCGGAGCGGCACGCCTCCAGGATGGCCAGGAGTCTACTGACTCCCTGGTGGTCCAGATATCTAGCGAGATTCAACTCCACCGAGCTGGTCGACTCTCCACTGACACTGAGGTAATGACCCTCGTCATAGGAACAACTGTCCTTGGGCGAGGCGAGAATATTGTGGACTATTCGGAAACCCCAGATTTCAGTGGGCTCGGCGCCTTCTCCAGGGGAGTACAGGTACTCCACCGCACCGTCATCTGCGCTTTCGATTATTTTCCCGCATTCATCGCAGTAGAATTGTCTCAGCGGTCTGAGGTTAGGCATAGCCACCACCCTTTACCTTAAAAAGGTCTGTCTCAGTGTAATGAATAGTTTATCTTCACCGAGCCCTACGGTCAAACGATACTTTTTCCTGCCTGCAATGCAGAAACCGTAGAATCCTGAATGTTTAGGAGGAGTCGCCCTGCAGAGGTGAACCGAAGGGAAGTTTCTTTTTGAAAGTCAGCGGGCGTTTGCGTTCTCATCGGAGTTAGACTTGGACCGAGGCCTATCAGATGGTTCGGGCGAATCTCCTCCGTATGCGCTCACTTTGAGATCTATGCCACAGACGAGTGGGGGCCGCAAGTGCGATTCATGGTAGCGCGTCTTAGCCCATTGCACTGAACTCCCGTCCTCCGAGGAGCAGGTGTCCGAGGACTATTTAGATAGCGCTTGGTACAGTGTTGTAAGCGGAGGACGTATGCAGGCTTTCAATGGGCTGCTGCACGAGGGGGATGCGCGGGCGTGGGAAGTATCTTCTGGGTGAAAACTTGCCCGACCAGGTCCCGCCTGGAACACGGTATCTGCCTTTCTTGGCTCGATACCGATTACACGGTGGTACACGTGAAACCCCCAAATCTCTTCAACCTAAAGAGAATGTGCGGAGACCGGATGACCGCGTGGTGGTTATCTCCTCTCGGCTAGGCTAGTGCCTCCGTCCAATGTCTTCAGTACTCAAAACTGAAAGCTGGCCTTGCTTCACCGCAATACAGCTGTGTGAAGTGGAGAACCTACGAAAATTGCCTGAAGAACACACAACTCCAAATTGGAACCCACTCTGTTTTCAGCAGGGAACTGGCAGCTACAGCGAGAAGTGCATAGTATAATAGTATAAGAATGTGGAAAATAAACAACAGTCCGAACTCCCAAATAGTTCATCAGAATAGCGAGTCTGCGGTTGACAGCACTCATATATTATGTAAAATGAGGTTCGCTTGGTTTAGGGGGAAATCGTCTCTTCGAAGAGGTCTGTATCCAAAATCAGTGTTTGAGTTGCTCACATAATTGATCCGGAATGTGGAGATAAAATTGCAAAGGAGGGGTGAGAGAACCTCATGAAAAGACTCAAGAATGCTATTAAGTATATAGTTGATTGGTCTGTCAAAGACTTGACACGGACAGAAATAGTGAAGCTTTTGTATCTGGCAGATCTCAGATTTGCTAAAAAAAACGGCAGCACCTTGACCGGAATCGATTATGAGTATTATCACTACGGTCCATATAACAGCAATATTAGGGATTGCTTGAGGGAAATGAACGGCAATATCTTGTTAGAACTTGAGTCGTTTACCGTTGGAGAGGGAAGGAAGTATTTTCTGTACCGTTCCCGCGGTGACGATAGGTTGACTGCCGAGAATTGCTCTCTCAATGAAGAGGAGATAAATATACTCGATCATACTTTGAACGAATTTGGGGATATGGAATTAGACGAGCTGCTGGAACATGTCTACAATAATACCGAACCCATGAAGAAAGCTCGGCCAGGTGAAGTGGATATTATCGAGAAATACGTTCTCTCCAATGTCTGATAGGCCAAGGTTGAGATTCGAGGTCAAGAAAAAACCATTGGATGGCACATTAGATACCTTAGAGAAAGCATTGGAAGATAGGGATATAATTGAAGTATCAGGCAATAGCCTACGAATTCTCAACGAACAGTACTTCAAAGAAATCGGTGTTGGGTTGTTCGTGGGTTGGCTTTGTGAGAAGCATAGGCCAAAGAATTATGATTTGTGCTTTCTGAAAATAGCTTCCGACAAAACCATCATTCTGTTCGAGCCTGCAGGGTCACGAAAAACTGCATTCGTGTGGACGGAAGAATTTGTAGAGTCGTTTAATGATGTCCTCCACACTGGTAAGAAATATGAAAGATGTTGGCTTGATCACTTCTTGCTTTGCAATCTGAAGACACTTAATGACGATCCCATTCGTTCTGATAATCTAGACGTTCCGTTACATCAAGATGCAAGTGATTGTCATGATCATATTTGTCGCTTGCAGCAGTGGATCTGTCGCGCCGTAGCCAAAAAGGAAAAGGAGAAGGTCAGGGGGTTAGGAGGGTATTGTCATTTTGTCAATGCTCCCATGCCGGCCGAGCTGTTCGCGCCAGAAGCGACAGACTATGAGAGGCTGTTCAATGCATATTTGGTTTTGTATTGTGCTTCTTTGATAGAAAGACCTAAGTTTTACGCTGCTAACGGAGAACTAGCCAGGCCTATCCAGACAGGTGAATTAGATGGGGTGCTGTATTCATCTAAGAACGGAATCACAATTTTGGAAACAACTCGGAGTCGTGAAGCAGCCGATCATTTCAGTAAAGCGAAGGCCAAGACATTACTTAGCTACTTTAGCCTTTGCGAGGATAGAGAGCTGGACTTTTCCTATTTATACGTTGTTGGATGGGAAGACAATCTTAACTGTTCTAGTGAGACGTCGTCCTTTTCGTGGATTTTTAACTCAGAGTCCTGTCCAATCAATGCACAATATATTGCATTACCACCCGATGCAAAGATTGATTCGGAAGTTGTTTCCCACGTTTGGCCTGAGGAATCTATTAGATATTACTTCAGACGAATGATTTGCAATATACGCCAAATTATCTGAGAAGGTTTTTTTCGGTCTTTCTGATCAGACCGGGAGTATGAAGGATCTGAGTTCAGAGGGACAACGTTTCGATCAAAGCGTCCACGGTGGCTGCCCATCTATATCTCTTGTTGATTA
>PUMD01000003.1 GCA_003551215.1 Clostridia bacterium | reverse complement strand
GTTCTAATGCTTAACCTTTTAATATCATCATCTACTAAGTCAGGGTGTAAATCCATATCACCATAAGCAACATCATTAAAATCTAAATCTGTCTGCTCCAAGTAAAATTCAAAAGTTTCCCCATATTCAATAGCTGTCAGATTTTCAGAAGTATAAACAACATCAATCCCCCAAAACTTCCACCAAGGTGTGTAAGTTGTAGATTTAAGCTTTAAATATTCATCAGGAGAAGTAAAAGTTATTTGGTGAGAGCTGTCGTCTACATTTGTAAAATATAAAGTTCCCATAGTTCTTGCTGTAAATTCATATAAACCATCTAAGGTTTCTTCTTCGTGATTTCCTGTTCCTGAAACAATAACAAACCCTTCCTCAGTAGGCCCAGCCCCTGAAAAAATAGCTCCTATTATAGGAATATTTGCTAAACCTTCTATAAGATTACCTACTAATATAACAGGCATACCTAAAAACCCTATTATCCCCCTGGTTAATGAAGCAAAAGAGGAAGCCCAAGAATATTCAGGTTCAGCTTCAAAATCATTTAATATTGTCGTGGTAATAGCTCCAAACAAGAACAAGAAAATCAAGACATAAGCCATATATTTAATCTCCATCCTTAACCCCCATTAATAAAAAATTTTATATATAAAATTCCTATCAGGATTAAAACTAATAATATAATAATTGATATAGGAACATACCCAATTCCTATAAAGAATATAAATAAGAGAACATTCAAAGCTATAACTATATAAAGCATTTGTGAAGCTGAGCTTATTAATAATAAGACAACAGAAACAAGAACCATAACTAAAACCATTAAACCAATTTTTTCTGCTGTTGTTAAATCCTCACTATCAGGGAATAAACCTATAATTGATTGAAAAATATTATATAATATCCCATTCTCTACTTCAATATCTTCTTTAATCTCTACATTAAAGAATAAACTATCACTTCCAACAGGATTTAACCCTTTAACTTCAAAATCATAAGATTTTTCAATATTATGAGAAACTAATTCTAAATAATCATCAATCAACTCTATTGACAAGACAGGCAATCCATTCTCTACTAATGTTATAGGCAAAAATTGTTCTATTTCATCAACCCATATCTCCCAATCCTCAACATTTTCCATATAAGATGATAAATCAATTATAACACTATCATTAAACTCTAATATAATATCCTCTATTTCCTGAATAACCGAAGGGCTATCAGCAGGAGCTTCTCCTTCCTCAGTAGTTTTAAAATCTCTTGTAATCCCAAATTTGTAATCACCATTATAAGAAACAAATGCTCTATAAGAATATTCTGTGTCAGGTTCTAATGTTGTTTCAGAATGATTAAAATACATAGGAGCATTAACATCCTCAATAACACTTTCTACTAATGTCATCCATCCATCATCATATAATTCAAAACCAATAGCTACATCTGAATAATCACCCAAGCTTATTAACTCTCCTCTTAATGTTGCCGAAGTATCATTAATATTAATGGGGGTTAATGTAGAAACAATAGGGGTTTCTAATTCAGCTTCTAAGGTTTTAAAACTTTCATCTCCACCTGTCAAGGTTTCACCATTATAAGCACCTACAAATCTAAAATTATAATCTGTATCCTCATCTAATCCTATTATATCCTCATTAACATATTCCACAGCATCATCTACATTCACCCAAGAAGTATAATAATAATCAGTAGTTCCATCTTTCCAATATCTAAATCTGACATCAACATCATCATAATCTCCCAAACTATCAACCCTTCCTCTTATTGTTGCCGATGTTTCCCCTATATTATCAGCTGTCCTTGTTGTTATAACAGGAGCTTCTACATCATTAATAAAATTTATGCTTCCTGTTGAAGCATAAGAAGTAAAATCTCTCCCAACATATTCATAATCACCATATATCCTATTATCTTGTGATATTGTATAATCAATTTTTAAATCTATTGCCTGACTTTCATCTAATAATGTGAAATTCCATTTAATAGAATTACCATCAACAGGTTCAAAAGGTTCAAAAGTTTCAATTTTAATTGAATAATAACCATCAGGGTGATTATAAATTTCACTATCACCAAAAACATCTAAGGTTAATGTTTCAGATGAATAACCCTCAGGTGTAAAACTTATTTGTAAAGTGTTAAAAGTCGTGATTGTCTGCCCTGAATGTCCTGTATGCTCAAAATAATCATCTAAATCTTTTTCCCAAGATGTTTTGCCCTCATCAAAATAAACATTTATAGGTAAATAACTAATAGGATTAGGGACATCCTCTCTATTAGAAAAATAAAAAGTATCTGTTAATGTTGTGCTACCATCTGATAATATCCACTGCCCTTGCCAATCAGTAAACTCTGATTTCCAATAATAAAAAAAATCTATATATGCACTACTTTCTGACATAAACAATTCAAAATAATCATTAATAACATAATATTCTGATCCATCAGGAAACCCGTAATCAGTTGTAGTTGTCCCCCCTACCTCATCTGTTAATCTTATAACTGAATGTTCTCGCCAATCAGACAACCATTCAGATGAGGTAACATCTATAAACATCTCAGGGCGATTAAAAATAACATCCCAATCACCCTTAGGGATGACAAAATGATTAGGTAAATCAGCAATCCAAGATGAAAAAGAATGAGCATAAAAAGATATATAACCATCCTCATCAACAGGCACTCTATTAAAAACCATATCACCTTCTTGTTTTACTTCCCTTCTTGAAACATTATAATCAGGATGTCTATAAACAGCATAAGATATATTTTCATTTTCATAAGGAGCTTTAATCCTTACTTTAATAGGAGCTTCACCTTCATAACTTTCAGCAGAAATATAATTTTTATCAATAATAGGGTTTCTTAATTGAGCTGTTTCAGGAATTTTAACTATAATATTATTATCAGTATCAGACAAGACAAACCTATCTCCAACCCTCATTTCTGTTATATTTAAACCCTCAGGTATTCTATCAGAAAAAATAGGGTTTCTTTCCAAGATATTATCTGGTATTTGAGCAACAGCTATATTTAAACATAATAATAATAAAAAACAAATAGCTATCATTAGATAGCTATTTTTATATGATTTTGTCATTATTAATCACTTAATTTAATTGAAAGTTCTCCAAACCAGGAAAACTAAACCAGCACCAACAATAACAACCATTACTGATGCTACCCAAGAAGGTGTATCTGTGTTATTCTCTAATACTGCTAATTCCTCAAAGATTTCAGGAGCTAAGGCAGAAACCAAGAATATCAATATAACAGCACCAATAAGAGCTGTCATCTTAACATTAAGTCCAGCTTGTCCTTTCTTTCTCATCTTTGAAAGTTGTAATTCTATTGCCTGACTTTCATCTAATTCATTCATCTTATTTCACCCCCATTAAATAGTAGATATCAGGGTTTAAATAGTTTTTTGTTTATATAAAATTGGTAAGCAAGATTAAAAAGGTTCTCAATTATAAGAATTAAGGATAAAATCATTAAAAATTTAATCTCCCAACCCATATTATATTCTATTTGTTCTCCTGTTTCAAAATCAAAATCAGGATAACTGCTTCTATATTGAAATTCATAATCTATCATATAAAAATAATTAGTAAGAATTAAATAAGAAGTGATTAGACAGATTAGAATTAAAACATTAATCAACAAAATAGTTATTAATGATTTCCCTTTCAAAGTTTTCAATCTGCTCATCATTTCTGACTTCATATTCACAATATTTGTTAATGTTTTCTATTCTCATATTTCAAACATCCCTCATATTTTTCAGTATAACATATATGTCTGTCGCCTCTATTAACACAGGTATATTTATCACAAACTATTCTTATCCCCAAATCAACCTTATCTCTTATTATTCTGTCTTGCTCCATATTAAAAAAGAAAAGAAAAAGGATATTTAAACATATCCTTTACTTAATAAAAATGTTAAAATTCTTATATGTTCTGCCTGATTTTTCTGCCTTCTCATCACCAACATATACAATCTTAACTTTATTGCCCTTTTCAGCTTTTCTTAACCTTGTGTTTAAAACTATAAGGCTAGGCAAATGAACTTCTTTGTTTTCCTCAGTAGTCAGAACAGGATGTTCGCCATTATCATCGCTTTCAAATCTGTCAAAGTAGCCAATAATTTCATTATCCTTTTCAATATCCCAATAGTTAAAGGTAGTATCTACTTTATCCTCATCTGTGAAGTCATCTATTATTTCTTTTTCCATTTTTTCTCCTATAATTTATTTAATAACAAGAGAATTAAACAGGTTTGGCTTTGCTTAATTCTCTTGTGATTTTGATTCGCTAAAAAACTTCCAGTTTTTGGCGCCCCAAAAATCTACGATTTTTTAGGGTTTTAATAACAATATCATCTATATCCACCATATCACCATCTTTTAATTTAAAATCCTCTATATCTGTCTGTCTTAATCTTATTCGCCATCCATTATTCTTCCCATAATATTTAACTTTTCTTAATCTCATTTTAATTTATAACTCCACCACCGGACCCTGAACCATATTCTCCTGAATATGGAAGGAGAATAGTTTATGAATTTATTTTTCATAGAATTTAATATGAAAGGGGGTTTATAAATGTTACTATTTTAGTATTGTTTGAAATCTGAAATGGGGTTTATAAATGTTTCGGGTTTTTAGTAACTATTATTGGGTAATTACAAAAAAATGGAAAAGTGTCCCTCACCTTTATATAT
>PUMD01000104.1 GCA_003551215.1 Clostridia bacterium | reverse complement strand
CTACTGGGATTTCATCCCTTGGCCTTTCAAACAAGTTGTGAAAGACTACTGGGATTTCATCCCTTGGCCTTTCAAACAAGTTGTGAAAGACCAATCGGAAGATAACTACAATAGATCACAAAACTAGTTTTTGTTCATGGCAGTTAATGATTATGAAAGTCGGCAGTTTTGGTTATGAAGAACGGCAGATCAGGATTATGAAACACGGCAGTTTTATTTATGAAGGATGGCAGGTAACTGCTATTGTTCGTATATGATTCACCTGCCATTGTTCATAAAAAAAAGGGGGGAAACTGCCGAGTTTCATATATGAAGGACGGCTGCTGTGATCTTGTATTTTTGATGTCTGGATAGGAGGGTGAACGGACGAGTTTCATAATCGGGAGATGTTTGGGGGAGCGGTCCCACTATGGTCTGATTTGATCAAGACATCCGGATCGAAGAGCAGGATGTCTCGCTCATTTCAATCCCACTATGGTCTGATTTGATCACAGAGATAATAATCCCATACCGGAAGCCAGAGTAAGATTTCAATCCCACTATGGTCTGATTTGATCTCCTCCTCCGGAGCTCTCCTAGTGCTTTTTTCTTAATTTCAATCCCACTATGGTCTGATTTGATCGTTCATGTCTTTATAAAACCTTAGTTTCTCAAAATTAATTTCAATCCCACTATGGTCTGATTTGATCTTTATTACCCGTATCGTTATACAATTCTATTTTTCGATTTCAATCCCACTATGGTCTGATTTGATCGATATGATGCAAGTCGCTGATCCAGGAGGGATGGGTAATTTCAATCCCACTATGGTCTGATTTGATCGCGAGAACTGATATCAGTACTGACCATCCACGGCGTATTTCAATCCCACTATGGTCTGATTTGATCTATATAAACACGCAATAGAAGAGCTAAATCGAAAAAATTTCAATCCCACTATGGTCTGATTTGATCAGCCTGGAGTACTGAGTCTTTCATCTCATGTCTATCAATTTCAATCCCACTATGGTCTGATTTGATCAGAAATTTTGATCTCAACGCCGACTCAGCCCAGCAGAATTTCAATCCCACTATGGTCTGATTTGATCTGTGAAGTATATGAATGAGAAAGAAATCGTAAACAAATTTCAATCCCACTATGGTCTGATTTGATCCCACCAGGGAGCGAGTGATTATCGTTAAAGGGATATATTTCAATCCCACTATGGTCTGATTTGATCCGGAACATTATATGCTCATTCTAATTCACTTCAAATATTTCAATCCCACTATGGTCTGATTTGATCATGTTCCACTTTCGTCATTTCCATCCAATACTACATATTTCAATCCCACTATGGTCTGATTTGATCATCGCCCTGTGCTATCAAATGAAATTCATACTGCTAATTTCAATCCCACTATGGTCTGATTTGATCGATGTTGCCGTGATGACTATAAACACATCTCTCGTGATTTCAATCCCACTATGGTCTGATTTGATCCCTGTAGTGAGTCTCATGTCCTTACGGTCCTCCCCTATTTCAATCCCACTATGGTCTGATTTGATCAACAATACTTCGCCGTCATCCGTGACAGCAACATACATTTCAATCCCACTATGGTCTGATTTGATCCCCCACAGACCGAACCTTCCTTGCGGGGTAACACCTCATTTCAATCCCACTATGGTCTGATTTGATCCAAAGCTTATGCCTAATTCCTCAGCTGTCCGTATGGCATTTCAATCCCACTATGGTCTGATTTGATCATGGGATGATGGCGAGGAGCATGGGTTCGAAAAAAAATTTCAATCCCACTATGGTCTGATTTGATCTCAACGGGAGCGTAACCCAACAAACCACCAATGTACATTTCAATCCCACTATGGTCTGATTTGATCCTGCATCTCCAGATGTGCTGGTCTGCCCGCTGGTTTATTTCAATCCCACTATGGTCTGATTTGATCAGAAAAAAGGGAGATACTAACAGATTTGCATGATGTATTTCAATCCCACTATGGTCTGATTTGATCTCTGGGTAGAAGTGCGGGTCGTCTGGATAGCGTATCATTTCAATCCCACTATGGTCTGATTTGATCTAGTGTTTAGGCATTTTGATTATAAATGCTGTATATGATTTCAATCCCACTATGGTCTGATTTGATCTCAAAATCGGTGTATCAGTTTCCTCCCAGCTCAAAAAATTTCAATCCCACTATGGTCTGATTTGATCCAGGCTATCACTCCCAGGGACATTATTATCTGTTCTATATTTCAATCCCACTATGGTCTGATTTGATCAAAAATATCCGCATCGAAGAGCAAGACATCTCGTTGATTTCAATCCCACTATGGTCTGATTTGATCCAAGCGACACCGCCAACACCGTCGGGTCGAAGCAACATTTCAATCCCACTATGGTCTGATTTGATCCACATGAACGGTATGGAAGATGTGAACTTGTGAATTATTTCAATCCCACTATGGTCTGATTTGATCCACATATTTCTCCAAACCTAAATCTTCTACTAAGGGATTTCAATCCCACTATGGTCTGATTTGATCTACGAATGTCTGGTGAAGGTGATGATATTGAGACAAATTTCAATCCCACTATGGTCTGATTTGATCCCCAGGCGCAGGCGGAAGGCTGGAAGGTGAGGATGCATTTCAATCCCACTATGGTCTGATTTGATCCAAACTCTGATATACTCAAATTCTCACTTTTTGATTATTTCAATCCCACTATGGTCTGATTTGATCCACCGTTTAGACTGTCTCTGGAAGGAAGGAACACAGTATTTCAATCCCACTATGGTCTGATTTGATCCCCACTCCGAAGAACTCCCTAGAACTCTAGTATTTATATTTCAATCCCACTATGGTCTGATTTGATCAGATAATATATCAGGGGATCATATCCTTAAAATCGGATTTCAATCCCACTATGGTCTGATTTGATCTTCCAAGTTATCGTGTGTGTCTATATAGGTATATCTATTTCAATCCCACTATGGTCTGATTTGATCATAGTAAACTCGAAGAAGGAACAATAATGAATAAACATTTCAATCCCACTATGGTCTGATTTGATCACACCGCAGAGCGACGTGACATCGGACGTCTATATGGATTTCAATCCCACTATGGTCTGATTTGATCAACCTTTATAATTGTAATATAACAATCCCTATTTATATTTCAATCCCACTATGGTCTGATTTGATCACGAGGTGGTTTGGACATCCCTGTCGGTGTCGATGACTATTTCAATCCCACTATGGTCTGATTTGATCATCCAAACTTACCGCTGTGGGAAAGATACCTTCGATAATTTCAATCCCACTATGGTCTGATTTGATCTATGAGTTCCCTCTGATTTTGGGTTTTCTCTCTTATGATTTCAATCCCACTATGGTCTGATTTGATCGATACCGACGAGATGAGAGAGGACAAAGATGAGGATATTTCAATCCCACTATGGTCTGATTTGATCCGTCTTTTAGCTCTATTCTCAAAACAAAAATATTTTCATTTCAATCCCACTATGGTCTGATTTGATCTTCGGATAAAGCGGAATATATATATGTTGATGGTGAGATTTCAATCCCACTATGGTCTGATTTGATCGGTTGACCAAATCCGGTGATTACACCGCTGCCACACTTATTTCAATCCCACTATGGTCTGATTTGATCTGGACTGATGCTATTTCTCTTGGTTCAGATTTATATAATTTCAATCCCACTATGGTCTGATTTGATCTAACCCACGAAGGTGTATTTAGAATCGGAGGTTTGATATTTCAATCCCACTATGGTCTGATTTGATCGAAGCTCGCACCTTCCATCGTCATACCGCTAACTTTATTTCAATCCCACTATGGTCTGATTTGATCGATGAGGGAGACCTTATACCGAACTGCTATTACTCTATTTCAATCCCACTATGGTCTGATTTGATCTATAGAATACACACACGGCGGAGGATACATTCAATTATTTCAATCCCACTATGGTCTGATTTGATCGTAGTTCCTTCTCTAAAGGCTGTTACTGCTTCCGTAATTTCAATCCCACTATGGTCTGATTTGATCCGGTAGGAACTCATCCTATAACGATTATTCATTCAAGATTTCAATCCCACTATGGTCTGATTTGATCGAGGTTATTCGTAACTATGTATAGAGAGGTGATAATTATTTCAATCCCACTATGGTCTGATTTGATCCTTTCCACCATTCGAACCAAAACCTCTTCTCTCTAGCATTTCAATCCCACTATGGTCTGATTTGATCAATCGTAGTCGGTGTATCTTCTCCGAAGTCTTCCTCATTTCAATCCCACTATGGTCTGATTTGATCGTAGTTGGCAATCTGGGATTCAAATTTCTAATGAATATTTCAATCCCACTATGGTCTGATTTGATCGAGAATTTAACTATCCCACAGGCGAAAGGGTACAGGCTATTTCAATCCCACTATGGTCTGATTTGATCCGTCTTCGTGCCAGTTAAACGCCTCGTTATACTGTATATTTCAATCCCACTATGGTCTGATTTGATCATCGCAGTTGTTAGCTCCCCACCTTTTAGACTGTCTCATTTCAATCCCACTATGGTCTGATTTGATCTGTATTTCAGCATTCAGGCGCTCATCTACGATATAATATTTCAATCCCACTATGGTCTGATTTGATCATCTCATCTAGTTCTCCGTCGTCCTTGCCTTTTAGCATTTCAATCCCACTATGGTCTGATTTG
>PUMD01000118.1 GCA_003551215.1 Clostridia bacterium | reverse complement strand
CATCCGTACGGCCGTATCAACCAGGTCCCTGACGATTGCCTCTACGTCCCTCCCCACATAACCTACCTCGGTAAACTTGGTTGCTTCGACCTTCAGGAAGGGAGCGTTGACCAGCCTGGCGAGGCGACGGGCGATTTCTGTCTTACCAACTCCAGTGGGTCCGATCATCAGGATGTTTTTGGGAAGGATCTCCTCCTGCAGCTCCTCGGCCAGCTGGTTGCGGCGGTATCGGTTGCGCAACGCCACTGCCACTGACCGCTTGGCTTCTCTCTGACTCACGATATACTTGCTCAGCTGCTCTACGATAACCTGTGGTGTCAAGTCTTGCATGGTGAACTCCTTTCGCGGAAGCTACCTGTCAGTCCTCAGCTGTTCGAGGAAAAATTGCGCTTCAGAACCTCCACATTTATGTTATCATTGGTGTAGACACAAATGTCAGCGGCAGCCAAGAGGGCCTCCCGGGCAATCTCCGAAGGGCTCAAGCCGGAGTGCTTGCTCAACGCACGGGCAGCCGCAAGTGCAAAGCCGCCTCCGGAGCCAACTGCAGTGATACCATCGTCCGGCTCGATTACTTCACCGGCCCCGGATATTACCAGCAGATTATCGAGATCAGCCACTATCAGCAGAGCTTCGAGTCTTCTGAGAATTCGGTCAGTTCTCCATTCCTTGGCCAGCTCCACGGCTGCCCGCGGTAAATTGCCGTGGTATTCCTCAATCTTGCCTTCAAACTTGTCAAACAGGGTCATTGCATCAGCAAGCGAACCGGCAAATCCTGCCAGCACCTGCTTTTTGTACAGGTAACGCACCTTGCGAGAGCTGTGCTTCAGCACCTGATTCTCTCCCACAGTTACCTGGCCGTCTCCGGCTACAGCCACCTCGTTTTTGCCCTTGACCGCCACAATGGTGGTCCCTTTGAGCATTTTTCATTCATCCTCTCTTGCGCTATCTTCCGAAGACTGCTTTTGTGCTCTTGGATGAGCCGACTCGTACACCTGCCTTATCCGTGCCTGGCTGACGTGGGTGTATATTTGAGTGGTAGACAGCTCCGAGTGTCCCAACATCATCTGCACGCTCCGCAGATCGGCTCCGCCGTCCAGCAGGTGCGTGGCAAATGAATGACGGAAAGTATGCGGACTTCCGGCAGAACCCGTAGATCTGACATGCTTGTTGACTATCCACCTGACACCCCGAGCAGTCAGCCGGCCCCCACGGTGATTGAGAAAAAGGGCACTTCTTTCTTCGGGAGATGGATTACTGCTGAGCAGCTGACTGCGGCCCTCCTGCAGATACCGGTCAACTGCCTTCAGGGCGTGGGACCCCAGCGGAATGATCCTTTCCCGTCCCCCCTTGCCCATAACCCTTACCGTTCCTTCGCTGCTGCTGACAGACCCCATGTCCATTCCTACAAGCTCGGCCACCCTCATGCCAGTGCCGTACAGCATCTCCAATATACAGCGGTCGCGCAGCCCCAGTGGAGAGTCAGCGCTGGGCCGTCTCAGTATGGCCTCTACCTCTTCACGATAGAACAACCTGGGGAGGCGCGACGGCATCTTGGGCGATGACAGGTAATCCAGGACGCTGTCGGACATGAGATCGGCACGGACGAGGAAACGCCAAAAAGAACGCAGCGCAGCCAGCTTGCGGTTCACGCTGGACCTTCTGTACCCGTCAGAAAGCAATCGCGCCAGATAAGAACGCATATCAGCAAGGCTATACTGGGCCAGATCAGCACCCCGCAGGCTCTGCATCTCATCTCCGCTGGCCGCGCAGAGGTACTGCAGCGCCTGTTTCAGGTCTGCGGAGTAGGCGCGGACGGTATGGTCCGAGTAATCCCTCTGCATTTTTATATGCTGCACAAATGCCTCGAGCAGCTGCTCAGCGGAGGTTGCGGTGTTCAGCTCAGCGCATGGGTTGCGACTATCAGCCATAAAGCTTCCTCCCGGGTTCGAACTCACTCGCCTTCTCCGACCGCCTCCAGTTGTTCACCGGGCAGAACCTCGGTCTGGCACTCCCCGCGACTGCACTGCAGATAGTTTCCTTTCTTTTTGCTTCGCTTTTTGACCATGAAGGCCCCGCAATCGGGGCACTTTTGCCCGGATGGTTCGTTCCACACGACAAACTCACAGTCGGGCCAGTTGGAGCATCCGTAGAATGTCCGGCCCTTTTTGCTTCGTCTCTTGACAATATCGCCGCCGCAGTCCGGACACTGCGCCCCGGTTTTTTCAAAGTACGGCATCGTGTTTTCACACTCTGGGTATCCCGGACAGGCGATAAACTTACCATAGCGACCGTGTTTGATCACCATTGTGCGCCCGCATTCTTCGCATTCTATATCTGTCTCCTGTACAGGAAGCTGCACCCGTTCTGCCTTCTTATAGGCAGTGTCCAGCTCCTCAGAAAACGGCTCCCAGAACTCCGAGATCACCTCCAACCAGTCGACGTCACCTTCCTCGATCTCATCCAGCTTGTTTTCCATATCTGCGGTGAAGCTCAGGTCAACCACGTCAGGGAAGTAGTCCTCCAGCAGACTGTTGACTGCCCTGCCCAGCTCAGTGGGGTAAAACCGGTTGTCCTCGGTCCCGACGTATCCCCGCTTCTGGATTGTCTCAATTATGGGAGCATAAGTGCTGGGTCGCCCGATGCCTTCTTCCTCCATGGCCCTGACCAGCGAAGCTTCTGTGAACCGCGCCGGGGGTTGAGTGAAATTCTGCTTCGGCAGCAACTCCTTAAGCTGTACGCGGTCCCCTTCGGACATCTCCGGCAGCAGATCATCGTCACTGTCGGATTGATTTGTGCCGTACAATATGCGGAATCCAGGAAACTTCATCACCTTGCCCCGCGCGCTGAACTGCGCTCCGCCGGAACTGATGGTAACGGTGGTCTCGTCGTATACAGCTGGCTTCATCTGGCTGGCCACAAAACGCTGCCATATGAGCCTGTACAGGCGGTACTGTGGATTGCTGAGATCAGATTTGAGCATCTGAGGAGTCTTGCCGACGTCGGTTGGACGAATGGCCTCATGTGCTTCTTCCGCTCCTTGCCTCGCCCTTCCCCGCCGGGTGCGCGGCTGGGAAAAATGCTCACCGTAACGCTCTTGGACGAATTCTTTGGCCATGCCCACCGCCTGGGAGGAAACCCGGGTGGAATCGGTACGCATATAAGTTATCAGTCCGCGTCGTTCTGAGTCATCTCCCACCGAGACTCCCTCGTAAAGCTGCTGTGCTATGCGCATGGCAAAACTCGCTTTCATGCCCAGACGGCGCGCGGCCATCTGCTGTAGGCTGCTGGTGGTGAAAGCGGCTGAAGGATACCGTTTCTTCTCCTCGCGCTTGACTTCGGCAACGGCATAACCGCTCCGCGGAAGGTTCTCAAGCAAGCGGTTCATCTGTTTCTCGCTGGAAATGCTGACCTCGTCCCCACGCCATTTCTGCAGTCGGGCAGTGAATTGCTCATCCGGCTGTCCACCGTCTGCAGAGGACAGAAAATCGGCGTCCAGAGTCCAGTATTCCTCAGGCTCGAACGCTTCTCGCTTACGTTCGCGGTCGACAACCATGCGGACAGCTGCTGACTGAACGCGTCCGGCGGACAGACCACGGCGGACCTTTCGCCACAGAAAGGGGCTGAGTTTGTACCCGACGAGTCGATCCAGTATCCGCCTGGCCTGTTGACTGTTAACCAGGTCCACATCTATACTCCGGGGCTGTTCAAAGGCGCGCCTGATCGCGTTCTTCGTTATCTCGTTGAACGCAACCCGGAGCTGGTCATCTTCTTCAAGCTTCAGGGCGTGAATCAGGTGCCACGCTATAGCTTCCCCTTCCCGGTCGGGGTCGGTAGCCAGGAAGACTGCTTCAGATGACTTGGCCTCCTTGCGCAGCTTTTTCAGAACTTTGCCCTTCCCTCTTATGGTTATATACTGAGGTTCAAACCCGTCTTCTACATCCACGCCCAGCTTGCTTTTGGGGAGGTCCCTGACGTGGCCCATGGAGGCGGCAACCTTGTAGTCCCGTCCCAGATACCTCTCTATGGTTTTGGCTTTCGCTGGCGATTCGACAATAATCAAATTTTTGGCCAAACTGATCACCTCTAGGCCTCTGTATGTCAATGAGTTGAGATTATCGACCTGATATTCCGCACCACAGCTGACATCCTGCTGTGCCTACATTCTATATTACCAGATGTTATGGCAAAGGGTACTGGCAACCGTACGATGTGCATCCTTTTGCCTTGCGCAGTGTATTGGCAGTTTTTTGCCATTATACAGCCCTTTGCCTCCCGACTTCCAGCAGACCCACCACATCAATGCACCACTCGCAGCTCATTGTACCCGGAATACTCAGCAAAAAAACCCAGTTCCCTCAATTCCCGGCGTAACCCCAATGTACGCAAAAAAGGGGCCGCAAGCAAATGCGGCACCCCTGATGGCAGGCTGCGCCCCCCGAAAGCGCACGCTGCAGCATGATTGGTCGGTGGTCAGGCGGTATCACCCGCACTGAAAGCAAACTGACGGCTGTAAAGATCGGAGTAATGACCACCTGCAGAAATCAGCTCATCGTGCGTGCCTCGCTCGACGATTCTTCCTTCATCCAACACCACTATCAGGTCAGCGTTGCGTATGGTCGAAAGGCGGTGGGCAATGATGAACGAAGTCCTCCCCTGCAGCAGGGTCTCAAGCGCATCCTGGATAAGCAGCTCGGTGTACGCATCAACGCTGGACGTGGCCTCATCAAGGATGAGGATGCGCGGGTCGCGCAGAAGCGCACGTGCAAAGGATATCAGCTGCCGCTGTCCCACGGAGAGGTTGCCGCCCCGCTCCTCAAGCTGAGTATCATACCCATCGGGCAGCTGACTGATGAACTGGTGTGCATTCACCGCCCGTGCAGCCTCCCTGATCTCCTCATCACTGGCGTCCATCTTTCCGTAGGTGATATTCTCACGTACCGTACCTCTGAACAGGAAGGTGTCCTGCAGGACAATACCCAGCTGCTCCCTCAGCGATTTCCGCTTGATGTCGCGCAGGTCGTATCCGTCAACCAGTATACGTCCCTCCTGCGGGTCGTAAAACCGGCACAAAAGATTTATCATCGTGGTTTTACCTGCCCCAGTATGACCCACATAGGCTATTCTCTGGCCGGCCTCTACTTTCAGATCTATGTCGTACAGGACGTATTCGTCATCCTCGTAGGCAAACGAAATATCGTCGTAATGGACGTGGCCGTCGATCTCGGGAATCTCTACCGCATCGGGGCTGTCTTCAATTTCCGGTTCGGTGTCCATAACGGTGAAAATCTTCTCACAGGAGGCCATGACCGACTGCAGTTCACCGTAGATATTGGCCAGATCCCGCAGTGGATGGTTAAACCGCTGCACGTACGCCAAAAAGGCGACCAGTACGCCCGGGCCCAGGGTTCCGTTCTGTACACCGGCTATGGTCTCACGCATTATGATGGTTCCTCCATACCAAAGGACGATCGCTATCCCCAAGGAACCAACCAGCATGATGGAGGGCTGAAAAACGGATTTGAGCCTCTCGGCATCCATGGTGGCCTCGAAGTTGTCGTAGTTTCGGTCATCAAACTGCCTGAAATTCTCTTCTTCCCGGGTGAAAGACTTGGTAACCCTGACCCCGGAAATGCTCTCCTGCAGATTCGCGTTGATCTGCGCCACCCGCCTCCGCACCTGACGGTGGGCCCGGAGTATCTTGGGCCGGTAAATGAAGGTGACCAGCACCAACGGAGGTATGGTGATGAACGTGGCCACAGCGAGCCGGGTGTTCATCGACACCATGATCGTCACTATTATGGCGATATTGGCCACATCACGTATTATAGCTATCAGCTGCGAGGCCAGCATATCATTCAGGGTCTGGACGTCGTTTGTCACCCGGGACATGATCTGGCCATCCGGGCGCTCATCAAACCACTTGAGGCTCAGCCTCTGCAGATGCTCATACAACCTCTGGCGCAGATCATAAATCGCATTTTGCCCCGCCCAGCTCATGGCGTAAGTCTCCGCGTAGCCAGCTCCCCAGGCCACAAGCAGCGAACCTACGAATATTAGGGTGTACAGGTCAAGACCCTGTAGGCGCTGGGCCATATCCAGTTGAGCCGCAACACCGTGTGGATCGATAAACTCATCAATGGCCCTTCCGAGAACATAGGGCCCCACCTGCTGCGCCAGTGACGAAACCACCAGGGCCGCTGCAGCAAGCACTATCCAACCCTTGTAGGGGGCCAGGTAGGAAACCAGTCGGAAAAACGTCTCGGTGTCAAATGGCTTGATCTGCTCTTCATCCTTCTCCGGGACATGGAAGTGACTCATGCCTGCTCCCCTCCGATCCTTTCCTGTACGCTGGCTCTCGCTCGTTCCCGGGCCCGCTCGAATATCTCCTCTGAAAGCTCATCCTGGCCCTTGGACTGAAGCTCGTAAATCTCACGGTAGATGCCGGGGCGCTCAAGCAGTTCCTCGTGAGTTCCCCGCTGGGCTATCTCGCCCCGGTCAAGCACCACTATCTCATCAGCATGCCGGATGGATGATAGCCTCTGCGTGATGATAAAGCTGGTCCTGCCCTCCATCAGGTGCTCGAGGGCTTGCTGTATGAGGTGCTCGGTCTCGGCATCCACGTTGGAAGTAGAGTCGTCCAGGATCAGGATGGGGGGGTTGAGCAGCAACGCACGGGCAATTGCCACCCGCTGCTTCTGCCCGCCAGAAAGCCCGACCCCTCTCTCGCCAACCACAGTGTCATAGCCTTCAGGCAAGGTGGCGATGTAGTCGTGGATCTGCGCCGCCTCCGCAGCTTCTTTGATCTCTTCAAGTGAAGCATTCGGTCTACCGTAGGCAATGTTTTCCCTAATCGGCGCTGAAAAGAGGAATGTCTCCTGCATAACCATACCTATGTTGCTTCGCACCGACTCCAGCGACAGGTCCTTCAGATCATAACCGTCCATGCGAACCTTGCCGCGGTCCGGATCATAAAATCGCGGTATCAAATTGATGAGAGTGCTTTTGCCCGATCCCGTGGCACCCAGCAGCGCCACTCGTTCACCGCTGTCAGCCTTCAGGCTGATATCACGCAGCACCCATTCCTCGGTGTCGGGATAACGAAACCAGACGTCAGAAAACTCGACCTCGCCTTCGACCTCCGACAGCTCAACGGCATCGGGTTTCTCCTTTATATCCGACTCCGTATCCAGTATATTGAATACCCGCTGCCCGGCAGCTATGGCCAGCTCGGCAAGGTTGATCAGCCAGCCCAGCATGCGAATCGGCCCCAGCAGTCGGCCCACGTACTGGTTGTAAGCTACCAGCCATCCCAGAGTCATAGCTCCGGCTATCACCTGACGCCCACCAAACCACAGGATCAGCGCTGTACCCAGCTGGCTGACCATTCTCATAAGGGGAAAGAAAAAGGCCCTGGCCCGAACGGTGGAGATATTCTGGTCCAGATAACCCCAGTTTACCTCATCGAACTTGTCGATCTCATACTGCTCTCGGGCAAATGATCTTACCACCCGGACTCCAGCAATGTTTTCCTGCAAAACTGCTGTAAGGTCTGCCAGCCTCCGCTGCAGCTGACGATACATGGGGCGGATCTGCCGTGAAAATATCCGCAGTACTATAAGCAGCGGCGGCAGCGTGATAAGAATCAACAGCGTCAGCTGAACGTTGATGTACAAAAGAACAACGAGGGTCCCCAAAAACAATAGTATCGACCGGGTGAGGTTGACCACTCCAAAGCCGAGAAACCGCCGCATGAGGTTGACATCCTGCGTGACACGCGACATGAGCTCGCCTGTCTGAGCGGTATCGTAAAACCCGAAGGGAAGGCTGTGCAGGTGCTTGTACATCTGATTTCGTAGATCGTAGATGACCCGCTGCCCTAAAAGGGCGCTGCAGTATCGCCTGCCGCCCACAAAAGCACTGTGGACAGCCGTGGCTGCGATTACCCCCAATGCCAGCGGTAAAAGCAAATGCCACTGCTGTTCGATGATGGCAATGTCGATGACGTATCGGGTAAGCCAGGGGACGACAAATGACATTCCTACCATGCCCAGCATAGATATGATGGCAAGAGTCAGCCACCTGGGATACTTCAACAGATAGCTGAGTAAGCGCCATACAGTTTTCATAAACTTCCCACACTCCTATAATTTCGGAATGTATTGCACACTGACCTTTCGCAATTCGAACCAAGTATACAAAGCCTCCGGTGGAACCGTCAATGCAAAGGCGAAGACCCCATTTATATCCATCTCCTCTTCTATTAATAAAGCCGCAGAGCCCAGAAGCGTTTCAGTTTTGGATAATACCACACCAGGCCAACGGAGACAATTGGATATGACGCGAGAAAATATTATCATGTAATTGATTGCAGTTTGCTATGTTCAGCATCGGGAAGATATATTATCAGGGGCTGCAGGAGTCAGGCTCGCACTCGATTACCGGAGACGGGAGTGAATAAGATGGCACGGACAATCATGGGATTTGCAACTATAGGGGTGGCAATTGTCCTCATGCTTTCACCGAACCTGTTCGGGATAGAAAGCAATTGGCCCTTTGTGCTTGGACTCTGGGTAGGAGTCGTGGGGCTTGCACTAATAAACTCACGCGCTCAAAGGGAGGATTACAAGCGCAAAGAGGAGATAAAAAAACGACTTAAAGAAAAGTCCCAAGAATCACAAAAAGACAGCCACGATGAGGGAAAAACGTAAAACTGATGGCCGCGACAGTTGGCCTCGGCCTCAAATGACGCGAAATCTTTTTGTGCCAGGCAGGCTTATGCTGAAACTGACTCAGCAGCAGGTTATGGGCCCATCACTTTCCAGACAGTGCGTTCGTCACGGGACGGACTGCGCTGTGCAGCAGTTGCATGGACGAACTAAGGCAATACCGGCGCTCCTCGTCATCAGACCCCCTCTGACACTCCAACACCGAAAGGTAGCAATTGGCATTACTGCTCCGGTTCAGCAGTGGAGGATACCTGTTTTTTGAACAGGTCAATCTGCCGCAGATTCAGGGGAGAAAAGGATCTTCTGTGAAGAACACACGGACCGAAACGGCGGAGGGCTCGGCGATGCTTTCGCGTTGCATACCCCTTATTGTTGGTGAAGTCATACTGCGGGTACAGGTCGTGCCGCGCACGCATGAAGCGGTCGCGCACCTCCTTGGCCACCACCGAAGCTGCAGCGACGCTGGTAAACCTCTCATCTCCCCGGACAACGCTCCGCTGATTTATCTGCAGGCCGGGAATATCGTCCTTCCCATCTACCAGCACGGTATCAGGGGAAATTAACAGCCGCCTTACTGCATCGGTCATGGCAGAGAAGGTGGCGGGTTTTATGCCAGTTCTGTCTATGCACTCCGCCGATCTGAATCCCACTCCCAGGGCTACGGCCCGGCGGTATATGTCACCGAGCAGGTGCTCTCGGGTGCGTGAAGTCAGCTTCTTGCTGTCATCCAGTCCAATGATGATGCATCCCGGCGGCAGGATGACGGCAGCAGCCACTACCGGACCAGCAAGCGGTCCCCTTCCCGCCTCATCAACTCCAGCAGCCAGCCCGTCTCCGGCAAGTTTCCGTTGCAGCCTGATGCTTCTCCGTAACCTGCGACACTCCCGCAGCCAGTCCAAGCGCTGCGTCCGGTCCATGCTCAACCAGATGCTTCGCGCCGATGATTCCCATGTTCGGCAGTCACCAAGCCATCTCATATGGCACAGCTCCAGCCCCTTCTTCTATTCGCCTGATGTGCAAAGGTGGCCAAAAGATCAACATGACCTTTCCGCGGATGGAATCCACCGGTACGAACCCAAAGTGACGGCTGTCATCGCTGTTGGTACGATTGTCTCCCAGCACAAATACACTGCGAGGCGGAACCTTGACCGGAGAGAAATCGCTATCGCCCGGTCGGGTCAGGTAATCCTCCTGCAGCGGCTTTCCATTTATGTACACCTGTCCCCCGCTTATCTCAACAACTTCACCGGCTGTGGCGGTGACTCGCTTGACGAAATCCCTGCGGGCGTCGGTGGGGCACTGAAACACGATGACTTCACCTCGCTGAGGTGCACGCAGGTGATAAATAAACTTGTTCACCAGCACCCGTTCTGAGTGATACAGTGAATCGAGCATAGAGGGACCGTCCACAACAAAGGTCTCAAAAAGAAAAGACCGGACAAAAAGAGCAATGAGAACAGCAATTATTATTATCTCAATTATCTCCCGCAGTGTGCTGCCGCTGTCAGTCATGCCATCCCTCATCTGGAAGTAAAAGTAGTCGGGACAGCAACCAGTAATTAGCAAAAGGTAGGAGGACCGGAGCCCTGTATCCAGCCCTCTTCTGCCTGCTGTCCTTGTAATTGCCCCGACAGTTGAACCAGGTCAGCGCTTTTCCTTGATCCTGGCAGCTTTGCCTCGACGCTTTCTCAGATAGTACAGTTTCGCTCGCCTTACTTTACCCCGCCGCAGAACTTCGATGTTCTCTACCCGCGGGGAGTGCACGGGAAAAGTCCGCTCGATACCCACACCATAGCTGACTTTTCTGACGGTAAAGTGCTCGTTTAGGCCAGAGCCCTGCCTCTTGAGGACGATTCCCTCAAACTGCTGGGTGCGCTCCCGCCCTCCTTCAATCACACGGACATCCACTCTAATCTGATCACCTGGACCAAACTCGGGGATATCCTCCTTCATCTGTTCCTCTTCGATCATTCTGACGTAATCAACCATGTCCATCCCTCCTGTGCTTTTGCAAAATATTGTGTCTCATAAGCGTCACGCCGCCGCTTCACCGAAGCAGGTCGGGGCGCCGCTGCACCGTGCGCAGCCTGGACTGTTCACAGTTATGCCGGGCAATCATCTGATGATTACCCGAAAGCAGCACCGCAGGAACCTCCAACCCTTGAAACTCCCTCGGTCTGGTGTACTGCGGCCCCTCCAGCCCAGCCTGAGCGAAGGAATCCCCCCGTACTGATTCTGGCTCGCCCACCAGCCCCGGTATCAATCGAGCCACTGCATCTACCACCACCATGGCTGGGAACTCACCACCAGACAGCACGTAATCACCTATGGATACTTCGTTGGTGACCACCCACTGCCTCACTCGTTCATCGACTCCCTCATAGCGAGGACACAAAATTATCAGATGCTCCTCCCGGGCCAGCTCTTCGCAGATCTTGTGGTTTAGCTGTCTCCCCTGCGGAGTCATCAGCAGCACCCTGCTGTTGTGCTGACCTCGTCTGCAGTGGTGCACTGCCCGGAAAAAAGGTTCTGGCTTCATCAGCATACCCGGCCCACCACCGTAGGGTGGCTCATCTGTCACCTTGTGCCGGTCATCGGTGAAATCCCGCAGGTCGTGCGCGCGGACCTGGATAATGCCATCCTCCTGCCCGCGCTCCAGGATTCCGGTCCGCAGTGAGCACTCAACAGTCTCAGGGAAAATTGTCACTACGTCAATTAACATGCAGATCCCTCAAGCCTTCAGGGATCGACACCCTGAGAACCCGCCCCGGAAGATCGATTGCGCCCATGTAGTCTTTTGCAGCTGGAAGCATCCATTTTCCATCCGGGGATGCCACCACAAGGACATCGACCCCGGAAGTACGCATAACGTCGATGACCTCACCCTGCTGCTGGCCATCCTCATCGATCACCCGACAGCCTATCATATCCTCGACGTAATAGGTATCCTCCGGAAGCGGAGGCAAGTCTTCTCGCGCCACCTCAAGAGCGTAGCCGCGTAATCTTTCGGCCTCGGTTCTGTCGTTTATTCCCTGCAGCCTCAACAGGTACCGGTCGCCGTGCGGACGGAAGCTTTCGATTCGAGTCGGTATCATATGCGGCCCTTTCCGCAAAAATATCGGCTCTATGACAAACGACTCCCGTGCCGTCGGAAGGGTGGGCTGCACCAGGACTTCTCCCTTTATCCCGTGCGGCTTCACCACATATGCTACCGTCATATGGCGCTGATCCTCAATCTTCGTTGGAACCATGGCGAATTTCCACTATCTTTCCGTCTTCCACAACTATCGCTGTATTGATGATCTCCTCCCAGGAATCCCCGGGCGAGACTTCCACTTTCGCATCAACAGTACCCTGCTGAACCAACTCGCCAGCTTCCAGGCTCTCAGACTGCCTCAGCTGCCTCTGCAGCTCCATTTTTCTCTGTTCGCGAGCATTATGCTCGCGGTCCAAAGATTCTCGCAGCTGCTCCATCTTTTTGGGGTCTTTCTTGGCCACTTCAGCCATCCAGCGCTTTCTTTGAAACTGCAGCTGCTCCAGTTCGGATTCTATCCGGCTTATCTCAGAGGTCGCCTGATGGTGCAGCTTCTCCTTGAAATCCTCGGTTACTCTGACCAGAACACGGATGGGTCGGTTTATCACTACAGATTCCATTCGACTTACCTCCTGGTTCGGACTCTCGCGCTCACTCCAGCACTTCTACTTCCACCCGTTTGTCCTGTTTTGCTGCAGAAGCTTTGGCCACAGTCCTGATGGCGTGGATTATCCGTCCCCTTTTGCCTATAACCTTGCCAATATCACTCGGAGCAACTGCTATCTCGATGATCGATGACCGCTCACCCGCAACCTCTCTGACCTGCACTGACTCCGGTTCATCGACAAGCGCACGAGTAATATGCTCAACAAGCCCCTTAACAGGCATTATAGCAAGTCACTCCCTCCGGAGTGGTTATCACTCAGCGTCCTCGTTCAAAGCTGACGACTTGACCAGCTCGAACTCGATGGACGCATCTTCTTCCTCGTCTGACCGTCCGCCGTCCAGTATACCTGCTCTGCGGAACAGATCCCGCACAGTCTGTGAGGGCTGCGCCCCCTGACTCAACCAGTAGGTCGCCCTGTCTACGTCAATTTTGGTCTTCGCCGGTTCATCGACCGGGTCGTAAAAACCCAGTTCTTCTATGAATTGTCCGTCCCGGGCGGTACGCGAATCTGCCACCACTATTCGGAAAAAAGCATCACGCTTGCCACCTAACCTGCGCAACCTGATTCTGACTGCCACTTTTGTCATCCCTCCTGACTATTTTTCAGTTGACCTTTTCGGGTTGACCTTGCTTTTAGCTATCGTCTGGGAAAACCCATATTGCGCAGCTTCTGCGCAGCCTGGCTCTTTTGCCCCTTGGTTAGCTGACTGATCATATCCCGCGTCCTGCTGAACTGCTTGAGCAGCCTGTTAACATCCTGCACCCGGGTTCCGCTGCCGCGAGCTATCCTCCGTCGGCGACTTCGCTTTATTATGTCTGGACTTCTTCTCTCCTCCGGAGTCATGGATTGAATGATAGCCTCAGCTTTTACCAGCTCTGCCTCGTCCAGATCGCCCATCGAATCTGCATGCGGAGACATGCCGGGAATCATAGATACCAGTTGGTCAAGCGGACCCATCTGCCTGACCTGCTGCATCTGCTCGAGGAAGTCCTCCAGGGTAAATTTATCCTCCCGCAGCCGCTGCTCAAGGCGACGGGCCTGCTCCTCATCCATTTCCTGTTCTGCCTTCTCCACCAGAGTCATGACGTCACCCATACCCAGGATGCGGGATGCCATGCGATCCGGATGGAAAGTCTGCAGGTCGTCGGGCCGTTCTCCGGTTCCAACGAATTTGACCGGGCAGCCGGTGACGTCAAGCACAGACAGAGCAGCCCCGCCCCGGGTATCACCATCCATCTTGGTGAGCACCAGCCCGGTGATTTCTATCCTTTCAGAAAACTCTTCGGCCACGTTTACTGCATCCTGGCCGGTCATAGCATCCACGATCAGAAGCGACTCGTGCACATCAACCGCATTCTCTACCGCGGACAGCTCCTCCATCATTTCCTCATCTATGTGCAGCCGGCCAGCGGTATCCAGTAAAACCGTGTCGCTCCCTGATGAGCGAGCTTTGCTTACGGCGGCCCTGGCTATGTCTTCAGGCTGGGCAGATGAAGACATATCAAGTACGGGGACATCGATCTGGTCTCCCAGCTGAGCCAGCTGGTCTCCCGCTGCCGGACGGTATATATCTGCAGCCGCCAAGAGAGGGTTCCGCCCCTGCCTCTTGAGGTACCTGGCCAGCTTGGCGCACGTGGTGGTCTTACCTGAGCCCTGCAGCCCGGCGAGCATAATGACGGTGGGAGGCTGAGAAGAGAAGTTCAGGCGGTGTTCGCTGCCCCCCATCAGTTGAGTCAGCTCGTCGTGGACGATCTTGACCACCTGTTGACCTGGGGTCAGGCTCTCCATAACTTCTGTTCCAACCGCCCTCTGTCGAACACTTTCGGTAAATTTCTTGGCCACAAGGAAGTTCACATCGGCCTCAAGTAAGGCCAGTCGAACTTCTCGCAGGGCCCTATCAACATCCTCTTCGGTGAGTTTTCCTCGCCCGGTCAGGCTCTTCAGGGCGCCCTGCAGCTTATCTCCCAGGCTCTCGAACACCGATCTTGCCCCCCTCTATCTGCATTTGTGTTCCGCCGATCTTCGTCAATCTTCCCATCACAGCAGACAGCTGCTCCAGCTTTTTACGCGATTTTTCTACCAGGGCATCTCCACCTTCGGACTCCGAGTCTCTCAAAAAACGTTCAAGGCAGCGTTCGATATCAGCCACCAGAGACATACCCTGCCGCAGATGGACAGCCCGGTCGGCAGCCTTCTGCAGAAGCTGCAGTTCATCTTCGAAATCTTCCATGGCCCTTGTCGCCCTGGCCAGCGAGTCATGCACTGCCTGACGGGTTATCTGCAGCCTGTTTGCGATCTCAGCCAGAGATAAATCCTGACGGTAGTACAGCGAAACCACCTGACGCTGTCTTACAGTGAGCAGTGCGCCGTATAAATCAAACAGCCTGTTTACCCGCACAGTCCGCTGAAGGGGAGACCCCAAACCCTACACCTCCCGAGTGCTGTTAAGGTGCAACCCTTTACAGGCATGCCTAAAGTATTGTAAGCAATAACTGCCCTGTCGTCAATCAGATCTGCATTGTGGGCTGAAAATTGTGACCATCTAAAACTCCCCGAGGAGTGCGGACACAAAATCCTCCGGACTGAAGGGCTGCAGGTCCTCTACATTCTCTCCCAGTCCAACAAATTTCACCCGGGTGTTGGTCTGATCCTCCACTGCCACGGTGATACCACCCTTGGCCGTGCCGTCAAGTTTCGTCAGGACAATTCCGGTCACACAGAGAGCATCGCCGAACATCTCCGCCTGCCTCAGTGCGTTCTGGCCGGTGGTGGCGTCCAGTACCAGGAGAGTCTCGTGCGGGGCGCCTTCCTCCTCGCGCTGTATCACCCGGCAGATCTTCTCCAGCTCATTCATGAGATTCTTCTGCGTATGCAGGCGCCCGGCGGTGTCGATCATCGCGACGTCGCAATCCCGGGCTCGAGCTGCTTTGACAGTATCGAAAGCTACCGCCGCCGGGTCGGCCCCCTGAGAGTGATGAATGACATCAACACCTACCCTCTGACCCCACAGCTGCAGCTGCTCTATTCCTGCAGCCCGGAAGGTGTCCGAAGCCCCAAGGATGGGCTTTCTTCCCTGTTTTTTAAGACGCCAGGCCAGCTTTGCCGCACTGGTGGTCTTCCCGACTCCGTTGACGCCCACCAGCAGGATCACCGACAAATCATCACTGAGCTGCATCTCGCGTGAACCAGGTTCTGTCTCTAGCATCCGCAGCGTCAGCTCAGATAAGGCCTGCAGGACCTCCTGCTTACCCCGGAGATTTTCCTCTTTTACCCTTATGCGCAGATCATCCAGCAGACGTTCAGTGGTATCAAATCCCAGGTCGGCCTGGATCAGGACTGCCTGAAGCTCATCAAACATCTGTTCGTCCACCGCGGAGAAATCGATAAAAGCCTCAAACCCCTCAGAGATTCTCTGGCGGGTTTTTTCCAGGCCCACCTTCATTCTACCCCACAGACCTGCTGATTCCCTATCGCTGCGCTGCCCGTTGCGGTTGCTCATCCGCTCGGTCACCTCTTTCTTGCTTTTGTATCTGCTGCGGCTGCTGCAGGGCTTCACCCAGACGCATCGACACCAGCTGCGAGACACCATCCTCCGGCATGGTGACACCGTGGAGTGCATCTGCCGCCTCCATGGTGCGCTTCTGGTGCGTAATGAGTACGTACTGGGTTTCTCCCTTATTTCTTACCAGGTATTCGGCAAATCTTTCAGTGTTAGTCTCATCCAGCGTGGCATCAATCTCATCCAGCACGCATACCGTCGCTGATTGGAGCTTCAGCAGCGCAAAAAGGAAGGCAATACCGGCCAGCGCTCTTTCTCCTCCCGACAGAAGGCTCAGGCGGCTCAGTCTTTTTCCTGGCGGCTGTACACGGATATGCACTCCCACATCCTCATCATAGTCACCACGCTCCACGCGGAGCTCTGCCTGACCTCCGCCAAATAGATCGGCAAAGGTCTCGCCGAACATATCCGAAACCTGGTCGAAGGCTTCCGAAAATCTGCTGCTCAATTGCCGGCGGAACCGGTCGGCTGCTTCCTCAATTACAGCAACCGATGCCTCGAGGTCTTCTGCGTGCTCCTGCAGGCGGACAAACTGCTTCCTTTGCTCCCTGTACTCTTCAATGGCCAGCGGGTTTACTGGTGCCAGCTCCTCCATCCGACCGTCGTACCTGTCGATTCTATCCTGCAGCTGGCTGTAATCAGCCTGATGTGCGTCCTGCGCCTGCTGCAGAAGCTTCTCCGGCTCGACCCCCAGTTCTTTCCGGGCGTCCTGGCCGGCCTCCTCGGCGCGCATCTTTGCCCTTGTCGCCTTCAGCTTCAGGTCGCTGAGCTCGTCCTGCAGAGATGAGATCTGCGACTGTGCCTGCTGCTGTCTTTTCTGCAGTCCCGACAGTCGCTGGGCTGCATCCTTTCTGCTTTCAACTACTTCTTTTCGGCCTTCCTCGGCTCGCTTCACCGCCTCCCCGAGGGCGGTTCTGCGCCGGGATAACTGCCCGCGCTGCTTTTTGATCTGTGCCTTTTCGCGCTCAATTTGCTGCAGCTCCTCTGACCATTTCTCCAGCTGGCTCTGGATGTTCTGCCGCTGGTTTCTCCGGTCTCTTTGCTGCTGCTTTTTGGCGTTTATTCTCTCCTTCATTGCTGCCCGGCGCTCGCGAAGGGCCTCCAGCTCCTCGGTGCCTTGCTGAAGCCGGTCTCTGCATTTTTGCAGCTTCTCCTGCCAGTTACGTCTGTGCGCTGAGAGTTCTGCACGTGCACGCTCAAGCCTCCGCAGCTTCCGCTCCCCCGAAGCCTTCTCGCGCTGAAGATTCTCTATTTCTGCAGCCTTGTCATCACGCTGAGACCTGGCCGTCTGCAGCCTGTCTTTTGCCCTTTTTTGCTTTCTTTTTTGCTCCTTTCGTTTACGCTGCAGATGCTGAAGCTCGCTTTCGCACTCGCGAACCTGTTCCCTGATACATTCCAACTCCTGCTGATACTGCCTGCGGTCTTCTTCAGCCGAACTCAGCTGTTCACTGACCTCGTCCACGCGGACTGCGGTTTCTGATATAGCAGATTGCAGGCGCTGAATCTCCCCCCAGTGTGCAACCAGATCGTCTCCGCTTTCCTCTTGGTGAGTTGGACACCGCACAGCACCCGTCAGATCAGCAAGCTCTCCCGTCAGGCTGACGATGTACAGTGGTTGCGACAGACGCGGTACCGACTGCCTCTGTCGACAGGCAGCAGCCCAAACCTCGGTGGTTATCTGCCAGAGGGCAGAACCTTCCTCCACCACCAGAAATCGGCCAAAGAGGTAATCGCGAATGGTTGCCAGTCGTCCGTCCGGTCGGCTAAGAGAAATCATCTCATCCAGCCACCCCACAACTGGTTCACCGCAGTCGTGATGCAGCAGCCACTCTTCCCATTCTATGCGCTCATCACGCCACTGCTGCAACCCAAATGAGGAGATGGTCCGGTTCATCACCTCTGAAAATATGTAGTTTCCTTTCACGTTCCCGGCTGAAGGAAAAGCCGCCCCGGTGGGTTGTGCATCATCCAGCAGCGCTGCCTTCCACGGACCAAGGGCGATACTGACCGCCTCTTCACAGTCCTGCGGGATCTCAAACTGACTCAGCACCGCGTGCATCTGTTCAGTTTGAACGTCCTCATCTGCCTGTCCTTTTTCCCGAGAGACGATCTCCTCGAGGGTCTCACGTCGGGCCTGCCAGCGGGCGAGCTGTTCCTGCCTGGCCTGCTTGGTCTCGCGCAGCTGTTGCTGAGTACGCTGCGCCCGCTTCAAGTGCGCCACAGCAGTAGTCTGCCTGTCCTTCAGGTCGGCCAGCCGTCGGTGAAGATCCTCAATTCGCCTCGCAATGGAACCCGACTGCTCCTCACCGTAGTCATCCACCGTCACACCGGCGTCGTCGATGGTCTGTTTGATCTGTGACATATCAGTGAATGCGCGTCCTAAGCGTTCATCCAGAGCCCGCAGCTCACTGGAGGCTTTCTGCTTCCTCACCCCGAGCTCGCCCAGAAGCTGCTCTGTTCTGCGGCATACTCCCTCTATACGACGGAGCCGGGCCGCATTAGCATCCGTCTGGCTGGTGAGCTCGGATATCTCGCTGTTAAGCTTTTCAAGCTGATCGGAAAAATCTGAAAGCTTCTGTTCTGAGTCTTCCCCCAACTGCTGTCGGAGCTGGCTTACATCTGCCATAGCTTTTTCTGACCTGTCGGCAGCCGTGCTCAGGGAATCCAGTCGGTCATCGAGGTTGCTTAGACGATACTTGATCTGCGACTGCTGCTCACGAAGGTTTTCACAACCCCGGACGAAACTCCTCTCCCTGTCATTCAGCCGCGACAGCCTTTCGCGGTGAGTCTTGATCTGCCGCGTCAGTTCAGAATCCTGCTGTCGAAGCGAATCAAGATTATCCTGGCATTCCTGCTGTTCTTCGCGGTATCTCCGCCAGGCAGCCATTGACTCTCTCAGCCGGGCGGCAATGAGTTTACCTTGCAATCTATCGCGCCGCGACTGCAGTATGCGGTGCAAACGGGCCCGAACGGCCTGCCTGCGGAGCGGCATCAGGTAGGCTTGCTGCACCTGCAGCATGTCATCCAGGCGGTCTCGCATCTGGGATACCTGATGCATCCTCCTCGAACCCGTCTGCAGCACGCTGTGGTACCTGGTAATTCCCGCCACTTCCTCAACATACTCACGCAGCTGTTCGGGCTCGGCTTCCAGGATGCGTTCTACTTCCCCCTGTCCGATTATGGCGTAAGAGCCAGAGCCCAGCCCGGTATCCATAAATACTTCCTGCACATCGCGCAGGCGGCACTTCTTTCCGTTGATAAGGTAGTCGCTGCGTCCGGAGCGATCCACGCGCCTACGAACGGCCAGCTCCACCGCCGGGTGGCTGGCCAATCCATCCTGGTTGTCAAACACCGCATCAACGCGTGCCAGGCCCAGACGACGGCGGCTTTCACTGCCGGAGAATATGAGCTCGTCCATACTGCTGCAGCGCAGCTTAGACGGGCTCTGCTCTCCCAGAGCCCACCGGAAAGCATCCACTATGTTGCTCTTGCCGGAGCCGTTGGGGCCCACGATGGCAGTTATCTGCTCAGGAAATTCCAGCTCCACCGGATCAGCAAAAGACTTGAAACCTCTAATTTGCATCCTCTGCAGGCGCATAAATTGCGGTCCCTGCGGCGCTTTCGACCGCAAGAAACCAGCTCCCCCTCTCCGTCACTGGTCTCCCCCTGCTGCTTTCCTCCGGGTGACGTTTCCTAGCAAGACCAAAACAGGGCAAGTTCACCTCATTAGGATAAGACACATAAAAAGGCCTGTCCATCAGATATACCTCCTGCGGACAGGCCGAAAATCAGATGCATCCAAACTGCCCTGATGGGCAGCCTGGTTAACGCTGCCCAACAAAAAACTTGATTGCAGTCCTCTCCTCCCCCTCAATATCGATCTCAACAAAAGCTGGAACTGCTACAAGGTCGATGCCATTTGGGGCAACGAAACCCCGGGCAATTGCTATAGCTTTGACTGCCTGATTCACGGCGCCAGCGCCTACTGCCTGTAGTTCTGCACTTCCTTCTGACCGGACCACTGCAGAGAGTGCCCCTGCGACTGACTTCGGCTTTGAGGTTGACGAGACGCGCAGCATTTCCACAGTGACTCATTCCCTCCTCTACTGGAGCAGACACGAGTATTGTGTTGAGGCACCATCCCTGTACTTATTCTGGAAAAGCAGTGGGTTTTCCTTCATCGAACGTCAAGGTACATCAATGCCTGCTCTGCTGCCGCCACTTCTGCCGCTTGCTTGTTTGACCCGCGCCCTCTACCTACCAATTCTTCATCGATCCAGACTTCCACCGTGTACCGCGGATCATGATCCGGGCCCTCGCGGTCGGCGACCCGGTACTGCAGACGTCGTCCGCACTGCTGTACGCGCTGATCCAGAAGGGACTTGGCATCTATGGGCGGCTCATCCGGCCCGGGCATACTCACTTGCCGCAGCAGGCATCTTGTGGTAAAACGCCCGGCAGCCGGAAATCCACCTGTCAGGTAGACTGCCGCCACCACAGCCTCAAAGGCATCTGCCAACAGCGACTGTTTCCGGCGCCCGCCGGAGCACTCCTCCCCCCGCCCCAGCCGCAGATGCCTCCCTATCTTGAGTTTTCGCGCCGCAGCGGCAAGGGTTTCCGTCCGAACCACAGAAGATCTGAGCAGGGTCAGATGTCCTTCGTCGGCATCAGGAAAACGGTCAAAAAGATAATCACTCACCACAGCTTCGAGCACAGCATCCCCGAGGAATTCAAGGCGCTCATTGGAGGGGCCCTGCTCCGGATTCTCGTTTACGTACGAGGTGTGCGTGAGGCTGCGGAGCAGCAGCCCCTCATCGACGTTGAGCCCGAGTTCATCCAGCACCCGTTGTACAGACATCAGTTGCCGCAGCGCCCCCACACCAGCGTGGCGTTCTGCCCACCAAAACCAAAGGAATTTGTCAGTGCCACGTCAACCTTTGCTTCGCGGGCCTCATGGGGGACGTAGTCCAGGCGGCATTCTTCGTCCGGCTTCTGCAGATTTATGGTAGGATGAATCTTTCCGCTAAGTATGCTCAGGATGCATACTACGCTCTCCAGGGCCCCGGACGCTCCCAGAAGATGACCGATCATAGACTTTGTGGAACTGATGGGAAGCTCAAAAGCTGCATCGCCAAAAACCGCCTCGAGGGCCCGCGATTCGGCGGGATCTCCCGCCGGCGTTCCGGTGCCGTGAGCATTTACGTAATCCACTTGCTCGGGAGTCAGATCCGCATCTTTGAGGGCAGCCTTGATGGCCCGGGCACCACCTTCACCGGAGGGCGGCGGAGCCGTTATATGGTGAGCATCGCCAGTGAGCGCATATCCCCGCAGTTCGGCCAGTATCTCGGCTCCCCGCTTCTGGGCATGCTCGAGAGTCTCCATTATGAGAACTGCTGCCCCCTCCCCCATGACGAAGCCATCCCGGTCAGCATCAAAGGGGCGTGAGGCCTTCTGCGGTTCGGCATTTCTGGTCGACAGCGCCCGCATGGAAGTAAATCCGGCAAGCGACAGGGGGACGATACCCGCCTCTGTGCCACCGCCTATGATCACATCCGCCTCATCCCGCTGCAGAATGCGGTACGCCTCACCCAGCGCGTGAGCTGACGCTGCACAGGCGGTGGTCAGGGTCAGGTTAGGCCCGCGGGCCCGGAATTTGATGCCTACGTGGCCAGCAGCCATGTTGGAGATCATCATGGGGATGCAGAAAGGACTGACCCTGCGGGGCCCCTTGTCCAGAAACACAGTCATCTGGTCGGTGAGAGACTCTATTCCACCCTGACCCGTTCCCATAACCACCCCCAGCCTCTCGGAGGAAACCTCTCCCAGATCCAGCTTCGAATGCTCCAGGGCCCGGCTGGAAGCGGCGATGGCGTACTGGCTGAAAAGATCCATGCGGCGGGCTGCCTTGCGGTCAAGATACTGGTTGGGGTCAAAATCAGACACCTCAGCAGCGATCTTCACCCCCAGACCTTCGGTGTCGAACCTGGTAATTGGCCCGACAGCCGAACGACCAGCCAGCAGAGCTGCCCAAAACTGATCCAGATCCGAACCGAGTGGAGTCACGATGCCCAGACCCGTCACAACTACGCGGTTGCCCATTTAGCTCAACTCCATCAGTTAATTATCACTGAATTCGACCGAATACATATTCGACCGCATCGGATACCTTCTCAATGGCCTCTACATCCTCGTCGGGTATCTCGATCTCGAACTCTTCTTCCATAGACATCACCAGTTCCACCAGGTCCAGCGAGTCGGTCCCCAGATCCTCGGCAAAGCTGGCATTTATAGTCACTTCTTCCTCCGATAAACCCAGCTGGTCCACCAGCATATCTCTGATACTGTCAAAAACCTCTTCCTTGGACATCATCTGCACCTCCTGTGTGTGATCTATGATCCTCTGTGCTGCCGCTGCGGCCAGTCCAGCTGCGGAACTTGGTCTTCACAGCCCGACTGTCAATCCCCCGTCGATGGTCAGGACTTCGCCAGTTATGTAGGACGCCGCGTCAGACAGCAAAAATGACACAGCCTCTGCCACCTCATCGGGCCGGCCTGCTCTGGACAATGCAACCCGGCTGACTATCTGCTCCTGCGCTCCTTGGGGCATTTGCCCGGTCATCTCCGTGGCGATAAATCCAGGAGCAACTGCGTTTACACGAATGCCCCTGCTCCCCACCTCGGCCGCCAGACTGCGGGTCAGTGCGATCAACCCCGCCTTGGAGGCAGCGTAATTGCACTGACCTGCATTGCCGGTCAGCCCTGAGACGGAGGCCAGATTGACCACAGCTCCCTGTCGATTGCGTATCATCGGCCTGAGGGCCCTGTGGATGGTGTTGTAAGCACCCTCAAGGTTTACCTGCATAACCTTACTCCAGGAATCGTGGCTCATGCGAAGAAAAAGAGAATCATCAGTGATACCGGCGTTGTTCACCAGTGATGTCACCGGCCCCAACTGCTTCTCCACCACAGTAAAGGCTTCATCAACTTCCTCCCGGTCCGTCACGTCCATCTCAAGGGCCAGAGCCTCGCCCCCGGAATCTTCAATGCCCGCGACGACTTCCCCGGCGGCTTCTTCCTCACCACCAAGGTAGCAGGCCACGACATGGGCGCCGCAGCTGGCCAGCTTCTCTGCTATCGCCCGCCCGATGCCCCGGGAAGCCCCGGTAACCAGGGCGATTTCTTCAGTCGAAGTCATAACTCTCCCACCACCTCATCAATCTCATCTGGCTTCTCACAACGCAAACCCGTCAGTTTGCGGTCTATGCGCCGGAGGAATCCGCTCAGCACATCGCCAGCCCCCACTTCCACGAACGTGCAGCATCCGGCGTCAATCATACTCCGAATCGACTGTTGCCATAAAACCGGTGAGTAGACCTGCTCTGTGAGCGCCTTCTTTATGTCTGCTGGCTGCGTAATCTGCGCTGCAGAAGCGTTCGACACTACCGGAAAACCGGCCGGGTGAAACTCCACAGACTCGAACTCCGCCCGCAGTTTGTCCGCTGCTGGCTTCATCATGGGAGAATGAAAGGGGGCACTCACCTTTAGCGGGATCACCCGCCGGGCACCCCGCTGCTGCAGGGCCTCAGAGGCCCGCTGGACCTCCTTTATGTGGCCGGTGATGACCACCTGACCGGGGCAGTTGTAATTGGCTGCTCTAACTATCCCCTCACCGTCGCATTCAACCTCCAGGCAGACCTGCCGTACATCCTCGGCCTGAAGCCCGATAACGGCAGCCATGCCTCCCACACCTTCGGGCACTGCCTCCTGCATGTATTTCCCCCGCTTGTGCACCAGGCGGCAGGCATCCTCCAAAGATAATACGCCTGCAGCCACCAGCGCGGAGTACTCTCCCAGGCTGAGTCCTGCCGCCAGATAAGGTTCCTGCACGCCACTGTTCAACAGCACTGACCACGCAGCAATGCTGACCGTAAGCAGTGCAGGTTGGGTGTATTCTGTCAGGTTCAGTTTTTCTTCCGGACCCTCAATACACAGTTTCGCCACATCCCAGCCCAAAACACAAGAAGCTCGCTCAAAAACCTCCCGGGCAGCAGAGCACTGCCGGATAAGCTCGTCGCCCATTCCAACATACTGCGCTCCCTGTCCGGGAAACATCACAGCAACTTTGTTACTCAACAGCAAACACCCCCACAGAACCCGGGCCGAGGAAAGTGCCCAGGACCGGATCGATCGTCCACTGCTCGACCTCTACCTCGACATTCGCCTCCTGCAGAAGCCTTTTGATCCTGGCGGCGTGGCTGTCCGCTCCTGCAGACATTATTCCCACGAGGCTGGTTCCTTCAGGAATTCTCCCCTCATCAGTAAGCAGCAGTTTGACAAGATACTCCGGTGCCTCGGCAGGCCTCACACGCCCCTTCAGCGGCTCCAGTCTCCCGTCTGTCATGCAGTAGAGGTTGCTGCGGGCCAGCATGCTCCGGAGCCTGCTGGTCAAAACCGCGACACCCTTTTTCTTCATGGCGGTGGAAAACCCCAGATCAGCCGCGCAGAAAAACGCTTCGACCCTATCCGCAAACTCCTCTACGCTGCGGGCGATTTCTTCGGCGTGTCTGTCCTCTTCGGTCAGCGCCGCTGCCTCCAAAACTGCCTGTCCCATAGGCGGACCAATCAGCCCTGAATCAACCACCCGAATCCTGCTGTCATCTATCATCTCCGCGGCCACACTGGCGGCACGCACAGTCTTGCTGAACACCTGCGAGGAGTGAACAGACAGGATGCTACCATCCTCGGCGTACAACCGGTTGTATACTCGGAAAAAATCCCCAGGCGATGGCTGCGCTATCCTGACGGTGCCGCGGTGTTCACTGCTGCACTGCTGCCAAAATTCAGCTGGCTCATCAATTTCCTGCGGCTTTTCACTGGCACCGACGTAGATAGTCATGGGTACTACGTGCACATGCGTCGCCGAAATCGCTACCTGGTTCAGACCGGAACTGATATCAGTCACTATCTGGCAATTACTCAATGCGGTCGCTCTCCTTCATCCACCTGACTATGGCCGCCGCCCAGGTCAACCCGGCTCCAAAAGCCACCATAAGCACGTTATCCCCGGGCCTGACCATACCCTCCCGTTGTGCCTCCGTGAGGGCGATAGGCACAGAAGCTGAGGAAGTATTTCCATACCTGTCGATGTTGACGTAAACTTTTTCCATGGGAATTCCCAGCCGGTTGGCAGATGATTCTATGATTCTTATATTGGCCTGATGCGGTATATAGCAATCCACGTCCTGCAGCTGAATGCCCGCCCTGCGGGCCACTTCAACCGCCGAATCCCCCATAGCCCGTACCGCAAACTTGAAGACCTCCCTGCCTTTCATGTGTATGTAGTGAAGCCGCTTCTGCAGGGTCTCTTCGCTTGCTGGCCGCAGGGAACCTCCGGCTGGCATGTTCAATACACCTCCGCCGCTTCCGTCAGCTCCCAGGTAGGTTGCCAGGATTCCGGCCGGAGGACGGCAGGGACCCACCACAGCAGCTGCGGCGCCATCGCCGAAAAGAACGCAGGTACTTCTGTCCTCCCAGTCAGTGATCTTCGAAAGCACCTCGGAGCCCACAACAAGCACGCGGGAAGCCGAGCCGCTTTTGATGAACCCCTCCGCAGCAGCCAGACCGTAGACAAAGCCCGAGCAACCGGCTCCCAGATCGAAGGCTGCCGCATCATCTGCCCCGAGTCGGTCCTGAAGCAGGCAGGCCGTCGCCGGAAAGAGCATGTCGGAAGTAACCGTGGCTACGATGATCATATCCAGGTCACATGGCCTTACCTGCGCCTGCTGCAGTGCCCCGCGCGCAGCCCGGGTTGCCAGATGTGAGGTAGCGGTGTCCTCGTCAACTATACGGCGTTCCGAGATACCGGTCCGAGTTCTTATCCACTCATCAGAGGTGTCAACCACCTTCTCTAGTTCCTCGTTGGTCAGCACTCTGTCGGGTACTGCCTTTCCCATTCCCCAGATGCCCACTCCTACAACCTCACTGTGCATTGGTGTTTCTCTCCTTTTGCATGGATGCCTCGATGATTCGGGGAATACCTGCTTCAACGGACTGCTTGGCCGTCTCCAAGGCACTGATTATTGCGCTACTTTGTGAAATGCCGTGACATTTTACCACCAGCGACTGAAGGCCCAGGAGGACTGCCCCTCCATAATTGCGGTAGTCGAACTTGGAAAATACCTGCTGCATCCGCGGCTTGATCAGCATTCCTCCGACCCTGGCACTCAGGGAATTGTGCATTTCCTGACGTACGGCCTCAGAAAAGACCTCGGCCAGTCCTTCCACTGCTTTCAACAGCATGTTCCCGACGAACCCATCGGTAACGACCACATCTGCATCACCCCGCAGCAGGTTCCTTGACTCTATATTGCCGAGAATCTCATAGCCCGAGCTGCGGCACAAATCCTGCAAAAGCGGCAGGGTATCTCGTCTCAACTTATCACCCTTTTTGTTCTCCGTACCAATGTTCAGAAGCCCTACACTGGGTCTGTCGATGCCCATGACTTCGCTGGCGTAGATCAGCCCCATGTGAGCATAATCCAGCAGATGCTGCGGCCGGTTGTCTGAATTGGCTCCAAGGTCCAAGAAAAGAAAGGTCCGATCTGAGGTGGGGATCTCGGCCGCGAGGGCTGGGCGTTCCACTCCTGAGATGCGTTTGGCGATCAGTACGCCACCGGCCAGAACAGCTCCCGTGTTGCCCACTGTAACCACAGCATCGGCCGCGCCGGAGCTGACCTGACGAAAACAGCAGACCATTGACGAGTCTTTCTTGCGGCGGATTGCGGCCACCGGTTCGTCGTTCTGCTCAATGACCTCGGTGCAATGACCTATCTCTATGCGTTGTCGCCTGCCGTCAGAACCACTTTCGCTGTGCATACGGTCCAGCAGCGCGGCGAGCCGCTCCCTGGGCCCCCACAAGGTCAGTTCAACGTCCTGGTTCAAACCCGCGTATTCCCAGGCCCCCCGGCACACCGGCTCGGGACCGTTATCCCCGCCCATCGTATCAAGAGCAATTCGCAATTTTATCCGTCCCCCTCGCTGCCCAAGGCAAACACAACAAACTTCCCTCGGAAGACTTCCTCTCCGCCGGATGCACTCTCAACCAGCACCACGCACTTGTCGTCTCCCTTTCGTCGAATTACCTCAGCCTCGGCCAGCAGTTTCTCGCCCGGTTTCACCTGCTTTTTGTATTTGATATTGGCCAGACCCGTTACAGCAACGTCAGCATCAATCACCGCCAGGGCCAAAGATTCAGCCTGAGCAAATATAAAGTGACTGCGCACGATGTTTGTCTTCTCAAAGGCCATGTCCCCGTTGGTCTCCAGCAGGGATGTGGCAGTGTCTCCCAAATGAAGATCGAGAAGCTGCCCCACGATTTCACCAGAGTTTATCGAACGAACCCGAGAGTAGTTCTCCTCTGCCACTCTGCGGGTGCGTTCACGCACATCCGGAATGTCCAATACTGCCCTGTCCAGCCTGATGGTCTGGACGCTAACATCAAGCTTGTCGGCCAGGACTTCATCAGTCAGAAACGGGTTATTCTCCAGATACATCTTCAACTGGGTTCGCCGCTTTTGCTTGCTGTCAGCTGCCATATTCTCCCGTTCCTTCCGCGTTCGGTGGGGCGTCACATCCGGGCACCTTCTGCAAAGCACTTTATAACCTCTTATTAATACCTAGTATTAAACATCTGGCCCACCCAAGCAAGCTGATTGATGTTAGCTACTACAGTAGCACTTCGCTGTCGGTCTGTGAACAATGCTGATGCATCTGCACCCAATCTGCAGGCTGAATCCTGGTGCTAGTAGACTTGTGTGGGGGTCTCTTAGCAAGGAGCATCCTTCTTGAGCAGGATGTGAGTGACATCGTTCGTCAGCAAATTGCACTTTACGCAGCAGATGCCATGGGCTTCAATCCCCAGGCGGCCGGCGGCGCCGGCGAAAACCCCCACGAACTGAAAACAGCACCAGAAAATAGGATGCCGCTGTAACAGCAGCAACGACAACAGCGATCTTTGATACGGCCAGCTCTTCTGCTCCCACCAACACAAAGACAACCGCCGTAATAAGGGAGCTTATCCCGGCCATGATGGCAGCCGTCTTGGCTATAACGCTGGCAACTGCTCCGATCGGCCTGTGTGGACCGTCGTAATCCTTGTAATTCTTACCGCGGCCTTCTTCCCCTTCGAAATCGGAACCGTAGTCCTCGGGAACTTCCATATTATCCCTCCATCCTGACAGTTCAGACAAGATGCTAAAGACCTCGGTAAAGCACCTTCTCGTACGGTTCAAAAAGCGACTCATAAAGGTCCATGGCATACCTGTCTGTCATGCCCGCAAGGTGATCGCAGATAACCCTGCGCTCAGCTTGTTCATCTCCGGCTACCTTCTGATACCTCTCCCAGGTGAGAGGGTGCAGCATGCGGGGCTCTTCACAGAATGCCTCGAACAGCTTCTGCAGGATCATTTTACCCTTTCTAACCTGTCGAAGCACCCTCGGATGACGGTATACCTGTTCAAGCAACCAGTCCCCCAGCTGAGCGAAGGAATCACTGCAGACTGGGGACATACCAACTATTCGGTCGTCTCGCTGAACAATGTCTTTTACCGTGGTGATACTTTCATCGGTTATGCGGCAACGGGTTGTCTCTATGACGTCCACGCTGAAGGTCTCGATCAGATGTCTCACCAGCCGCCGAGTCCACATTTTTTCACTCTGCAGGCGGCCGCTTGTGCTCATCTCCTCGGACTCACGCGTGGCTATTTCGGCTCCCTGCTGCAGGAGGTCGATGCCAGAGGAAAGCAGATTCTCCTTGCTTATCAAGCCTGCAGTCAGGGCATCATCGAGGTCATGTGTGCAATAGGCCATCTCATCAGCCAGATCGACTATCTGGGTCTCTATTCCCGGCTGCTTACGGTCAGAAAACTCCTCCGGCAGCAGCGGATCGTCGTGCGATGTGCTGTGCCTGGCCAGCCCCTCCCTGGTCTCAAAGCAAAGATTGAGCCCGGAGAAGCCAGGGTAACGCATCTCAAGTTGATCGACAATGCGCAGACTCTGCAGGTTGTGTTCGAAACCCTGTCCCCCCATCAGTTCGTCCAGCGCCTCTTCCCCTGCATGCCCGAAGGGGGGATGACCAAGGTCGTGAGCATATGATATCGCCTCAACCAGGTCCTCGTTTGCCCCCAAAGATCTCGCCAGAGTTCTGGCGTGCTGCATCACTTCAAGACTATGGGTCAGGCGCGTGCGGTAGAAGTCACCTTCGTGCACCACGTACACCTGCGTCTTGTATTGAAGTCTGCGGAAGGCGGTGGAATAGATTATTCGATCCCGATCATGCTGAAAGGGGGTGCGGAACCCATCATCGCTGTGATCATCATCATATCTGCGCCCTCTTGATCTTGAAGAACGCGCAGCAAAAGGGGCGACTTTGCCTTCTGCTGCAAAGGGATCGCCAACTGGATACTCACCGCTAAACAGGCTGCTCATGCGACTGATCACACCCTCCCACCTTTTTTTGATTCGCCAAAGGGAAACTCACTTCCTGCATCTTGACGGCGTATATTCACGTCATCGACGGCACAAAATAGGCAATGGAAGGTCTGCTTGCAAGGCTCTTCCTCCGGTTTCTCCTCTCCCAGAGGGACGGTCCTTACAGGATCGTCCCTCGCAAATTTTTCGTGTACACTTGCAACCACCGCAGCAGAATCAGGGGGTGCCGAATCTTGTCCAGTAAAACAGAGAATACAACCCGCAGTGACCTGGCAATGGATGCGGTGGACGAACTTACCGCAGCAGAGGATGGTCTTCCCACAGGCGTTGACGTAAACCAGTACGAGGAGCAGCCCGGCGTTGGAGTCTATGATGTGAAAGTGCAGACAGCTGAGGCGGCGGAGAAACTGGGAAAACCTGAAGGCCGCTACATAACTTTGGAATCAGATGCAGTAATGAAACGCAACCGAAGTGTGAGTCGGTCCCTCAGCAGAAGCTTAAGCAGGCTGCTCGGGGAACTGCTGCCGCCGGAACCAGCGGCAGTTTTAGTAGCGGGACTGGGTAATGACAACGCAACACCAGACGCTCTGGGGCCGCGGGTTATGAACCTTCTGATGGTAACCCGGCATCTGCAGTCGTACATACCGCGCGATCTGCAGGGGAAGATGAGATCCGTAGCCGGCATATCGCCAGGAGTACTGGGCGTAACCGGCATGGAGAGTGAAGAAATAATTAAGGGAATTTTGGACCAGATCTCCGTAAAGACCCTGATAACAGTTGATGCGCTGGCAGCCAGCAGCATAGACAGACTTTTCACCACCTTTCAGCTTACCGATACAGGAATCCACCCCGGGGCCGGGGTCGGGAATGACCGACCGCCGATCAACGAGGAATCACTGGGAATACCTGTAATTGCTGTGGGAATTCCCACTGTTGTGTCAGCTGCGACCGTTGCGCAGGACACAATAGGGATGCTCACCGAACGGCTCGCGAGCGCCGGCCACCAGTTTTATCAGGTTATTGAGCAGATGACAGATGAGGAAAGAGCCGGGCTGGTGCACGAGGTTCTTTCTCCGTTGGTGGGAAATATGGTTGTTACCCCCAAGGAGATTGATATCATAATGCGAGAGGCTGCCCAGGTTGTGGCCAGAGGAATAAATTCTGCCCTCCACCCGCACTGGGACGAAGAAAGTATAGCCGAATATCTAACCTGAAGAACTGTTCGGGCAGGGTGCTCGCCCCCGGGGGCGCCGCCCTGCCCAATCCTTATTCTGTATTATCCGGGTTCTGTTACTGTTGCTGCTGGGTAGGCGGGGTATTCTGACCGGCCTGCTGAGCGGGAGCACTACTGCCGCTTTGAGCAAGCTGCTGTTCGGCCAGAGCAATCATTCGCCTCACCATTTGACCGCCTACAGCGCCGCATTCAGCCGAGGAAATCTGTCCCCAGTAACCTCCCTGGATCTGGTTGGCTATGCCAACTTCGTTTGCAACTTCGTATTTGAACTGATCCAGAGCATTTCGCGCCTGCTGTACCAGAATTCGATTGTTTCTCTGTCCGGCAGCCATTCACTCCACCTCCTTTGCATCGCTTATTGTGAAACCACAAAGGGAATAGTATGCTGGTATTTGTGTGAAATGACTGGCTTAAGGGAGTATGAATGAGATCAAATGAGCTTAGCTTCACAGGTTTTCTCCTCCGGACAGAAAAGCTGGTAGAACGATCAAGTACTTATAGTCTTGATTGGAGCAACTAGATATATTTAGAAGAAATTTTGATAGTAAGAGCTATAAAAGAAAGGCAAAAACAAAAAGCGCAAAAAGCAGCAGAAACGGAAGGGATAACCTGATGCAAGAGGCTGAAGACATAAAGGAGCTGCGCAGGCACCAAGGGCATCAGCAAACCGCACGGCATCTCAGCGAACCTGTGCAGTGAGGAGAGACTCACCGTAAATGTGCTCGGCCATATCAACAAGGTCGTCACTGATCCTGCCTCTGAGGATCTCCGCGGCATCGGAGATCGCATCTTTTCTCAATCGGGGGTCCTGCAGCTGGTCGGACATAACAAAGGGTGGCATACCGTGCTGACGGGATGAAAAAAAACTCCCCATACCTCTGCGCTTCAGATCCATTCGGGCTACCTCCATACCATCATCTGCTTTGCGTAGAATCTGCAGCTTGCGTATTTTCTCGGGCTCATCCTTTGATTCTACGAGAAAACAGAATGAATCCTGACCAGCCCGCCCTATGCGTCCTCGCAGCTGATGGAGTTCGGATAAACCAAACTGACCGGCATCCTCGACCACCATGACTGCAGCTCGGGGTATATCGACTCCCACCTCCAGGACAGTGGTGCCAACCAGTACATCCAGTTCCCCACCAGCAAACCTCTGCAGGATGCCCTCGCGTCTGGATTGGTCCATCCTGCCGTGAATAACATCTATCTGCGCATCAGGCAGCCATGTTTGCAGCTGTTCAACCCAAGTCACTGCCGCTGTCAGCTCATCGGGTCTGTCGGAAGGCTCAATTTCCGAGCAGACCACGTAGGCTCCCATTCCCCGATCAGTGCACTTTTTGACGAACTGATACACTTGGGGGCGCTTATGCCTGGGCACAATCTTGGTCTTTGTTTTCCTCCTGCCCAGCGGCATGTCTGTCAGCGTACTGACTCTCAAGCCACCATATACAGTTCGGGCCAGCGTCCTCGGTATTGGGGTGGCAGACAGCATAAGCACATCGGGATGAGGAGTCAGTCTCTGCAGCTTCTCCCGCTGTCGGACACCAAACCGCTGCTGTTCGTCAATGAGCAGAAAAGACAGACGGCCCAAATCATCCGGATTCTGCAACAGTGCGTGAGTTCCCACAATCACGTCAGCACTGCCGGGTTCTGATTGTGCTCGCTGACTTTGAGTGTCCTCGCTGGTCACTATCTGCACCGACACCCCGAGTGGCTGCAGATAAGATCTCAGAGTACGATGATGCTGGTTGGCCAGAATTCGCGTGGGGACAAGCCAGACAGCCTGATAGCCGCATTCCACGGCGTCAAGCGTGGCCAGTATCGCGACGATGGTCTTGCCGCTTCCAACATCCCCCTGCAGCAGGCGGTACATGGGAGCCTCTGCTCTCATATCACCTCGAATCTGCTGCAGCGCCTCGTGCTGCGAGCAGGTGAGGTCAAAGGGAAGCTCTTCTATCAGGGAGCTGGCCAGATTTCCGTCTGGCCTATGGATGAAGCCAGGAGCCTGTACCCATTGCCTTCGCGACACTTCCAAGGCCAGCTGGAAGATGATCATCTCCACAAAGGCAAGACTCCGCTTACCTTGTTCGATCTGTTGGGGAGTCTGCGGCAGGTGAACAGCGCAGAGAGCATCGGGCAGTGGTAAAAGCTGTCTTGTGTTGATTATCGAATCCGGTAAGACCTGCGGTATGTGTGGCAGAAGTGATTGCAGCACCCCTCTGACAAATCCCCAGAGCCTCCTGCTGCTCAGCCCCTCTGTAGCCGGGTAAATGGGGATTATGGCGTGTTGGGGATCCTCATCCAGCTGAACACCAGCACACTGTAAAACTCCTGCTGTATCCCGCTTCCAGCTGCCATAAACGGCGATCCTCTGGCCTGGGGACAGCCGTCTGTGCAGAAAACGCCGCCCGTAGAGTATTGCCCGGGCCCGGTGGGCCTGGTCAGCCATCTCAGCTGAAATCTCGACCATGGTGCGCCGGGGCGACCCACGCAGCAGCTGTACCCGGTCTACCTTCCCCACGACCGCGGCCTCATCGCGACACACAAGGCGCTGAGAATCACGTTCGGGACGCCAGTCCTCGTACCTGAAAGGCAGGTGAAACAGCAGATCTGAACAGATATCCAGCCCCAGCCTGCTTAACCGCTTTTGGCGGACCGGTCCGATTCCATCGATGGCGTCCAGGGAAGCCTGCGCCTCCGGCAGCGGCAGCGAAAGCACCGGGCTCAGTCTCGCAGGGCAGCCGCGATGAAATAATAGTGATCCTGGCCACCGTAGTAAACATCAATGCAACGTTGCTCACCCATAACATCAGTCAGTTGCTGCTCAATCTCATCTGCCTGCACCGGAGAGAAAAAATCTCCAGCAAAAACCGACAGCGACTGCCATCCTGAGCACTTGTCGTGGCGGAGCAAATTCGCCAGCACCTCGGTGGGACGGTCGCCTACCTCCGCCAGTTCACCGTCCACAAATCCGATCACATCGCCCCTATCCAGTGATACGCCAGCAAACTCCCGGTCATCCACAGCATACGTCACCTCAAGGGCGATGACATCGGCTGCCGCCTGCTGCATTCGCCAGCAGGCCTCATCCATATCGACGATGGAGTCTATTGAGGAAACCGCCGCCAGTCCCTGGGGTATGTTGCGGGTGGGAACGACCTCTACCTGCAGATCGGTCAGGGACTTCACCTGTTCACACACCAAAATGAGGTTTGGGTTGTTGGGAAGAAGGACAACATCATCACACTGGTTTGAATCAAGCACCTGCAGAATGTCTTCTGCACTTGGATTCATTGTTGGGCCACCATGAACCGTACAGGCGGCGCCCCGCTGCAAAAATATCTCACTCAACCCATCACCGGCAACTATAGGCACCACTGAAAAGAGTCTATCCCCTTCTTCAACCCCATTCGAACCCTCACCGTCTGTTGTTGGGGACGGACGCTTTACACTGTCGTCCGATGCGCCGGCCTGCTGGACCCGCGCTGTACTTCCTGAGGACCCCGAGACCTGCATCTGCATGTTTTCGACCTGTGCTTCCACCAGCTCCCCCCACTGCATGCTGCGACGCAGCACCCAGTCTGGACGGGCGGTATGTATGTGGATCTTGAGCAACTCCTCATTGCTGACCACCACGATACTGTCACCGCTTTCTTCCAACTGCTCGCGGACTGTCTCCTCCCGCACCGGTTGCCCTGCCGTTCCCAGCAGTATAACCAGATCAAAGGGATAATCCAGCTCAGTCTCGAGTTCATCCTCGCGGTATACGGAGGAATCCTCCTCGAATGCAGGTCGGGTGGTTTTGGAAATCTGCTGACCGAGGGCTTCACAAGCCCCCTGAAGTATGTAGACCAGACCCTGTCCGCCGGCATCCACCACACCAGCCTCCTGCAGCACCTCCAGCATCTGGGGAGTACGTGAAAGAGTCTCCTCAGCAACATGCAGCGCATCCTGCAGCACATCAAGTATATTATCGTTGTCATCTGCACTGTCTTCAGCAGTCTGTGCAGCCTTCCTCGCTACAGTCAGAATAGTCCCCTCCACCGGACGCATCACTGCACTGTATGCTGCGTCCACGCCCTCCTCGAACGCCTCTGCGATTTGCTTTGAATTCGCTTCTTCTACCCCCTGCAGTCCAGCGGACAGGCCGCGGAAAAGCTGTGATAAAATGACCCCGGAATTCCCCCTGGCCCCCATCAGAGAACCGGTGGAGCAGGCAGAAGCGACTTCCCCCAAAGATCCGTCTTTCTTCTCTGCCTGCTCCACGGCGGCCTCGAGGGTCAGCATCATATTGGTGCCTGTATCGCCATCGGGCACCGGAAATACATTGAGTGAATTAACCTCGTCCTCGTTCTCCCTCAAAAGCTCAAGGCCGCGGGAGAGCATAGAAAGAAACATGTCGCTTTTAAGTGTCAGATACTCCTTAGAACTACCACGCTGTTCATTGCTCATCTTGTTTATCCACCTTGACCCCTTGTACATTGACATTGACCTTCTCAACGGAAAGGCCCGTACAGTGGTCGACTACATAGACAACCTTCTCTTTTACATTACGAGCCACTTCACCTATGTTGACTCCGTACCCAACTACTATATTCACCGAGATATCCAGAGCATCATCTCTATCTGTTGTATCAATAATTACTCCCTTAGCCAGAGACTCGTGGCCCAAAATCGCGGCCAGTTCATCCCCGAGGTTGCGAGGCGCCATACCTGCCACACCATAGCATTCGGTGGTTGCCATGCCCACCAGTCTGGCGAGCACTCCTTCGTTGAGGATGATATCTCCATGGCTACTTTCTATTTTATGGGTCATGATACACCCCTTTTGAGATCAGAAGGTCTGCCCTGATCTCGACTCAATGCAATCTGGCTGGTACAATGCACACTAGTAAAGTTATTATATCAACAGAGAAAATACAACTGCACCTCGGGAGGTACCATGAATGGCAAACAAATGTGAGATCTGCGGAAAAGGACAGACCACCGGCAGTTCCATCAGCCGGTCGCGAAGCAAATCAAAGCGCACCTTCAAACCCAACATCCAGAAAATTCGCGTCATGGTGGACGGCCAACCCCGGCGGATGAACGTCTGCACAACCTGCATAAAGTCCGACCGGGTTGTGAAAGCCCCCTAACACCCTGGATGCTGCTTCGATCAACCCCAGAAGCCAAGATGCGCCCGGCCTTCACGGGCGCATCCCGGTGGGGTCATCTTCAATAACTCACCTGAACTGAAAGACTTCAGCGCGAAAAAAGGTTTGTCACAAACAGAAGTATTCTGCCGACAAATCTGGGAACTTTTACTACGCGAATGGTCATCACTGCCCCTCCCTCAGGATTTCCGTACCTGTCCACAGCAATGCCACCTACCGCCAGATCAAAAACAGGCCACCGCCAATGAGTGCCAATCCAACGAGCACTACCCAGAACCAGCCGGGCACAAAAATGACCAGCACTGCACCCCCAAGGATCGTGAAAAGGAGCCCTAACACCTCCTTGAGCGGTTGTCTTCCCAGCCTCGGTTTGCCCAGCATGCAGGTTCCCTCCCCATCGTTTTAGCCTATGAGCCTACCGTCATACTGTGACAAGCGGGGATCTGCTGCTTTCGGCCAATCACGCATCACTCTTCACCGATCGCACGGAAGTTATCTCTGCCGTCGCAAAGCGCCAAACATACACCTCAGACGCACTGTCGTAGCCCCTCTGATGCAGCATCTGAATCAGGCCTGCCTCCCTCACTCCCAACGAATTCAGCGCACCGCGAAGAATCTGCCGTTACAGGATGACCAACTGCAGCTGCTGGTCACTGGCCTGGACCAAACCGATGTCTCCCCTGGTCACTGCACCCGCCCTGGATGTCTTGAGCACTGAGATATCTACGTTGGGCTCACACACCGCGCATTTGACCTGGCTTATGTCAAAAATGCCTTCACCTCGCAAACGTTCAGGCGCACCCTCCGGTGTATATTTTATGCGGCCAAGCTCAATGTGCATCAATTTCCCGCCCCTGACTATGGGCTCGGCGCTGAAAGTTATAACCTTTCTCACACCAGGGAAGCGGATTTTCAGGTGGGTACCGAGCATGTGAACAGATGCAATTTCTGCAATGGCTGCAATAGTGGGGCCATGGGGTATGGTTTGGTCGGCAGGATCAGCCCCCGCTTCTGCCCCTAAAATAATCGCCAAAATAAAACCAAAAAACTCTGAGTTCGGCGACTTTGCAGCGCCCCATCTAAGAAACTGCCTCCTGCAGTGTCCCCAATGCCGTCAACACGCCAAAAAGAACAATCGCACAAATGTGCATACTCTGCATCGGAACATCACCTCTCACAGGTAAAGCTCCCGAACAGACGAAACCTTCTTTCGGCAAATCTGTCATACCCTTGGAACCTCGTGGTCCAGGGCGTTGCACTGCCGGGATGCATCGGGTCCCGGCGCAGAAGATATGACCGACGGCAGTCTGGCCGAACTGATGATGGCGGGCACCAAAACAGGGTAGACCCGCGGCTGAGATGACACAGAGGGACTGATGGTCCCGACCTCATCGAACCAGTCGGGCTAACCCCGCAGAAGGTTCAGAGTATTTCGGGGGTTTTCCGAAGAGTAAAATTCAGAGCCAGAAACCAGGTGGTTGGCTCCCAGCTCTCGGAGGCGCCCGGCATTTTCGGTGCTGACGCCTCCATCTACTGAAATGCGTATGTTGGCATCTGCAGTAATCTGTTTCACTGTCTCGACCTTGGCAAAAGTCTCAGGTATGAATTCTGCACCTGAAAAACCCGGGTTCACCCCCATTACCAAGACGATATCGGTAATGCCAAGCAGCAGCTGAACGTCATCGACTGCAGTGGCGGGGTTGTAGGCAATGCCAGCCCTGATTCCCCGTCTCCGCAGCTGCGACAGCAGACGGTGGCTGTGTGCAGTGACCTCGCGGTGGAATATGATGACCTCAGCACCGGCATCAGCGAACAGGCCGGCCATTTCGTGAGGATTATGCACCATCAGGTGAACCTCTACCGGCAGTTGGGTTTTTTGCGTCAGATCTTCTACCAGAGCCGGACCAAAACTCAGGTTTGGAACAAAATGGCCGTCCATCACATCGACATGAAGGAGGTCAGCACCGGCCTCTTCCGCCATTTGTACTCCTGAGATGACATTTGATGGTTCCGCGGACAGAAGAGACGGAGCAATGAAGACTCTGCCCGAGCAGCTCCACATGCGGTCCCCGGTGATTCTGCCTTCAGCGGAGCACTGCATGGTCGATCAATCTCCCCTCCGAATAGATCTGTACACGGGCCGCGCTTCCGTACCAGAACACGGTAACCTGCCTTTCAGTTCCTCCAGGAAGCAGATCACGGAACACCATCCGGTGGCTGGCCTGATCTATCACTGATACCCGCACTTCCTGCACCGAAGGCTCCTCAGCAAGGCTTATAGTGACCTCCCCCTCGGTGGCCTCCATATCATTGCCCTTGCTGACGACGAGGGATATGGTGTCACCCGCACTCACTTCCGTGCCGACCTCTGGGTCCTGCGCAACCACCCGGTCGGGCGGGAAGTCGGCTTCCTCTCTGACTATTTTGCTCTCGAGTCCCAGTTCTTCGAAGTCATCCAGAACATCATCGATAAGTTTGCCCACGTACCCATGTAGGGCGAAGGGCTTTGGCTCAATTCCCTTGCTGACTTCCAGCTGGACCACGGTTCCTCGCTGTACTCGGGTACCCTCGCTGGGTACCTGGTCGATTATCCGTCCGGCTGCGACTTCGTCATGGTAGCGCTCCGAATACTCCGCCTCCAAGCCCACATTTTCCAGCTCAACTCTTGCCTCCAGTCGGGTAAGACCCACTACATCAGGAACGCCTCCCTCTATCCAGTGGGGTCCTTCGCTGACGGTTAGCTGGATCATCTGTCCGCGCCTCACCGGTTCGCCCGGCGGCGGCTGCTGAGAGATTATATGATTGGCGGGAATCTCCTCATGGTGCTGCGAGGCAATCACCTCAGCGCGCAGGCCATGTTCATCAAGTACGGACTCCGCTGAGGATAGCCTCAGCTCGACAACGGTGGGCACATCAACAACGGGGACATTATACCAGTCCCAGACCCAGTAAGCGCTGTAGCCTACCACGGCAGCAAAAACCAAAAGCAGCAGGATCCACACATAAGAGATGCGCAGGCGAGGTCGGTGAGACTGAGATTTTTCTTCACTGCGTGACTGCCTTGTGCCGCTTGTCTGACTCTTGTTTCTGCTTCCGAAAAACTCGTCGGAGATCTCACTGACATCCCTGGTATCGCCAGCTTTTTCCTCCGTAAGTCCACCGCCTGCAGGTTTGTCTCCGCGCATAACTGCCTGCAGATCCCTGCGCATGCTGTCCGCGTCGGAATACCGCCTGCCCGGATCCTTGGCCAGGGCACGCATTATCACTTCATCCAGGCCTTCCCCCAGGGCAGGATTCTCTTCAGAAGCTCGCGGGGCTGGCTTGCGCACGTGCTCGAGGGCAACTCTCATCGGGGAATCTGCCTCATATGGCAGTTTGCCGGTGAGCATTTCGTACAATACGACCCCCGTACTGTACAGGTCAACCTCCTGATTGGTACCCCGTCCCCGCGCCTGTTCGGGAGCCATATAGTGGACCGACCCCATGATCCGGCCGCTATCTTCTGCCACCATGGTGCCCCCTTCTGGAGCACGCGCAATGCCGAAGTCGGTTACTTTGACCCGCTCCTCTTCATCGATGATGATGTTGTCTGGCTTGATGTCGCGGTGAATGACACCCTTGTTATGAGCGCACTGCAGGGCCCTGAGTATTTGATCGGTGAACTCCACCGCCTGTTGAGGGGAAAGGCTGCCCTCGCGGGCGATGATCTCCTTCAGGCTCTGTCCTGATACGTACTCCATGACTATGTAGTAAAGCGATTCCTCCGGCTCCTCACCCACATCGTGGACATTCACAATGTTGGGATGCGACAGGCCCGCAGCCGCCTGGGCTTCCCGCCGGAAATGGCGCAGATACTCCTCATCCTCTGCGTAACGCTTCCTCAGCACCTTGACGGCGACCTGCCGGTTGAGGTAGGTACAGCGGGCCATATAGACGATGGACATGCCGCCCGCTCCCAGACGTCTTTGGATTTCGTAGCGACCCCCAAGAACGTATCCTATCACCGGCGGTACCCCTCTCAAAAGTGGCGTCAGTTTCTAACCTCAAAAACCGGAATCAACCGGCATGAGTTCTAATCAACCAATCGGCGCCTGAGCTGTCCACAGGCTGCATCGATGTCTGATCCGATCTGTCTACGGATCGTCACTTTTACCCCCATCATCTGCAAAACCTCGGCAAATTCGTCAGCAGAGGACCGGTCTGCTGGAGACAAATCGGTGCCGGCAACAGGATTCATGGGAATTAGATTCACGTGGCATATCATCCCCTCAAGGAGAATCGCCAGCTCCCGCGCCAGCTCCGGATGATCGTTGACTCCTTTGATCATAGCATACTCAAACGTTACTCTTCTTCCCGTCCTGTCAGTATAATATTGACAGGACTCGATGACCTCGTCCAGAGGAAATTGACCGTTTATCGGGACCAGCCTGTTTCTAAGGTAATCATTGGGAGCATGCAGCGAGACTGCTAGAGTCACGGGCATATCCTCCCCGGCTAGCTCCCTGATTCGGGGAACCACGCCGGCCGTCGAGACAGTCATCCTCCGGTAGCTGATCCCCGCTCCTGTATCTGGAGAGTGCAGGCGCCTCAACGCATTGACCGTTGAATCGTAATTGTGCAGCGGTTCCCCAATCCCCATAAAGACGACGTGACTGATCCTCTCATTCTGGGCATCCAGCTGCCGTTGGACCAGCAGCCATTGACTCAATATCTCTGCAGTGCTGAGGTTCCGCAGCAAACCTTCCGCCCCTGAGGCGCAAAAGGGGCACCTAACTGAGCAGCCAACTTGTGTTGACAGGCACAGAGAGGTACCGTGAGAATAACGCATCAATGCAGCTTCCACAATCTCGTCGTCACCCAGACGGAAGGCATACTTCTCTCCCTCACTGCCCTTACCCACCAGCCGCTGTTCAATCATTACATCGGTGACCTTGGCGAATTTACTCAGTCTCGTTCGGAGATCCTTGGGCAGGTTCGTCATCTGGTAAAAATCGGTTTCCCTGTGCTGATAAATCCATTCCATCAGCTGTTCGGCCCTGAACTCTGGCTGTCCCATACTTATGAAGAATTTGGCCATTTCCTCGCGACTCTGATCAAGGAGCATCTCTGTCATGGCCTACCCCCTGGCTCTCCGTCGGTATCGCGCCATAAAAAAACCATCGGTTCCGTGAAGATGCGGCAGCAAGGTAACGCGGTAAGGATGCTCAGTGTCCGCGGATATCCTGCTGGTAAGATCCGCACCAAAGTCATCTCCGGTGAAATCGCCATGCCCGGTCGCAAACCGCTTGACAACCTGTTCGTTCTCCTGCACCAGCAAGGAACAGGTGCAGTAAACCAGAAAGCCGCCGGGCTTCACCAGCTGAGCCGCCGCTCGCAGAAGCTGGTCCTGCAGCTCCGAGAGCCTATCTGCCAACCGGGGAGATTTCCTCCAGCGAGCATCGGGCCTCCGTCCAAAATTCCCCGTTGTGCTGCACGGAGCATCAACCAATACCAGGTCAAACAACCCAACGTCCTCAGGCGTGAGGGAGGTTGCATCAGCACAGCGGGTACGAACCGATTCAATGCCCAGCCTATCGCATTCTTGTACCAGCTGATCCAGCTTACCCCGGTGACGGTCCACCGCAACGACTTCGCCTGCATCACCCATCTTTTCTGCGAGGTAGGTCGTTTTCCCTCCCCGACCTGCACACAGATCCAGGATCCTGTCTTCTTTTTTTACGGGACATACCTGCACCGCCAGCTGAGAAGACTGAGACTGTATCGACAGCATCCCCTTTTGGAAAGCCTCCAGGTCACCGGGCAGACCGCCATTGCGATAAAGAAGCCCATCGGGTGTCAGGGGAGAAGGGCGTACGCAGATGCCCTGCTTTTTCAGCCTATCGGCCAGCTCCTCCCTCGTGTTTTTCAGCTGGTTGGCCCTGAGACTGACCTCTGGAGGCGCGTTATTGGCAGCGCAAAGCTTCTCAGTTTGCTCCCAGCCGAACCGCTGCACCCATTCTCGTACTATCCATTCCGGGTGGCTCTCCTTTACAGCAAGCCAGCGAATCGGGTCCTTATCCCTTGGGGGAAGCTGGAGTTGGTCCTTTTGCCGCACAAGTGAGCGCAGAACCGCATTGACAAAGCCTTTAGCGCGACCCAGTCCCACCTCCTGCACACTACGGACCGTCCTGTCACAGGCAGCGTAAGCGGGCACTCTCAGGTTCAGAATCTGATAGGCTCCCATGCGCAGGGCATTCAATACTGCGTGGTCCAGTCTCTGCAGTGGACGATCACTTAACTGAGCCAGATAATGATCCAAAAGCATGCGGTGACGCAGCACCCCGAAGACCAGCTCGGTGATGAACCCTCTGTCTCTTGCATCGAAACGGTCTGCGGTAAGATGGCGCCTCAACAGCTGGTCAGCCCACGCTCCACTGTCCACCCTGTTTAGGATGCATAATGCTGTTGTGCGCGGAGTAGATTGCGAGCCCATAGATATCTTCTGCCTCTCAATGCCGCTGGATTATGTCGTCTGTTTTACGGCTGTGACCCCGGTCCTCGGTAGCCACAAAATACGTAGTCGGCCGCGGCTGGGAAAACAGCATGCCAAACAGAAATGCCGGCCGCTGCCGCGAAACGGGGGCAACCCCAGCTATTGTCAAGCCGCTTACGTCACAGCTGGTGGTCAGGTATCTCTGCATCAGGACCCCAAGCCCCGGAGAAAGCAAGACCAGAAGTCCTCCTGCCAGTAGGACGGTTATAAGCTCGAGCCGGCCCCAGAACAAAAGGATAGCTAGCACCATGGCCGCAGAGGCGAAATTTGCTGCTGCTCTGCTGGTCCCGCACCGTCTGTGAACGGCGAGCTCGCATTGGCCGCGTGAGAGGCGAATCAGCCCTTCTTCAGCAGCCTGCTGCAGTATTCGGGGATCGGACCAGCCGCGGATTATGAAGCCGTCTTCCCGGGACAGGCCAACCAGTCCTTTTACACCGTACCGCTGCTCCAGAATATTAATCGTGGCATGCTCCAGAGCATGGTGTCTTCTGAGCCTCCTATTTACAGCTATCATCCAGATCTGCCTGGGTATCAGGACGAGATCGCTGAGGCTACGCGCCATCAACATCAGTGGCAAAAAAAACAACAGGAAAAACAGTGCTGGAGCAGCTACCCATACCAAAAGCAAAAGTATCAGTTCCATCAGCGTCGACGTCCTCGCATCAAAAACAGCCGCAAAAACTGCATTATAGCCATCAGTGCAGCGGCAAGATAGGTCAGTGCTGCAGCGTTAAGAACCTCTCTGACACCGTCCTGTTCCTCCCTGGTGACGTATCCACCGGTCTGAAGCAGTTCAAGTGCCCTGGCGGAAGCATTGAATTCAACAGGTAGGGTTATCAACTGAAAAGCCACGACTGCACCAAACAGTACCAGTCCTACTGTCATGAGCGTCGAGCCCATATCTCCCCGAAAAAGAAACCCCACAAAAAACAGGGGGAAGGCCATGCGCGATCCAAACTGCGTCACTGGTATAATGGCGTTCCTCATGCCCAGCCATACGTAATTACCTGCATGCTGTACTGCGTGCCCCGCTTCATGTGCGGCTATACCCAGTGCAGCCAACGTGCTACGGTGGTATATCTGCTCAGAAAGGCGGACCGCTTTGTCCCTTGGGTCGTAATGATCACCAAGTGTTCCCCGATCAGTGATCTCTACAGAAACATCGTGTATGCCAGCATCCTGCAGGATCTGTCTGGCTACCTCAGCTCCAGTTTCTCCCCTACGGGCGCGGACCTGTGAATACCTCTCAAAGGCTCCCCTCACCTTGGCCTGTGCCCACATTGAGAGCAGCAGTGCCGGCAGTATGAAAAGGAAATAGCTGGGATGAAACCAGAACATTTCTTCTCCCTCCTAGTCTTTCGATAGGATGTCTATCGCATCCGCGATCGTATGGACATCAGCGTCGGTGTTAAAACAGGGGCCTTCCGGCCGCAGGTTCACAACACCCAGCACAGGGATACCTCCGACGTCACGTATTCCCTCTGTTATCTCGCGTTCGCAGGCAACCGCGACAATAGCCCTCGGTCGCGTGTTCTCTACAACGATACGCGCCTGAGTACCGCCTGTTGAAACGTAAGCATCCACTCCTCTTTCCCGGCAGACGGTTAGTATATCGGCTATCGCACATTTTCCACATCCCTGACAGCGGCTGACGTCCTGGCTCACTTTGTGAGGGCAATCTGCCCACTGCAGACAACGCGGCAGCAGCAGCAAAATCTCGTCAGTCCGGTAACCAGAGCATTCTGTGCTCACCATTGAGTTGTTGACCGCCACAAACGAACCCCGCACTTCATCACTGCCCAGCCCTACCATCCCGCCTACCAGCGTTGCCACCGGCAGCAGCAGCCGCACGGCAAACAGCCGGACGGTCTGCCCCCACCTGCCGAGAGTTCGTCCGCTTAATACTATAATCACCACTGTAACCAGGGACAACCCGGCCAGCAGCAAAAAGGCAATTGCCCCCAACCCCAAAACAGCAATGAGCAGCCGCCGGACTTCCTCTGTGTGCCTCATCAGCAGATAAATAAGCACGGCTCCCGCGGCGGACAGTGCAAGTGCCCCCGACCCGCACATCCAGACAAAAAGCCGCTTGTTCTGCGGGGTAAGATCTGCGCAAGCCGAATCTGTCAGGTCCTGGCGCTCATGTATACCCATTCATGCCAGCCGCCCCTCTTCTCACTCACCCAGAATATCGCCGACCTCCAGGTCGTAGCCGTTGATGAAATCCCTCACGTCCATAGCCCGACTGCCGGCAGGTTGTACTCTGGTCACAACGCATGTCCCTGCAGGGGTGCTGATTCTGATGCCGTCATGCGCCAAATCAGCAATCTGCCCTGGCTCGCCGCCAGCCGGTGCGCAGTCATACTCTGCCCGCAGGATTTTTAACCTCTGCCCCTTCCACTTCGTCCAGGCTCCCGGCTTCGGGCTGAAGGCACGTATCTGATTCACTACATCTTCAGCAGGTCGCCTCCAGTCTATCTGAAGCTCTTCTTTGGTTATTTTGGGTGCATATGTGGCCAGCTCATCATCCTGTTGGCGGCATTTGGCCTCATCGCGCGCAATGGCATCCAGAGACTCAATCAGTACATCGGCCCCGACCTCAGCCAGCCTGTCATGCAGGTCGCCGGCATTTTCCTCCCCACTGACCTCGACTGTGCGCTGAAGGATAATCGGTCCGCTGTCTGTGCCTTCATCCATCCAGAATGTGGTGACGCCGCTTTCCTGTACGCCATCGAGAAGCTGCCTCTGCAGCGGGGCGGCCCCGCGGTACTTCGGTAAAAGGGACGGATGTACGTTAACGCACCCCTTATTGGGCAAATTGAGTATGTCACTTCTGAGAATCCGACCGTAAGCAACGGTCACTATGAGGTCGGGCTCAAGCCACTCAAGATGCTGGATCAATTCTGGCTCATCGGCCGATGAGCCGGGCTGCATGACCGGTATGTTATGCTCGAGTGCTACGTGTTTTACGGGGGACGGCCTTTCTTTCTGCCCTCTACCCCTCGGACGGTCCGGAGCGGTAACCACGCCGACAACCTGACAATTCTCCTCTAACAGGCGCTGCAGGGGAAGGACAGAGAACTCAGGCGTTCCCATGAAGACGAGTCGCATTTGAGTATAAGCAGGCATCCTGACCAGTCTCTCGCTCTTGTCGACGAATATGCCGCCATCGAGATGATCCATCTCGTGACAGACCACACGGGCCGTCCACCCCTGCGCGTCCAGCCAGGTTTTTTTGCCCTGTCGGTCGTAGGCCTGCAGACGTACCTCAGTGGGTCGATTCACTTCGCCCATTATCCCGGGCAAGCTCAGGCATCCTTCAAAGGCTTCCTCACTGCCTCTTTTAGCAATAATTTCTGGGTTGATCAGCTCATGTAGATCATCGCCGTCAGAAACCAGGATGATTCTTTTGGGTACTCCCACCTGTACGGCTGCCAAACCCGCCCCGCGGTGATGGGCCAACGTGGCCTTCATCCTGTCGAGAAGCTCACCGAGGGCGCGGTTGAAATGTTTGACCGGACGGGATTCCTGCCTGAGAACCTCATCCTCATCTGCTCTGCGAATATCCATCCTTTGCTCCGGTGGTGTTATAGAGCCTACAATTTGCATGGCATCCACCCTCCTCATCCGGCGAGAGAACCTCACGCGGACAGCATCTCGACGCGTTGATTAAGCAAATTTACAGCAACTGCATTTTTACTGTAACCATTTACCGCCCGAAAGGGGACTGCGTGTCGTGAAAATCCCCACATCAAGGCTACCAGGCGGACAGCTGAAGCAGGCTCCTCACAGCATCTGAACCGGATCTATATCCAGCACAATTCGAGGATCGTCTCTGCCCCTCTTCATGCCGCCCAGCGTTTCCTTCAGATGGTTAAGCATGACCGACAGACCCCCTGATCTTACGAACAAATGCCACCTGTACTGCCCCTGCAATCGGTCAATAGGTGCCGATACCGGGCCCAAAACTTCCAGTGTGCTCCCCTGGTGTTCATCCTGTACATCCTGCACCCTTCTCTTTATTTCTTCCGCCCACATTTTCACCATCTGTTCGCTATCTCCCCTGATGATGATTCTGGCGAGACGGCTGAAAGGCGGATAATGGGTCTCCTTTCGCTCCTGCAGCTCACGGGAGTAAAACTGATGCAGTTGACCGCGCTGGGCAAACTGCAGGGCCGGATGGTCCGGATTCCGGGTCTGCACCACCACCTGTCCGGGGTCATCGCCTCTACCGCATCGGCCAGACACCTGGGTTACCAGGTGAAAAGTTCTCTCTGCGCTGCGGAAATCGGGGAAGTGCAGGGCGATATCGGCGTCAATCACTCCAACCAGAGTTACTGAGGGAATGTCCCACCCTTTGGCGATCATCTGCGTACCCACCAGCACATCAACTTCTCCACGCGAGAAGGCGCGGTAGATCTGAGTTCTCCTTCCGCGTTTCCGAACCGCATCAGTGTCCATACGTTCAACCGTTGCCCCGGGGAAAGAGGAGATGACCGCCGCCTCCACCTTCTGAGTTCCCGTACCCCCGCGGAAGATCTCCCGCCCCCCGCAATTTTGGCAGACTTCAGGAGGAGCCTGAGTTCTCCCGCAATAATGACACTTCAGTGCCCTTGCATCCCTGTGGTAGGTCATGCTCACATTGCATCTATGACAGCCAACAACTTCACCGCATTCAGAACACATGACAAAGGCAGAGTACCCGCGCTGATTCAAAAACAAAAGCACCTGATGCCCCCGCTGCAGGCGGTCCTTCATCTCGTCCATCAACCGCCGGCTGAAGATGCTCTTATGCCCCTGTCTTCTTTCTTCTTTACGCATATCTACCAGCTCGACAGTGGGCATTGGGCGGTCATCGATCCGATTGGGCAGGGTGCTGATATGGGTGCGGCCAGAGCGCGCACGATAAAAGCTCTCAAGTGAAGGGGTGGCCGAACCAAGGATAGTGACAGCCTTCGTCAGCTGACACCGTTTCAGCGCCACTTCCCGCGTGTGATACCTGGGACTGCTGTCCTGCTTGTAGCTGGTCTCATGTTCCTCATCCAGAATTATGACCCCCAGGTCATCACAGGGGGCAAACACGGCTGAGCGCGGACCGAGAGCCACCCGGGCCTCGCCGGCGAATAGTCTGTACCATTCATCACGCCGCTGCCTTTCGGGAAGGGCACTGTGCAGCACAGCCACCGTATCGCCAAGTCTTGCCCGCACCCTGTCTACCATCTGAGGAGTCAGCGATATCTCAGGCACCAGTAAAATGGCGCCGCCGCCGCGCGACAGTACCTGGTCTATCACCCTGAGGTAGACTTCTGTCTTTCCGCTTCCCGTCACCCCGTACAAAAGATAGGGCACGAACTGCTGACTTTCAATGCCTGCGGTGATATCGGAAAGCGCTGATGCCTGGTGTCTGGTCAGATTCGGGGGCTCCTCATCCTGCTCGGCACAATCGGTGCCGTAAGGCCGGCTGCTCAACGATACCTCTGTCCACTCGAGGTAGCCCTTGTTGACCAGACTGTCTACCGTCGAAGGGCTGCAGTCGGCACGTTCCGCCAGCCCCTTTCTGGTGAGCGGTTCCCCGGCGCGGTAAGCTAACACGAGAGCTGTTCGCTGCTTGACAGCCCTGCCCAGCTGCTCACAGGCATCCTCAAGGTTATCCACAGTGACCACAAGGCGCCTTGCTTTCGGGGGTCCCGCGCTTCCGGTGTGCCTGAGGCCGGGGGGCAGAAACAGCCTCACGGCTTCGGCGGCGCTGCAGAGATATCGTCGGGTAATCCAGCTGCAAAGCTGCAGCTGCTTGGACGACAATAACGAAGATTCCGATAAGAGACTATCGATGTCCCGCACTTTACCGGGGCTCATCTCGGTCTTCTCAGACAGTTCAGCGACAACCCCCATAACCGTCTGTCGGCCAAAAGGAACCTCCACCATCTGACCGGGCCTGACCTGGTCTTTTAAGCCGTCAGGAACCGAATAGTCAAAAAGACGCCATCCGGAGGAAAGGACCCGGTCAGCCTGCAGTACCGCATCTACCAGGACCTTGGCATATCTGGCCACGGTATATCGACCTTTCATCAGCACCCGCGGGATGTGCTCGACACACCGCAGATTTCGGAGACGATTCTCCCCACGATCAGGCGGGCAAGCGGAAGCTTATGCATCCGCGGCAGCTCTTCATGGCGCTGTCCCGTAATGAGAATACAGTGGTTGTCATCGGAGGCGAACCCCACGTCGCCATCAACAAAGTTGAGGGCAATCATATCCAGATTCTTTTCCTGAAGCTTACGCTTGGCTTTTTCGCAGCCTGCATCCCGGTCAGTTTCAGCAGAAAAACCCAAAACGAAACGGTTGCCTTTTTGCTCGGCAAGCTCCGTCAGTATATCGGGAGTTCTGAGCACCTTGCCGAGCGGATGCTCCTCGTCTGCCTCACGCTTGCTCAGTTTGTCCTTCGCCGACTGCTGGGGCGCGTAGTCACAGACGGCAGCTGCCATCAGCAGTATGTCCGTATCCTGCCAGCTCTGCAGGCAGGCATCCCGCATCTGATGAGCAGAAACCACGCGAGTAGTCTCGATTCCTCTTGGCGGCCGCTGCTGTGTCGGTCCACTTATAAGATGCACCGAAGCCCCCCGTTCCCTCGCAGCCTGAGCCAGGGCAAACCCCATCTTGCCGCTGGACGGGTTGGACAGGTAACGAACCGGGTCAAAGTGCTCCCTGGTCGGGCCAGCTGTTACGGTAACGCGCCAATCACAGAGGGCTGAGTCGGAGAAGAAAGCCGACGCTATTTCATCAGCTAATGCCCCGGGAGCAGGCATCCTGCCCTTACCAACGGCTCCGGAGGCAAGCCGACCCTCATCCGGTTCGACTATTATATCTCCCCGCTCACGCAGCCTGCTTACGTTGTCCTGAGTGACCGGATTACACCACATGTGATGATTCATGGCTGGAGCAAAAACCTTCCTTTTCGGAAAGGCCAGCATCAACGTGCTGAGAAAGTCATCAGCGATGCCGTTGGCGGCCTTTGCGATTATGTTGGCGGTGGCAGGGACCACCGCCAGCAGATCACCTTTTTCCGCCAGAGATATATGGCGGGGATTGTAGTGATGAGGCTCATCAAACATGTCCGTGTGGACCTGATTGGCGGATATAGTGCGGAAGGTCAGGGGCGTCACAAATTCCTCTGCCGCTTCCGTCATAACAACACAAACTTCGGCTCCCCTTTTGCGCAGATGGCTGACCACGTTCACCGCCTTATAAGCGGCTATCCCCCCGGTAACCCCAAAAAGAATCGTTTTCCCTGGTAGATCCATTATCTGCTTGCTCAAAGCTGAGCCTCCAAATCTATCTGCCTGCGGCAGCAGATTCTCCTATACAGTCAGTACCATAAGCGCCCATCAGCTGCCTGTATCTTCCTCGGATCGGGATTGAGGGTGCCTGGGCCAGGTCTCCGTCTCTCCATCCGGCATTGTAACCCTGTAGCCCAACCTGCCTCGGGCGAATTCCTCAAGGGCAACAGTAACCGGCTTCTTCGAATCGCTGTCGATCAGCACTTCGGCATCATCATGTATCTGACGGGCTCGCTTGGCTACCGCTACTGCCAGAGAATACTTACTACCCGCACGCCTCAACAACTCATCATACGAAAGTTCCTCCTGTGCCACTGCAATCCCCCCTGATTAGGGATCACTCCTCAGGTTGACATTCCTGCTGCTCGTGTAGGCGGTTGGCCACCGTTTCGGGCTGAACTGCCGACAATATGACGTGATCGCTGTCGGTTATGATAACCGCACGCGTACGCCTGCCGTAGGTGGCATCGACCAGAGAACCGTCCTCCCGGGCTTCAGAGATCGCTCTTTTGATGGGAGCAGATTCAGGACTGATTATCGCCACTATCCTATTGGCCGACACCATGTTGCCGAAGCCAATATTCACCAAAGCTATGTTGCTCACTTTATTTACCTCCCATTCTTCCGGCCGCCGTACAGATTCACTCTATGTTCCGCACCTGCTCTCGTACGTCCTCTAGGATGTTTTTCATTTTGATAGCAACTTCACTGAGATTTGCATCAGCCACTTTAGCCGATACAGTATTGGTCTCACGCCACATCTCCTGCGCCACAAACTGCAGCTGTCTGCCCACCACTCCCCCTTCATCCAGAAGTCGGCGCAGGCGCTTCAGATGGCTGTCAAGCCGGTCTAACTCCTCAGTTACAGAGGTTTTCTGAACGGCCATAGCCACCTCACCACTGACGTCGAGGTGCCCGGCAGTCAGGTCCTCCTCCGCCAGCAGAGCCTCCACCTTTTCCACCAGCTGCCGATATCTTTTGCGTTCGATGTCTGGCGCCCGGGACTGCAGGCATGTCAGAGACTGCTCAAAGTCATAACTGAGCTGTCTCAGCGCCTCAGACAGCCTGCCACCTTCCTCCTGACGAGCCTGCATCACCTGCTGCAGCGCTCCTCTGGTGGCAGCCGCAAAGGCCTCCTGCAGCTGGGATGCTACCAACTCCCTCTTTTGTATCTGTACGACCCCGGGAAGCTGAACGAGGTCGAAAATTGAGGCGGCGACCTCCAGATCATGAGAACTGGCCAGCTCTTTCAAGGAACTATGATATTGCTGCACTAAATTTCTGTCAATCCTTACACACTGCCCGTCAGCTGCAAATATGTTCAAATCCGCATGCACATCAACCCGCCCACGGTCGAGAGAATCTGCCACCTCATCACGTATGACCTTCTCTATCATCCGCGGTGTCTCCTCCGGAAGGTGAACGAAAACCTCCAAGAAACGGTGGTTGACCGTACGGATTTCTATGGTGAGTTCCACGCCGTTGGACGAATGATCGGCCCGTCCGAAGCCGGTCATGCTGCAGATCATACCCCCAGTTACCTCCTTCCCTGCCACAGCAGCCAGACCCCTAAAACTGCTGCCGAAAAATACGAAAAAACACCCAGAAAAGAGTACCCGAATAAAAAGGGAGGGCGATCGACCCCAATGATCAGTGAGCCTCCAACGATCAGCGCAGCCATGATCATACCTGCTATCAACCGGTAAGCGATCTTCTCCAGTCCCCGCACAAACGACTCCAGCCCTACATGGCGGAACTGCAGTACCAGATCCCCCTTCTCGGCGCGATCCAGGATTGCAGTTATCTGTCTGGGCCACTGTACTACCTGGCGGACCACCCGGCTTGCCCTGCTGGCCATCGACGGCCACCAGCGTGATGGTATCCAGCGGTGAAATAAGGCCTCTCTAACATAGGGCTTGACTTCTTCGGAAATGTTCAGGTCAGGGTAGATCATGCGACCGGTAGATTCAGCAACTGCCACCGCTCGCAGCAGGGCAGCATATGCCCATGGCATGGTAATCTGATGGCGCTGAAGCAGCTGCATCAGGGAGAATATGACTTCACTGATCCGCAAGCTGGACAGGGACTTGTCCAGGTTATACTCAACCAGTTCCATGAGTTCACGCTTAACTCTGGGACGGTCAACGGTGGCAGGAGAAGTCCGGCTTATCTCCAGCAGGACGTCCAGCAGAACATCGTAATCCCGGTCCAACACTCCCAAAAGCACATCCGAAACATCACTCTTGGTCTGCTCATCAACCATACCAACCGTACCAAAATCCAAAAGGGCCAGCTTCTCACTCTGGACTATGAGCAGGTTTCCCGGGTGGGGGTCGGCATGAAAAATGCCCATGGAGAAGATCTGTTGAAAGCAAAGATCCAGTGCCAGATGGGCCAGTTCCTTTCGCTGCCGGTTGGTCAAGCCCTCAAGCTCATCCGGCCGCTGCCCCTCAATTCTTCGCAGGGTCAGCACTCTTTGGGTCGATGCATCTGCAAATACCTCCGGGATAATCACTTCGGGCTGCCCGGCAAATCCACGCCGAAACCGCCGTATGCTGTCTGCCTCACGCGAAAAATCCAGCTCTTTTTTTATATTTCTGGCAAACTCTCTGGCCAGCTGAGGCAGATTATACACCTCCGCACGTCGAATATGCTCATCAATTAGATCAGCCAGCATGATGATAATCTCGGTATCCTTTTCAATCAGTTCCTCAATGCCGGGACGTTGTACCTTAACTGCTACCTCCTGCCCGCGGTAAACGGCCTGATGCACCTGAGCGATGGAAGCAGATGCTATGGGATTGGGAGAAAAGTCAGAAAAAACCTCTTCTGGTTCACAGCCGAACTCACTACGGAGCACCTCGTTTATTTCCGACAGGGGAACCTCTGAGGCGTGCATCTGCAGCTTCTCGAACTCGTCAATGAACTCAGGCGGCAGAAGGTCGGGGCGGGTACTGAGCATCTGGCCGATTTTCACAAAGGTAGGGCCCAGTTTCTCGAAGGCCTGACGGGTCTCACGTGCCAAAGCGGTGCGAGATTGGGCTTCGCTGCCCCGAGTAAATGGAAGACGGAAAGGCAGCGGCAGCCGCTCGGCAATGTGTCCGTAACCGTGCACCACAAGTGCCCGAAGCACTTCCCGCAATCGATTGGCATGGCGAAGCGCAAAAAGGCTCATATCACATGCCCTCCATCAGACATCGATATCCCTCTCAGGGCTGTTTTCGCTTTCGTAACCAACAACAAGGGAGTCCGGCACCTGCATCAGACCCCTGAAAGTTTCGTGAACCGGGCCTGACAGAATCAGTTCCCGGGCACCGTCCCACTCAACGTGAAGGCATCCCCCCGGCATCCTTACCGCGACAGGTGAATCACAACGTCCCCTTCTGATGGCAACTACCGCCACGGCACAGGCCCCTGTCCCGCATGACTGCGTAATACCGGAGCCACGCTCATATACTCGTGCCGCAATACTATTTCGATCCTGCAGGGCAGCCAGCTCAACGTTGGTCCTGTCGGGAAAGATGGGATGCCTCTCGAATACCGGACCCAGCGTGTTCAGGTCTACCCGGTCTGGATCCTGCACAAAGATGACGCAGTGAGGATTACCCACCCGCACGGCGTAGACGGGAATCTTGACTCCCAAAACCTCTACCTGCTCGCCGAGGCAGACGGTGTCTGCAGGTCCCAGCATGGGAATGCTGTCACGTCGGAACAGGGGCGAAGTCATCTCCGCCTCAACCCATATGCAATCATTGCGGGCTGAGACGTTCAAATTCACCAGCCCGTCACGGGTCTGCACTGAAAAATCGCTGTCACCGGTCAAACCGTCTCCCCAGATATACCCGGCAAGACAGCGCACTCCGTTTCCGCACATGTCCCCTTCGCTTCCGTCAGCGTTGAAGATGCGCATCCGGAAGTCAGCCCTCTCAGAAGGCAGCAAAACTATCAGGCCGTCTGAACCTACCCCCCGGTGACGGTCTGACACCCACCGGGCCAGCGCAGAACAGTCAAGCTGAGGCATCCGTTTTTTAAATCCGTCGATGTATACGTAATCATTGCCTGCTGAGTGCATCTTCACAAAAGACAGTCTCATTATCGTCGTTTCAACCTCTTTTCAACTCGTATGAGGTAAGTGTGTTTGCGCGCCTGCAATCACGATCAAGTTAATTCTACCACCTCAACAGCTGCAGCCCAACCTGCCCGGTCCGGAGGCTCAGCCGCCGGCAGTATTCCTGCTGGATGCGGGCAGCAATGCATCCGCTACGGGGCAGATGGCTGCAAACCCCGTACACAGCAACACTGAGTTCAGTTCCAGGGGCACCAACCCGATTACCGATGCTATCGACGGCACGTATATGCCAGCAGCCGTTATCACCATAGAGGAAAACACCGCGAGCACCAGGTACGGATTACTCTTCCATATACCTGCCTGGTCACTGCCATCCTGGTGCATTTCAATCGCATGAATAAGCTGGCTGATGACCAGTGTCAGCAAAGCCACAGTCCGGGCCTCAACTAGAGGTGCACCGGCAGAAAGGAAGGTCACAAAACTGACAATAGTCGTAAACCCGATCAGCGCCCCCCTCCTTACTATCTTCTGCATCACCCCTCCGGCGAACACCCCTGCCCCGACATTTCTCGGCTGATGCCGCATCAGCTCGGCTCCTGCCTTCTCCATCCCCAGCGCCATGGCCGGCAGACCATCTGTCAGCAGGTTCACCAGCAGAATCTGGATCGGTATCAGCGGATGCGGCAGGTTGACCAGCGTAGCACCAAACATCAAAAGCACCTCGCCGATGTTGCATGAGAGCAGGTAGGTTATGAATTTGCGGATATTG
>PUMD01000028.1 GCA_003551215.1 Clostridia bacterium | reverse complement strand
GACGGGGCGGTTCATTTATGGCTGCTTTTGGAGTGCTGATTACCCAGCTTGATACTGGCCCCATCGTCCGTTCGCTGCGGCACCTGGTATTGCCTGCCGCCACTTTGGGGCTTATCACCGCTGCTTTGATAACAAGGCTGATGCGCTCCAACATGCTTGAGGTTCTGAAGGAAGACTACATCCGGACGGCCAGAGCAAAGGGCCTGTCTGAGAGGATTGTGATTTACCGACATGCTCTGAAAAACGCCCTTCTTCCCGTGGTCACTGTGCTCGGACTTCGCCTTGGAATGCTGCTGGGAGGTTCGGTGATCATCGAAACTGTGTTTGCGTGGCCGGGCGCAGGGCGGATGATAATCTCGTCCATTAACCGGCGGGATTTCATGGTTGTTCAGGGTATGGTCCTGGTGCTGGCCACCTGTTTTGTGCTGGCAAATCTCTTTGTTGATATTGCCTACACGTGGCTTGACCCACGGGTGCGTTATGATTAATCGTCGGGGAGGTGTTGAACGTGGCTCAAGGACAGACTGATACAACGCAGCAGGTGAGTACGGCAGGAGGTGAAAAGCAAACCCTGAGCCTGGTGTGGAAGCGCTTCCGGCGCAACAAGCTGGCAGTGGTGGGTCTCTTTATTGTCTCAGTGGTTGTGCTACTGGCAGTTTTCGCCCCGTGGATATCACCGCACGATCCCACAGAACCATATGAGGGCAAGGTGATGGTGAGCCCGGGTACTGACGGCTTCATACTTGGCACCGATACGATAGGACGGGACCTGCTCAGCAGGATAATATACGGCTCCCGCGTCTCGCTGCAGGTGGGAGTTATTGCAGTCGGCATAGGTGTTGTGGTAGGAGTCGCGCTCGGATTGGTGGCTGGCTATTACGGGGGAATCTGGGATACTCTGATCATGCGACTGGTAGACATTTTCCTTGGATTCCCGGTGATTCTGCTTGCCATTGCCATTATGGCCGTTTTGGGTCCGAGCCTGTACAACGTGATGATTGCCCTCGGCGCGGTAGGCTGGACAACGTACGCCCGGCTGGTTCGTGGCGATTCCCTGTCAATTCGCGAGCAAGAATTTGTGGAGGCGGGGAGAGCCATTGGTCTACGCGACAATCAGCTGCTGGTGCGCTATTTTCTGCCCAATCTTCTGGCTCCGATAATTGTGGTAGCCACTTTCGGTATGGCTTCCGCCATTCTTGCGGAAGCATCGCTCAGCTTCCTCGGGCTGGGTATACAGCCGCCGACACCAAGCTGGGGAAGCATCCTGGCAGATGGCCGGTCATTCATTCGCCGGGCACCCCATATCTGCATTTTCCCCGGACTGGCCATCATGTTTACCATACTGGGCTTCAATTTCCTCGGCGATGGCCTGCGCGATGCTCTTGACCCAAAGCAGGACCGTTAGATTCAGCCGGCGCAATCACGCTACCGAAGGGGGTACAGCAGGGCCGTATCAGGGGATCTATTTATTGAGTCAACGCGGGAAAGTGCGGTCCCCCCGAGATGTTTCTGTACCGTACTCCTTGGCCAGACGGAGGTACTGTCGTACCAGAGACTCCGACAGAGTGAGGTTGCGGGCTATGCGGGTTGCCGTGTAGCCCTCCTCGGAGCTCAACCACACCCGGGTGAAACCTCGCAGGTAGCGCTCAATCGAGTTCAAGTGGTGTCCCATAAGCCGGGCTATCCTGGTCGGCCCGGCGCCCTTGAGATACATCTTCACCGCCTCGCCTCTGCCTTGTGCGACCTACCCGGACCTATGTCCCGGTAGTACCCGCGGGTGGGAACGATGACACCCCCTTCGCGCAGTTCTTTCAGCATGCGTTTGATGGTGCTGGGACTGGTCACCAACAACCGGGCCAGATCCTCCACCGACAGATTACCACCCTGCCCGAGAACCTCCCAACACAGACGGTTTGTGGTTGAATTCGGTCGGGCCAGATGCACTTGCTTGCTGCACCTGGCCGGTTACGGTCTCGACCTGTGGTGGCACAATTTTGGTGAACGGTTGGGGCCGGCTTTCTATGCCCACCTGTTTGAACATATTGATGAAGAATTATGTGCCACGCTCCCCATGGCTCCCGGGCAGCTAGATCGGCAGCTGACCGACCAGGAAAAAGTCGTGAGCCTCCTTCTGTCCGACTCCCCGGGGATCACTCTGACTGAAGGATCAGTGCTGCAGCCCAAAAAGTCCGCAACCTGTGTATTTGGCATCAGAAAGCAGGATCAGATACGCTGTTACATTTCTTCCTGCCAGAGATGCCCAGGACGCAGAAGCTGCGATTTCAGATGCAGTGACCGGTGAAACCGATATTGCCGCAGCAGGGCAGATGAGGTGTCCGCGGCCTGCTGCGGCTGATATTGCTGCCAGTTCACCTGCCTTTCTGCCGCCATTTCCGGCCCGTCTGTCGGCCAGCGGCACTTCAGAGCTTTATCCCTTCACAAGGATATATCGTCGACCCCTTCATACCCTTCATACCTTCCCGCAGTCGCCAGGGGCCAACATTTAATATCTGTACGCATTTGACGATACAGCAGGTAAGAGACAAAAGATGGCGCTAAGGGGGGATGTGGGGAGGTACGACAGGTGAATAGGTGCTGCCGCTGGTCAGTTGTGGCGATACTGGTTACTGCGTGTATTTTACTGCTGGCAGTGCAGCAGGTGGCGTATGCGGACCAATCTGAAGCGGTAGACGAAAGGGAGCACGCCGAGACTGATTATTCAGAGGACAAAGCCGCGGCCGAAGATCTGTTTTCCCCTCTGGAGCTGGAGCTTCTCTCCATGCTCAACGATGCTCGGCAGCAGCAAGACTTATCGCCGCTGCAGCCCAGCCACAGGTTGGCTGAGATTGCCCGCAGTCACGCAGAGGAAATGATAGAGCTGGATTATTTTTCTCACCGCTCACCCAAACGGGGTTCACCGGCAGCGAGAGTCCGCGATGCTGGAGTCGATACCTGCAGAGTGGGAGAGAATCTGGCGGGAAACACGTGTGTCAGTCATGCTCACGAAATGCTGCTGGCCAGCCGTGCCCACCGGGCCAATATGATGAATACTTCGTATGAGTTTGTGGGAATAGCGGTGGTCAGCGGCAGTAGATACGGCAAGATCATCGTGCAGCTTTTTGCAGGTGATCTCACCGAAACACAATGAGTTCGAAGCACCAGCAAGTCCCTGCAGCAGGCTCCTCCCCCCGGGGCCTGCTGCAACCTTTGGGCATTCGACTCCATCGCTGCCTTTGCAGTCGAGCAAGAATTTGCCATCTCTTCAGTGGACCTTTCAAAGCTGAGTTATCCTCTGAACTGCCCCCGGATATGCCGGGCCAAGCCCCGATATCGGTGCCTGCACCCAAGAGGCCACCGTGTCTGTGCCTTTTGCGGTAGTGTGCCTGGCAGGTGTATTATGACAGCATTATTACTTGCTGCATTGACGTAGTGTCGGTAAGTGCTGTAGAGTCTTAAGAGGTTGACTGACTGGTCAGTACTTGACTGCAATGTCTGTCCGCAGATGACTTGTTCACAGTGACGCAGGGGGAGTGACTTGACTTGAGAAAGGTTTTGCTGGTCGGCCTGATTGCAGTCCTGGTGGGCGCTATAGGCTTCGGTGGGATGCTGCTGGTCAGGGGTGTGCGGTCCGGCCTACCTCAATACATCGCAGAAGAGGCCCGCATTGATGACGTGGTGGTGAGGGTTACCGACCGGTCCTACCTGCAGCCAATGGAAGAGATGACCATAAAGGCGGGTACCTCCGGTACGGTTGAAACCATCCGTGTGGAGAACGGAGATGAGGTAGCAAAGAGAGATGAAATAATACGTCTGACCAACGATGATCACGTCGATCAGCTCCGACGGGCGCAGCTGGACCTGCAGTCTGCCAGACTGCAGTTGAGGGATATGCTGGGAATTGACGCTGATGCTCCAATTCCGTCGGATCTCATGGATGCCACCACGGTTCACGTGCCCGCTGATGGTAGGCTGACAGAAGTTGCTGTCTCCAGGGGTGACAGGGTTACTTCCAATACCCTGCTGGGGCGTGTGGTTGATGATTCAGTAGCCAGTCTGGCTGTGAGGATGCCTCAGCGGGAAGTGCAGTGGGTGGAAGTGGGAATGAAGGCGAGGGTATACCTTGATGATTTTGCCGGCCAGTCAGAGGGTGAGGTCATTGAGATTCGCGAGGAGCCCGTCCCGGTTAACTCGTCATACATGAGTGAGGTAATTGTGGCCATTGAGAACCCTGCCGGCCTGATAGCACCAGGTAAGCAGGGCGATGTAAACATTCAGGGTCGGGAACGTCAGATTGCCCGACGGGGAGAAGTTATCAAACCACCGGAGGAAACGATTTACGCATCCACTTCAGGCAAGGTGGAGGAGATCCTGTATTCCCGTGGGCAAAAAGTTTCAGAGGGTGACCTTTTTATCAGCCTTTCTTCACCGGGGCATTCAGTAAAGATGGCGCAGCAGGTGCTGCGAATCGAACAGGCCGAGCTGGCCGTTCGCCAGGCCGAGCGGAGGATCGCTGAGCTTTCAGTTGAGGCACCCCTTGCTGGAGAGATAATGGCCGTGCTGGTTGATGAAGGAGAACCGGTTTCCGGAGGCAGCCCTCTGGTGGAAATTGCCGATTTTACCGGCCTCAGAACAGTCATTGAAGTCGATGAGCTGGAAATAGCTCGCGTAAAGCCCGGACAGATTGCCCGCATCAGCATAGACGCCCTGCCGGATGTCGAATTGTCTGGTGAAGTGGTGAGAGTATCCCGTCGCGCAGAGGTCGACGGGGGAGTCGCAACCTACCGCGTAGAGATTGAGG
>PUMD01000108.1 GCA_003551215.1 Clostridia bacterium | reverse complement strand
GACATGGTATTTGCAGCTAAAAGGGAGGAGCCCGACCGAGGTAAATTTTTTAAAATTGCCTCGAAACTCACCAAAACTCCGCCTCAAATCACCATGAGGGGGGGTACAACGGGAAAGCCTCGTGGCTGCAATCAAGTGGATGAGTCATGAGATAATAAGCAATAACGCTTGCCCCACCTAAAAACACCGGCATAGGTTTACATTTTAGCTAAATCTTTGCAGCTTCATTCTCCGTCTGCTATGATTATGTCGAAAACCAGTGTTCCTCGGCCACTAGGCAAGCGGATTTTCCTAATGGCTCCATGACGACTACAGCCTGAAAGATTATGTTGATCAGGAAGCCATTCGGAGCTCAGGAGGGAGATAGAGCGCCTGTTTAGCAGTCAGTGTGATATCCTACGTTCATCGTAGGAGGCATTATTCTATTGAAATTTGTGTGTTCGGTGTTAAAACGGCCTCTGAAAGTGGTATCATATATGGTGTCAAGTAGATTTCAGAAGCGTTTGCAGAGCATCATAAATGGGCCCCGGTCGGTTAGTCGAAGGGAATTAGTATGGGTTATGAAGAGGGTTGGGTTTGAGGAGTCCGGGGGGAAAGGAAGCCATAAGTCTTTCAAATATCCTGGAAGACAAGGTTTCTATTTGACATTACCCGATCAAGATCCCTTGCGAGTAGCCTACGTTAGGGAAGCACTTAAGTTGATCGATGAGCTTCTTGAGGGGGATGTATAAATATGTTTAATGGGTCTGGAGATAGCAAGTACATGGTTATAATCACACCTGAAAGTGTTGAAGACGGGGACGGATGGATAGCACGCATACCACAACTCCCTGGGTGTATGGCGGCAGCTGATAGAGTACAGGAGGCTCTGGAGTTGCTGCAAGAGGCTAAGGAGGCCTGGATCGACGCAGCTCAGAATTCAGGTGAATCAATTCCTCGGCCAATACCGAGCGAATATGATTACAGCGGTAAGTTCACGTTGCGCATTCCGAGGTCACTGCACCGTGAACTCTCCGAAAAAGCTGAGGCAGAGGGTGTCAGCTTAAATCAGTACTGTACACATCTGCTTTCTGAAGGAGAGCAACCGAGGACAAAGGCTCTGTAACTGCTCACATTATATGACCTGTAGGTGTTCGGATTATCTGACCCTGAAGGTAGGTTGCAACCCTGGGGTGAACTCTGGCGCTGCGTAAGTTCAGTGTCAGTCGGCCGAGGGAAAGCGTCCAGGAGGCAACCGTAGCGGCTCAGTGTTCCGTTACTTACCACGTAGGCGCAGAGTACGCAACCGTACTTGCGATAAGCCCTTCTAAGACCGATATCTGAAGATGTTCCGAGGGGAGTGTGGTCAGGACAATCGAGTGTTGCGGCACTATGGGACTGGGCAGGCACTGAGAGCAAAACAGGCTCCCCTTTCACACCATATACGATATCATTTACTCCGTACGTGGTGAAATCGGGTCAGAAAGACTCCGAACGTGGCCATCTTTGCCCGAAATCACTAGAAATACTCAGAATATGCATCGCAGCGAGGTTTAGATGAGCTCACAATGTTTCGTTCACCAGCCTCTTTGGAGGTCGCGTGGTATGCTGTAGAAGAGCACGGGCCTCGAGTAATTTACTTCACTCCGGTGGGTGATGAACATAATCTGGTGAGCATCAAGTACTCTTTGACGAAATCCTCATAGTTGATGAGGCGAGTCAGCAGGAGATAGGGCGGGCAATGTCGTACCAGCTGCCGGGCACTGAAGAAGAAGGCTTATGGGGAGATACCCTGTATATCATTCGCGAATGCCTTAAGGTGGAAGAAACGTAGTTACCAATATAAAGCTGTTTTTCTGACAATGGGCAGGGATTCTGGTCCTCTATCAGGAATACAAATAGTACCTAAATAGATGTCGTTAATGACTGGCTGTTCAGACTGTGGCTTGGGATTAGCTTGCTGTAGGTTACGGTGAGAAGTGTAAAGCCTTGCTTTTGCACCTGACCTGAGCTCCAGTAATCCAAGAAAGTACAAAGGCATGGTGATTATGATATGATTGAAGCGGATAGACTTAGCATTGTTGTCGTGTATGAGAGAATACAAAGGGTATCAAGGGATCTCATCCACGAGAAGCTGAGCGAGGCGCAGATTGTGGACCTTCCTGGTGAAGGACCTCTAATCGTTGACTTCACGGGATATCCAGGGATCAAGCAATTACAGTTTACGAACAGGAGAGTTAAAGTTGTCATATCATCGAAGAAGGCTGAAGGAGACTTGCCTTTTGCAGAGCTTGTATCCTTGCTATGTAAAGCTATGGATGCGGTAGCGGACTCTAAAGTCGTAGCGTGGGGGTTGAACTTTTTTGGGTATATCAACCTCGGAAAGGTGCTCGACATAAAGGGGCCATCCGAAGCAATATTGGCAGAACTGTTCCCGGGTTTCAAGTCTGATCTCACTAGCAAGTTAAATGGGCAAATTAAAGGCGTGGCGCCGAATTTCAAATATACTGTTTCTTCGGCTGATGCGCCCGATGGGCATAGTTACTATAAAATAAGCCTAAATCCTAAAGGGGATTCATCTGAGGTCGTAATCCACATGAATTCACATTATGAACAAGAGGATCTGCCCCTTTCCGAGCTCGTGGGAATACTGCGCTCTGAGTACAAATACTACAGTGATTTAGCTATCCAGTTGATTGGGGAGTGTGGGCAGTAATGAGCCATCTCGAGACTACGGATTCTTCTGAATGTGACAGATATGATTCACCTTTTCCTGCTAGAACAGATAGGTCGTTCCGAGTTTTCGAGCGTCCAGAAACAGCGTCGTTAACTTATACTGATGATGTAATGTACTTATCCCGCTCGTGTATTGGGGACGAATCAGACCGTGAAAGCATAGAATACTACAATTTACCATACTATAGGAATGTTGCTGAACTAATGCTGTCCGGGTGGTCAGAAGTGCTCACTGACCTAGAGAAAGTGGGTCAAATGGTTGCACATGCGCAGCGGGTCGAAGCAATTAAAGATCGTTTTTGCTCCGAAGTGAGCAACTTGGGGGATGTCGTAGCGATCGCGTTTGATGATTGCTCATGTTCTTCTGGTGTTTTTTGTTTCTGGGTTGTGTTGCGCGATTGGAATCTTGACACGCAACATCAGATCTATGAAGTTCGGAGGAAAATCGAATCCAGCGAAGGCATGCGTATAGACTTGAAAATCATACCACTTAAAGAAAAAGATATTTCTCGGGTCATCCATGACCGAATCGACCCTCTCTTTATCAGGTGATTACGGTGAGTCCAAGTCAGCAAGAGCACAAAGAGCAGGCTTGCGTAAATCTTGAAGTTGCATCTTTCATGGAAGAACAAGACATAGATTCCCGAGGCGGTCCTGCGTATGATTGGGTGGTGACAACGCTATTCTACGCAGCTTTACATTTGATTGAGAGTAAGTTGGCTGAGCAAGATTTGCATTGTTCCAGTCATTATCAACGGCGTAAAGCAGTTCATAATTGCTTGCCAAGCATATCTGACCACTATCAGGATTTATACCACGCCAGTCGCAGCGCTCGTTATAATTGTGAAACCATTGACGGGGAAGATGCCGCTTGCTTCCAAGCGGTGTTCGCTCACATTGCCGACTTCATAACCGGACCGCAGGAATGTGATTAGGGTATTCTTATGTAGCACCAGCAGGAACGAAAAATCGCAAGCCAAAGAGAGCGCAGGCATCAATAAACAGGCACCTGACGAATGGAAGGCGAAGAATGAAACCGTAGGTGCCGTCAGGTTGCCTGAAGACTACGAAAAGACTCTCCCCTTCTATCTGAACGTTCAGACCCGGTGGCCATATGGTCCCCTTCTGTTTGCTTTTAGTAGATCACCTATTATGGCTACCCGGCCGAATTTGCCGAAATATGCAGTGGGTCGGACAGAGAATTATCACAAGGCATATGCGGGAATTCTAGCTGGCAAGATGGAGGTACCCAGTTTGGCAACTCAAAAATACACAGGGGGAGAAGCTCTGGTAGTAGCTGAAGGAGGCCACCCCCGGCATCTGCATAATCCGGTTCAAACCGGCCACCCTGTTCGGTGTTCCTCGGTGTGAAGCGACGCTCAGTTTTCCAGTTGTCTTTTATCTTTGACATTCGTTCGGGAATTACCTACTGAGATACGCTTGTGTTGGTTTGAGGGGTAGAGAGGGTGAGGGTGGTAGGGTGGGCCTGGTGGACTCCGGTCAACCTGTCGGTTCAGTCTGACTCCAGAAGGGAATCCCTTCAACCCCTCAGAAAAGGTCTGAGGATGGGTAACGCGTCATTCTCCTTGCGGCCCGGTATCACCGTGAAACGCTATATGAAAGACTGCGGCCTATACTCAGTCTCATCATCCGACGGGCCAATAGAATGTTGCGAACCAACGCTGCCTCAGTGGGCTCCCGCGGATGCAGGACGTCGCTTCTGGGGCGCAGTAAGGGAGCCCAAGGACGTGTTGGATGAAGCGGTTCAGAGGGCATTCCCTCAGGGAGTGTGCGGGCATGAGTTGAAGCTGGTGACTGACAACGGCTCACAGTTCACCTAGAAGAGCTATATTGGGATGCTCGAGGTGCTAAGGTGTAGCGGTTGAGGTCATCGAGCGTGAGAGGACTCTGGAGATCGAGCACATATGCACCAGTTACAAGCATCCGCAGAGCATCGGCATGATAGAACGCTGGCATCGAGACCGGAGAAGTCTCCGAAATTCGGCTTGATGTGTCCCAAGATCAGTAGGGCACTACAATAAGATAGGAATTCAAAAACTGAAATACGCCTGCGAGGGAGGGCAGAGACGCTATTAAGCCGATCACTTTGTCAGCGGCTCAGAGCGTTACTCAACCG
>PUMD01000143.1 GCA_003551215.1 Clostridia bacterium | reverse complement strand
TGCAGCACGCCGTCAACGTCAACAGTCACATTACTCGACCACATGGGGTTGAGGCGTCCGAACCCCTCCACGGTGACGCGCATATCCTCCCTTACTACCTCTGAAACCGCATACATAGGCCCCTCTGCTTTTTCATCTTCAGCCAGGAGGACCCGGTAGGCGTAGATACCACCTGCTATCACCAGGGCAAATACAATCACTGCCGCCAACACTTTTTTATACATAAGACATCCCTCCGAAACCCGACGCTACGCTCTGACCGCCCCGGGATCAAGTTGTTCATCCTGCTGTATGAGTCCGTCGCGCAGGCGTATGATCCGCCTGGCAAATCGTGCCATATGCTCGTCGTGAGTCACCTGGATAATGGTCACACCAGTTCTTTGATTTATGTCCTGCAGCAGGCGCATTATGGATTCGCTGGTATCCGAGTCCAAATTACCCGTCGGTTCATCAGCCAGCACCACCGACGGTCTGGTGACCAGCGCGCGCGCCAGTGCAACCCTCTGCTGTTCTCCGCCGGACAGCTCTGCGGGCAGGTGATCAGCCCTGTCCTGCAACCCCACCTGCTGGAGGGCTTGCGTAGCCCATTTGCTACGCTCACCTGAACCGAACCCCCGGTAGACCAGGGGAACTTCCACATTGCTGCGCGCATCCAGGGTTGGTATCAGATTGAAGGTCTGAAAAACAAACCCGATCTCTCCTCCGCGCAGGTCTGCCAGCTGAGCCGTATCAAGCTGAGATACGGACTGTCCTGAGATGCGGTAATCACCTTCGCTTGGCCTGTCAAGACAGCCCATCACGTTCATCAGGGTGGACTTTCCGGAACCGGAAGGCCCCATAATCGACACGAACTCTCCTGCTTCAACCTGGAAAGAAACGCCGCTCAGCGCTTCCACCTCGCGCCGTCCACTGGCATAAACCCTGCGCAGCTGTTCAACCTCGATAAGTGGCAAAATAGCCCCTCCCTTCCAGCACACACCATCATTGACGAAATTAAACCCGCAGATGTTCCACAGTAAATTATCTGCTTCAGAGTAGAGGTTTTCCACCCCTGTCCGTCGAATTATCTGCCGAAAGGAAGGGGTCCCGTTGCGAAACACAGCCAGTATAACCCAAGTAAACATTAGCGTGCTGATCAGCAACAGAGCCCAAATGGGCGGCGACTGCTGGGCAGAGCACGGGTTCTCAGCGGTCATAGACTTCAGTTGGGACCGGATGGCGACAAGGCGCATACTGTTTGACACAGGCGCAAGCGGTGAGATTCTGATCCACAATCTTCAGGTCAACGGCATACAGCCCGAGACCATAGATTTCGTCTTTTTATCGCACGGACACCGAGACCATACGGGGGGCCTGCAAGCACTCGCCGGACTGCCCGGGATCGACTTTACCCTTTTGGCCCATCCCACCATCTGCCGCCAGGTTATAAGCACGCGTCCGGAACTGCGTAGGGTGGGGGCTGACTCCCGACTTCTGCAAAACCTGCCCGCCGACCGCATCATACAGACAAAAGACCCTGTCGAGATCTACCCACATGTATACAGCACAGGCTCAATTCCCAGAACCACAGAATTCGAATCAGCTCGCGAGGGCATCTTCCAGCTGCAGGATGGAAAAATGGTTCCCGATGAGGATCCCGATGATATGGCCCTGGTGTTTGATCTCGGTTGCGCGGGCCTGGCCGTGCTGACAGGATGCTGTCACGCCGGTCTGATAAACACTCTTGTGCACGCACAGCAGATAACCGGCAAACAGCAGATCCACTCTGTCACCGGTGGACTGCACCTTATGGATGCCGACGAGTCCCGCCTGGAGCATACCATCTCGCACCTGACAGGCCTGCAGCCGCAAGCCGTGCACACTGGGCACTGCACCGGACAACAGGCCGAATTCGCCCTGCGCGAATCCCTGGGCGAAGTACACCACCTGCTCAGTGCAGGGCTGAGCATACAACTGCCGTATCAACGGTAGAAAAGGAACACAGGGAGGGCGACGCTGCAGCCCAAACCCTCCCTGCACTCTGAGTATAAGAATGTAAAATCAGGTGGAATCGTCGCTGTCCGCCGAGGGAACCCGCACGGGAGAAGGAGATTTTTGCCCGGCGGGCTTGCGGCCGGAAGCCGTCGGCCGTCGGATATCAGCACCGGCCGGCTCCTCAACTGCCTGCTGCTCATCTTTTTGGTCGATGAGCTGTATTGTCTTCCATCGGCCCTTTTTGAATCTCCACATAAGCAGCAAACCGCGTCCCATCTGATCCCCTGCCATGGCTATCCAGACTCCTATGAGCCCCAGCCCGAAATAGACACCAAGAATGTATGAGCCCAGAAGCCTGATGCCCCAGTTTCCTATCAGGGTGGCCAGCATAACGAAAGTTGTATCACCTGCACCGCGCAATCCACCGGAGAAAACCTGGATCATGGCCAAAAAGGGCATGGCAAGCGCTATCACGCGCAGGCATGAAATGGTCAGCTGCATGACTTCTACATCGTCGGTATAAAGGTGCGTTATAAGCTGCGGGGCCACAAAGAAAACAGCCCCCATTAAAATGCAGCAGCCGAGAGCCCACTTCAAACACTCAAACCCAGCATCTTCTGCCCGCTCCGGCTGCTTGGCACCGAGGTTCTGTCCCACAAGGGCAGTTCCCGCCAGCCCAAACCCGAACCCAGGCATAAAACTGAAGGACTGAATGCTCATGGCTATAGAGTTGGCAGCCATGGCTACCGTACCCAGATAGGCGATGATCATGGTATAGAGGATCTGCGATCCCCTGCGTACGAAGTTTTCCACCGCAGCAGGGAACCCCACTCCGACAATGGAGCGGAAGAGAGTCCAGTCCACCTTCAGGCATTCCCGCAGATTCAAACCTATTACTGTCCTTCTGGTCGCCAAGATCCACACGGCAATCAACCCGGCGCTGCCCCGCGCCCAACCGGCTGCGAGACCGACTCCCGCCACCCCCATGGTCGGGAAGGGTCCCACTCCGTTTACAAAAACATAAGCGCAGATAAGATTGGTTATATTCATGTAAGCCATTAGATAGAGGGGGGTTTTCATGTCGCCAGCACCCTGCATTACCGCATTGGACATAAAAAGGGGCAAAGCGAGTATATAAAAAGCGGAAAGGTACCTCATGTAGCCTACACCCTGGTCGATAACCGCAGCGTCGGGCACTTCCTGGAATATCATCATCCCAGTCATCATCTGGCGGGCAAAGAAAACTCCGAGAATGGCAGTCATACAGCCCACCGCAACGGAAAACAGAATGGACTGACTGACTACTCTGTCAGCTCCCTCCCTGTCCTTGGCACCGACGTACCTGGCAACCACTGCCGTAGAACCGACAGAAAGCGCCTTAAACACTGCATTGGCCATCTGTACAACCCTTTTACCCACACCAACCGCTGCAATCGCTTCCGCCCCCAGGCCGCCGACTATCATAAGCGATACCATCTCTACCACGCTGTGCAATCCCATCCGCATCGCCGCGGGAAACGCCAGTGTCAGCACGCTGGTACGGAGATTCATCGAGGTCAAATCGGGTTCATCGCCTGCTGATTCACCGTCCTGCTCAGCTACCTCTGCGCGTTCCGGAGGCTCATCCGACCCCATTTTTCATCCATTCCTCTCCCTGTTTAAATTAACTGCTCAAACTTTTACTCAATATTATTTTGTAACCCTAAATAACTCCACCTGATTGTCGAGCAGTATATCACGGCGTGGCACCCCCTGCAACTCACAGGGCTCCTATCTGAGCGCCAGATCGGAAAATAGGGTCTTCGCCCGATTCAAATAGGGCGAAGACCCTATTTCAGTGTACAGGCCATCTTTGAATCATCACCACAATCTCAGGTGAGACGCTCAATCACCTCATCCAGCGGGCCAACCTCATCAAACCAGCGTCTGCCGGTAATCGCGTTGGCGCAGGCCATGTAAAGATCAGCTACCCCCTGACGAAGCTCATCGGGAAGGGCGGGCGGTTCCGGCAGGTCCTCCCGCCAGCCGGGGCCTGCCTGTTTCTTTGCTTCCTCGACCTTCTGGTGCCATTTGGTACCGCGGTAATGCTGGCGAAGGATCTCTTTTCCCACGTGAAAACCGTTTAGCTGAAATCGACATTCATCAGGCGTACCCAGAGCGTCAACCACGAGCAGCTGGCTTTCTGGACCGAGGGCCAGCTCTATCTTGCCATCAGAGTTCCTGATACCCGCCTCCCGGGCTCGTTGGGTAATCAGCTGATTGATCAGCGTCAGGGTCTCTCTCACTTGCCGCATCTGCCCATCGGAAAGGCCGGCGATGTCCTGCGCCTCAGCCCAGCTGATGTAACGGTCGGTCTCTTCCAGCTTGGTGGATACGTCAAATATCGGCTGCTGCAGCTGCTCGCCAGAAGATGGCATGCTGTTGAGCCCGTAATCCTGCAGGCTTATCTGCCCGGACTTGACCCGACGACGGAAGCTGGAGCCTTCCGGGAGGTAATTTCGGTAGATAATCTCCAGCGGTATCAACACATTACTCAATCCCCGCTGGAACACCGAGTAATCGTATGTGCCGTCGCGGTAGGTAGGCTCGATAACCCGAACCAGATCCACTTCCATAACATTGCTCGGATCGGAAAGCTCCTCCAGCTTCTTCGCTTCACCACCGGCAACCAGTCCGCGGTAATGCGTGTCTATCCCCTGTCTTTGCAGCTGCTCAAAAAAGTAAGCAGTCATGACGCAAAGGGCCTTGCCCTTGTGAGGTATATCGTCAGGCATGCCCCCATAATCGAAAACGGAGTAGCGGTCAGAAAAGGAAAAACGTCCCCGTCCCGGACTGTCTTCAGTTGGCATCTGCAGCACTTCCAAGTCCTTTACGCTACCCACTTCTGACCTCCTTCTCATC
>PUMD01000200.1 GCA_003551215.1 Clostridia bacterium | reverse complement strand
GTTTTCGGGGTTTCAGAAGCAGAAGAATGCCCCCTCGGTGCAGTCGGCTCTGCAAGAGGTGCTGCAGCGAGTAAACGGGGAGCCGGTTGTCTCCTACGGGGCGGGCCGGACGGATTCGGGGGTTCATGCGCTGGCGCAAGTGGTGACCTTTTTCCCCAGGGTGACCATCCCAGTGAAGCGGTGGCCCAGAGCTTTGAACCGGCTTCTGCCGCCGTCACTTGTAGTTCGAAGTGCAGAGGAAGTGTGCCGCGAGTTTGACCCAGTGAGATGGGCGCGTTACAAACACTATCGGTATTTTGTGGAGACGTCCCGGGATTGGTGGCCCTTTACCCGCAACTACGTCTACCACTGCAGGTGGGATAACCTTGATACCGGTGCCATGCGTCGGGCAGGGCGGCAACTCCTCGGCAGACGAGATTTTGCATCGTTTCAGGTGAGTGGAAGACCAGTCAGCAGTACAGTGAGAACGATGTATCAGCTGGGCTTGAAGTCAGACGGCGGCCGCATAACCGTCGATATGATTGCTGATGGCTTTCTGTATAAGATGGCGCGGAGTATTGTAGGCACTCTGATAGAGGTCGGAAGGGGAGCTATGAGTTTGGATGAGTTTGCTGAGGCAACAAGGACCAAGGATAGAGGAGCAGCAGGTCCTACTGCACCACCCGAGGGGTTGTATCTGGTCCGGGTACAGTACTGATCGGGCCCCAGGCTGCGCCGCCCGGTGGTGATTGACGATGTATGATGCAGTATGTAAAATCGATTATGTGTCGCCATAGGTGGCGAGCATGTGTAAGGAGGAACAGTTCAATATGACTATGGACAACAAGGATACCTACATGGCGAAAGCAGATGATGTTGAGCGTCAGTGGTGGGTGGTCGATGCTGCAGGGCTTCCCCTGGGCCGGCTGGCAGCCCGGGTCGCTCACATCTTGCGTGGCAAGCACAAGCCCATATTTACCCCGCACGTGGACACCGGGGATTACGTTATAGTAGTCAACGCTTCAGAAGTCGTCCTTACTGGTCGCAAAGCCGAACAGAAGAAGGATTATCGTTACAGCGGATACCCCGGAGGCATGAGGGAGACTTCATACGGCGAGCTAATGGAAGACAAACCGGAATATGTTGTCGAAAAGGCGGTCAAGGGTATGCTGCCCAAGACAAAGCTGGGCAGAAAAATGGCCAAAAAATTGAAAGTTTATGCAGGGCCGGAGCACCGTCATCAGGCACAGCAGCCCGAAGAAATGGAAATCGAGATTTAACCGGAAAGGAGGGGACATCCTTGGCAGCAAAAACTCAGCATTGGGCGACAGGCAGGCGTAAAACGTCAACTGCACGGGTGCGCCTGATCCCCGGCGAGGGACGCATAGAAGTAAATGGTCGCGAGCTTGATGATTATTTCCCAATGCCTATACTGCGCGAACAAGTACTTTCTCCGCTACGTCTGACCAACACAGTGAATGAATACGACATCATTGCTGACGTAAAAGGGGGAGGGATATCGGGTCAGGCCGGTGCTTTGCGGCACGGCATAGCGCGAGGTTTGCAGAAAGTCCAGCCCGAACTCAGGGACCGCCTCAAAAAGCGCGGTTTTCTCACCAGAGACCCGCGCATGAAGGAGCGTCGCAAGTACGGTCTGAAGAAAGCCAGAAAGGCACCGCAATTTTCCAAGCGTTGACCGACCTTCTGCTGTGTTATGGGTCTGATAGGTGCTGTGCAGTACTCTGCACAAGGGTTACTCTGGTTTTGCCCGCGGAGATTGACGTCGCAGGGCAGCAAAGTAGCGAAGTATTCCAACTGTCACCGCCCAGGCTACTTTGCCCTGATATGCTGGATCCTTTAGCAGCCGCGCTTCCCGGGGATTGCTGAGGAAGCCAACCTCGACGGTGACGGCAGGCAGCTGAACATGCTGCAGAAGATACTGATTGACCGAGCGGTTGATATCACGTTTGGTCTCTCCCGTTATGTGCACCAGTTCCCGCTGTATGTGATTGGCAAGCAATTTGTTTTCGGGGGCGCGGTCTGCCCGGTAAAAGACCTGCGCTCCCGACCAGCGGCTGGATGCCACGGCGTTTGCATGTATGCTGATAGCCGCATCTGCGCCCGATTCATTTATAATCTCCACCCGATTTTTCAAATCAGCCCGCTTGCGCTCCCGCAGGGGAGCGTCATCAGGTAATCCGCTGAGATCTGTATCTTCGGTGCGGGTGAGCACAATGCGAAAGCCGACACTTCGAAGATACTCCGCCAGCTTGCGGCTTATATTCAGTACCACCTCCTTCTCCAGCGCACCCTCCCTGGACAGAGCCCCCGGATCGGGCCCGCCATGGCCCGGGTCGAGGACTATCATCTTCTGATGCATAGGTCCGGCCGCCGGCTCTCCCGGAGCAGTGGCTGCAAAATATCCTCCGAGCAAAACTCCCGCAATCAGAAGCAAAAGGGCAAAACCGATCGGCGCGCTGAAGATGGGAAACCGCCTCGGACCCAATGATGAATGTTCGCCAGCCAATCTGATCTCCTCCCCGAAAAGAGTCCGGTAATATGGTATGTGGCCGCAGCGCAAAGCATTATCAATAAGGCGAAGCCGGCTGCCGGGCAGCAATATTCATCCCGGTGTGCAGAACACGGCCTTCTACATGGTATAATACACTTGCCTGTTGCAGAATTATGGAAATAGCACGTCGAAAAGTGAGGTGATGCTGGCGTGAAATACGGAGTCAGGGGTGCAGCCTTAGTGCCTCATCCGCCGATAATGATACCCCAGGTGGGAGGTGCTGAGGCAGATAAAGTGAGCAATACCCGGCAGGCAATGCTCGATCTCGCCAGCTGGATGAAGACGCTGCGGGCAGATGTCCTGCTTCTGATCAGCCCGCACGGTCCAGCGGAGAGAGGGCGCATACCGTTGGTGAAAGCAGAGAAGGCCGCAGGCGATCTGTCCGACTTCGGAGCGCCGCAGGTTTCAGTATCGATGCCGATTGACGTGGGGTTTGTGAAGAAGCTGAATGAGTTGGCACTTGATGCACAGCTGCCTGTATCGCTGCGGAAGTCTCCTGTGCGTTGGCCGCTGGACCATGGAGCAGTGGTGCCAATGTATCAGCTTCGGGAACATGGAGTGAAGCTTCCTTTGGTGTTTGCGGGGCTCCCCCTGACCGACCGGGAGTCTCTGCTCGAGTTCGGTCAGTTGATCGACCAGGCTGCCCAACAGCAGAAAAAGGGGGTGCTGGTGGTTGCAAGCGGAGATCTATCACACCGCCTCAGCCGCAGTGCTCCTTCAGGCTATCATCCGAAGGGGCCGGAGTTTGACCAGAGACTAGTTGAGGGCCTGCGGGGTGGAAATCTGGCTGAACTCAGCGAGATGCCGGAGAAGCTTGTGCAGCAGGCCGGTCAGTGCGGTTATAATCCTATGCTGGTGGCCGTCGGGGCAGTGAACCAGTACAAAACGCAGAGCAAGGTATACTCTTACGAGGGACCTTTTGGAGTTGGATATGCGGTGGCCCATGTAGAGGTAGCTGACGACAACCCGCAGGATTTTGCGAAAAATCACGGCTCTGAACAATCCGGGTGGGACCCGGTCAGCCTGGCTCGCGCCTCCCTGCGCCATTACCTGAAGCACCGCCAGCTGATGCCGGTTCCTGATGATATATGCTGCGACCTGCGGCAGCAGGCGGGAGCCTTTGTCACTCTGAAGAGGTACGGGCAGCTGCGGGGCTGCATAGGAACAGCAGAGCCAACCAGTGCAGCTTTGGCCGAGGAGATTATCCGGAATGCTGTGAGTGCAGGGCTTCGGGACCCGAGGTTTTCCCCGGTGACTGCGGACGAACTGGGGCAGTTGACTATTTCAGTTGACGTGCTCAGCAAGCCGGAGGAGATTGAATCTTCAGAGCAGCTGAACCCGCAGAAGTACGGAGTAATTGTGGAGAAAGGGGGCAGCAGGGGGCTCCTTTTGCCCGACCTTGAGGGTATTGAAACAGCCTCCGAACAGATTGAAGTGGCCTGCCGTAAGGCGGGATTGTCCTCAGATGAGCCAGGCCTCAAACTGTGGCGTTTCGAGGTGCATCGGTATCAGCAATGAGCAGCTGCACCTCCCGGGGACGGTAAAGATGGGCCGGCCGGTAGTAGCCGGACGGAGCTTGATTGGGAGTGAGGTGTCCGATGAGTTCTACCCCCGCGCAATTTTGGCTTAGATTGTCCGACGATAAAGTGCAATGCCTTTTGTGTCCGCGCAAGTGCAGCCTGGACGAAGGCCAGAGGGGAGCCTGCCTGGGAAGGCAGAATCGCGGTGGTCGACTAGTAGCAGCGAGCTATGGAAGGGCTTGCTCTGTTGCTGTCGACCCTATGGAGAAAAAGCCCCTTTATCACTTCTACCCCGGCAGCAGGGTTGTCTCGCTGGGCACGTACGGGTGTAATCTGAGCTGCGATTTCTGCCAAAACTGGCGCATCTCTCACCCTCAGGATGAGAGCGCGGTTCGGTTGCAGGACATTTCTCCCGGTGATGTGCTCAAAATGATCGATGCATATAGCTTGCGCGGGTGCGTGGGGGCGGCGTTTACTTATTCTGAGCCTACCGTCTGGTATGAATATGTGCTTGATGCGGCCTCGCGCATCAAAGAGGCTGGATACGTGAGCGTGCTGGTGACCAACGGTCATCTGAGGGAAGAACCATGGCTGAAGCTGATGCAGGTGATTGATGCCTGCAACATAGATGTCAAGGGATTCAACCCTGATTTTTACCGCAGGCACTGCGGGGGAGACCTTGATGTGGTGAAGAGAAACACCGAGATTGCGGTGAGCACAGGGATCCATGTGGAGGTCACCACTCTTGTTGTCCCAGACGGAACCGATGACCCGGAACACCTGGCTGACCTGGTCGACTGGCTTGCGGCCCTGGATCACAATATACC